>DASRLB010000552.1:0-5893 GCA_035648695.1 Acidobacteriaceae bacterium | reverse complement strand
GGCTCCCTCATCGAAGCCATCGTCAACAGGCTTCCGGCAGAACGCATCCGTCTGAATGCACCAGCCCACATCATGGAGGATATGGATTGGGCAGTGTTGGTCGGTAAGCCTGACCGTTCCTACATGGGAGGACTCGTCACTACGTTTCGAACCCGCTCCGACAGGGACACGATCGAGAAATTCGACCGCATAGTCATCGCCACATCCCTACGCGCCACCAAAGATCTACTGCATTCTGGTCTCGGATACTCGTTCGGTTCGCTGCTGCCTGCGGAGGCCAGTTCCTCCATCCTCGCGACCATGACGTGGCCGAACAATCTTGCCGGCACCTTCACCATTCCCCCGGGCTTCGGCTTCCTCGTCCCGCAAAACGGAAGTGTAGAAACATGCCATTCTGAGCGCAGCGAGGGACCTGCTTCTTCTACTCAGCCGCACGATCCCCCACTCCTCGCCTGCACCTTCGTCGACCAGAAATTCCCCCACCGCGCCCCACCCGGTGCCCGCATCCTGCGCGCCTTCTTTGGGGGTGCCTCCGCAACGGCCCTCGCCGAAGCATCGAACGAAGCCATCACGCACGCCGCCCTCACGCAACTCCGCAACATCCTCGGCCCCATCCCCGAACCGACTCACACCGAAGTCCGCCGCTGGCCTCACGGTCTGCCGCAGTACGAAGTCGGCCACCTCGATCGCATGGCCCAACTCGACGAAATCGTCGCAACCATCCCCGGCCTCCACCTCCTCGGCAACTCCTACCGCGGCGTAGGCCTCCCCGACCTAATCCACGCCGCCCGCTCCGCCGCCCGCACCCTCACTACTTAAACTTCGCGAAACTTGGCCAACTTCGCGCACTTTGCGTGAGCGCTTTCCTCTCCCAGCCACAAGCGTAAAATGGAGCGTATGGGAATCACCCGCCAGCAAGCTCTCGACTGCTTCGCCTCCGACGACCTGATCGGCATTGGCATGGAAGCCGATGCGGTCCGCCGCCGCCTCCACCCAGAGGGCGTCGTCAGCTACATCATCGACCGCAACATCAACTACACAAACTTCTGCACCGAGTACTGCACCTTCTGCGCCTTCTATCGACCGCTGAAGGGCAAGATGGCCGCCGAAGGCTACATCCTCGACTTCGACACCATCTACGACAAGATCCGCGAGACCCTCGAAATGGGCGGCACTGGCGTCCTCATGCAAGGCGGCATCCACCCCGACCTAAAAATCGACTGGTTCGAGCGCCTCTTCACCGGCATCAAGCAGCGCTTCCCCTCGATCTGGCTCCATTGCCTCTCGGCCTCTGAAATCCTCGCCATCGCCGAGTACTCCGAAATCTCTCTCGAAGAAACGATCTCCCGCCTCCGCGACGCCGGCCTCGACAGCATCCCCGGCGGCGGCGCAGAAATCCTCGACGACGAAGTCCGCAAGCGCATCGCCCGCCTCAAGTGCCGCACCGAAGATTGGGTCAGCGTTCATCGCACGGCCCACGCTCTCGGCATGAGAACCACCGCGACCATGATGTTCGGCGTAGGCGAAACCATGGAGCAGCGCGTAAACCACTTCGAAGTCGTCCGCAATCTCCAGGAAGAAACCGGCGGCTTCACATCCTTCATCCCCTGGAGCTTCCAACCGGGCAACACCGCCCTCGGCGGCCGCGGATGGGACGAGGCCACCAGCGTCGAGTACCTCAAAACCCTCGCCATCAGCCGCATGTTCCTCGACAACATCGACAACGTGCAAAGCAGCTGGGTAACCCAGGGTCTAAAAGTCCTCCAGATGGGCCTACGCTTCGGCGGCAACGATGTCGGCTCGGTGATGCTGGAAGAAAACGTAGTCCGCGCCGCCGGCACCTCCAACTGCACCACCGAAGAAGAGCTCCGCCGCATCATCCGCGACGCCGGCTTCAAACCCGTCCAACGCGACACCCTCTACCGCACCATGTTCCTGAACTAATCAGTCAAGCCGCGAGCGCCCAATGATGATCGGTGACCCAGCTACGTTTGCAGTTGAGTCGGAGTTCACCGAGGCATACAAAGAACTCAGCCTTCGGGCATTGGGATTTTTTGTCATTCACATTCAAGGCCGCTCGTACGGTGTAAAGTCACCGGACGCCACGCTATTGGCGAACTCGTTTGATGAAGTCTGCCGCCGTATCTCAGGACGCGGTCTTCACCTTGCGGATCGTGTAGCAGCTTCGGAAGCTGGTGAGATTGCGGAAAAAATCTATCGCGCACTTTATGTCGAGCACGATGACAGCGAAGATTTCTTCGGAATGAATGCCTCATCTCTATCCGAGAAAATTCATTCGGCTCATTTGCTCTGGGCTCCTGATGGAGATCAGGCCTTTGACGACGGGAGTTTCATTTTGCAATTCGACGCCAAGAATCAAGTGCGCTTGATTGCATTTACGGTAAGAGAAAACTTCATAATTGATCCGGAAAGTTTGCAGGAAATCTGGCTTGGAGCCGATGATTTCTATGGCATGCTTCAAGACTAGCGCGACCGTTTCGCCACTGAATGGAAATTCCTCACGGGTTGGGAAAGTCCAAGATTGCTGCAATAGACGACCTCACTACGTCATCTTCAACCAACCTCTTTGATCGCCGCCGCAATATCCGCTTCTTTCACTCCACGCTTGCGTAGACTTTCCGCCGGGGTGCCCCATTCATGCGCGCACTTTGCGCATGGGTGGGCCAGCACAAAAGTCAGCGGGAAAGGCCAGCACACCCGGGTGGCCCATCCTTTCGCGCTTTTTGCGAAAGGGTGGGGTATCGCGCAGAGCGCGACCGTTCTCACCCGCGCCGACCGCTATTTCGCCTGCAAGGGGGCTCGTACACTGCTCCAGTGGGAGACTTCATCACTCACACCCCATCGCATACCGCACCAGCTTCGCCAGCTCACAAACCTTCGTATGCGACAACGCCCTTTGCCCCGGCCTCGGCTCGCTCAAAGATTCCCTCACCACCGTCGTAATGTTGTCTGCCTGCGCCGCTGACTCGGCGCCAAGTCCCGTCTCTCCCATCTTCAGCAACAGGTGAGCCGGTCGTAAAAGATGCACTGAAGTCGAGAGCGGAACAACCAGTACCGAGTTCGAGCGAGGATGCTGATTGCGTCCATCCGTCGAAACAATCACTACCGGTCGCCTCCCCTTCTCCGGCGGATCAGTCGGCAGGTTCGTCCACCAAATTTCGCCTTGTCGTGGCAACCGGGCAGCCCGGTTCACTGGGAGAGCTCCGCCATCTGCGCCGTGCCAAACTCTGCCCAGGACTTCTCATCCTCAAGTTCCTGATCGCTCGCCGAATCGTAATAAGCCTTATAAGCCGCATCCACCGCGCTCTTGCGATGTACTTCGATCAACTCACGCAACAACATATCCAGCGCCTCGGAATCGGAAGCAATCTTCCGTGCCTTGCGCACCTTCCGAACGAAGCCCTCCGCTTCCACCGAAATGCTGTAGCTCTTCTTAACTCGCCGTTTTGCGATTACGTCTGTCATACTTTTATCCTACCATCGTCCTACCATAATTAGCCTCCCTATCGAGATCGCAGATGCCACTTCGCTCGCAGTCTAAGTACTTCTGATATTCTGATATTCAGAGGTTCAGAGGTTCGGATGGATATCACCACCATCAAAATGGGCAAACGCGGTACCCTCGTTCTCCCCGCCAAGCTTCGCAAACAATTTGGCTTGGAAGACGGCTCGATGCTCACCGTCGCGGCGAAGGACGGGGCCATATCGATCCGTCCCGCCTACCTTTATCAGCCGGAAGTCTGGTCCGACGAAGAGCGTTGCTATTTCATCCTCATCAATTCAATGACTCAGGAAGAATGGGACGCCAACCTGCCTGAAGTCCTTCAGCTAGGCATCGACCCGGCCAAGATCAACGGCCTTCAACCCAACCACCGCGACACTCTGCCGACGACCGCGGAATGGCGCGCGCTCATGAGGCCGGCTCCGGAGCGCGTGGGTGCCTGATTTTACGTCGATCCGCGTTTACCTCGACTCAAATGTCCTCTTTTCCGCTTCCTATAAGCCCGACTCTGAGTTCCTGGATCTCTGGACTCTCCACCACGTGACTCCGGTAACATCGCAGTACGCGGTCGGCGAAGTTTCGCGCAACATCAAAACGATTCGCCATCGCGAAAGCTTCGAGACCCTTTTAGCGCGTATGCAGTTCGTGAGTGATGCGGACATCCGTTATATCCCCAAGACCATTACGCTTGCCCCAAAAGATCAGCCTATACTTGCCACCGCTATCTTTTCCAGTGTGGAATTCCTCGTTACGGGCGACAGCAATCACTTCGGCCATCTTTACAACACGACCGTTGCGTATGTACAGATTCTCCGGCCAACTGATTTTCTCCGCCTCCACAAAGATCGTCTCATCCGCTAACTCCCTCGCGTAAAATCAAACCGTACCCACGCCCCGGAGCCACCCCTGCTCAACGCCCTCCAATCCCTGGCTCTCTTCCTCTCCTCTCCGCGAGGCCTCACTCACTACTGGAAGACCCACTACGCCGACCACACATTCCGCAACGTTTATCGCTGGAACGCCTTCGACGTCTCGCTGCTCGTCCCGTATTTCATCGTCATGATCATCCTGGCGTTCTACGGAATTCACCGCTATCAGCTCGTCTGGCTCTACTACCGCAACCGCAAAAAGGAAGCCCACTCCACGCGCCCCGCCGCGCACTTCACCGCAGAGCAGTTGCCCTTCGTCACCATCCAGCTCCCCATCTACAACGAGCAGTTCGTCATCGACCGCCTCATCGAAGCCTGCTGCCGCCTCGATTATCCGCGCGACCGCTTCGAAATCCAGCTCCTCGACGACTCCACCGACGAAACCGTCGACGTCGCCCGCGCCATCGTCGCCAGCTACGCCGCCGGCAGCGAAACCCTCGCCCCGCAGCCCATCCATTACATCCATCGCACCAACCGCCACGGCTACAAAGCGGGAGCGCTCGAAGAAGGCCTCCACGTCGCCAAGGGCAACCTCATCGCCATCTTCGACGCCGACTTCGTCCCCCCGCCAAGCTGGCTGAACAGCGTCGTCCACCACTTCGCCGAGGAAGGCATCGGCATGGTCCAAACCCGCTGGACCCACCTCAACCGCAACTACAGCTTCCTCACCCAGGTCGAAGCCATCTTATTGGACGGGCATTTCGTGCTGGAGCATGGCGGCCGCTCCCGCGCAGGCGTCTTCTTCAACTTCAACGGCACCGCCGGCATGTGGCGTCGCGAAGCCATCGACGAAGCCGGCGGCTGGCAGCACGACACCCTCACCGAGGACACCGACCTCAGCTACCGCGCGCAGCTCAAAGGCTGGAAATTTAAATATCTACAAGACGTCGAGTGCCCCGCCGAACTCCCCATCGAAATGACGGCCTTCAAAACCCAGCAGGCCCGCTGGGCCAAGGGACTCATCCAGACCGGCAAAAAAATCCTGCCCTCGGTCATGCGCAGCAACGCTCCATTCCACGTCAAGCTGGAAGCCTGGTACCACCTCACCGCCAACATCAGTTACCCGCTGATGATCGTCCTCAGCGTGCTGCTGATGCCGGCGATGATCATCCGCTCCTGGCAGGGCCCGCTACAGATGCTGCTTATCGATCTGCCGCTCTTCATGGCGAGCACGATGTCCGTCTCATCGTTCTACCTCGTCAGCCAGAAGGAACTCTTCCCGCGCACCTGGTACAAAACATTCCTTTATCTGCCGTTCCTCATGGCGCTCGGCGTCGGCCTTACGATCACCAACACCAAGGCCGTCCTCGAAGCTCTGGTCGGCCACAAATCTGCCTTCGCCCGCACGCCCAAATACAGCGTCAAAAAGAAGGGCGAGAAGTCGCAGGCCAAGGTCTACCGCAAGCGCCTCGGCATCATCCCGTGGATCGAACTCATCATC
>DASRLB010000551.1:0-3872 GCA_035648695.1 Acidobacteriaceae bacterium | reverse complement strand
CGACCTAACCGCGGGGGCATCCTCTTGTCTAATCGGGCGAATGGGTGATGTGGACCAGCAGGCGATTCGCCAGGTTCTTGGCGGCGACCGCGACGCGTATCGCGTCCTGATGGAGCGTCACTTCGCAACGATTTTTCGCGTCGCGTTCCGGATTACCGGAAATGAACAGGACGCGGAAGAAGCGGCGCAGGAAGCGTTTCTGCGCGCTTATAACAAGCTGCCGGAGTTTCGGCACAATGCCGGTTTCGGCACATGGGTGTATCGGATTGCCATGAATTGCGCTCTCAATCTCGTCGAACGCCGCAGCCGCGAGGCGAGCTGGAACGCCGCGCCGCTGGAGACCAAATTCGGCATCGAGAGGTTTGCGTCGAAATCCAAACACGGGCCGGAGCAGGCGCTGCTGGATGGAGAGGCGGTGCATCTGCGGGAGCGCGCGATGCGGCAGTTGACGCCGATGGAGCGCACGGCGTTTGTGCTGCGGCACATGGAAGACCAGCCCATCGGCGAAATTGCGGCGGCGCTGGGTGTGCCGGCGAATTCGGCCAAACAAGCGGTGTTTCGCGCAGTTGGAAAGCTGCGGCGGGCGTTGCGCGTGGAACCCCGGACGTCTGTGCCGCTGGTAAAGGAGATGCGATGAAAACTGTTCGCGAAGAAGATTTGATTGCGTACCACCTCGGCGAGCTTTCGCGGTGGCAGCGGTTGCAAATGCGCCGCCGGCTGGAGCGTGATCCGGAACTGGCGGCCGAGTCGGAGGAGATTGCGGCGACGCTGCGGGTGTTCTGCTGCGACCCTGCGCCGGTGGTTTCCGAGGCCACGATGGACCGCAGTTGGGAACGGGTTCGCGGGTCGCTGGGTGTGCTGGATGCTCCTCAAAAAACGGGGCGCGGCTGGGTGTGGGCGACGGCGGCGGTGAGCGTCGTTGCGGTTGTTTTGCTGGCGGCCGTGGTTACGGCGCCGTGGTCGCCGGTTGGACGGCCGGTGAAGAATGTGGCGAACGAGACCGTGTCGCCCCAGAACTGGAGCCAGAAGCTGCTTGCGGAGTTGGACCATCACAAGAAGACCGCGGAGCCGTACAACCATCGTCCCGGGCCGCTGACGGTCGGGCCTGCGGATGCGGTTGCGGAAGACCCGGCGCTGGCGACGCATCTCGATACGGCCGAGCGGGTGCTGACCGAAGTGAGCCACACGGAAGGCCCGCTGCAGCCGGAGACGCGTGAGCAGGTGCATCGGCTGCTGCTCGAAAACGCGGTGTATCGCCAGAGCGCGGAGCGGCACGGCGATATGGCGACGGCGGCGGTGATCGACGACCTGGGGCGGGTGCTGATTTCGCTCGATGCCGAGCCGAACGCGGAGCAGAAAGAGCACGCGAGCAATCCGGATGCGTTCCGCTTGCAGATGAACCTGGGGGGTGTGCTGCTCGACCTGCGCATTCTTCACCACAACGACAACTCCCATGGTGGGCAATAGGTTTTCGCAACATCAACAGACCTGGATCGAAAGGAATTTTTATGAACCGAACATCACGCATTCTTCTTCTTGCAGCATTCTTTGTTGGGGCGTCGCTGGCTCCGGCAGCGCGGGCGGCGGCATACAACGGTCCGCCCGATGAAACCCAGTCGGCCGCGCAGGACGAGGCGCTCTACGCGCAAGGCAATAAGGCGATGAACGAGCAGCGCTGGTCCGACGCGGTGTCGGCGTTCGATCGGGCGGCTGCGGTGAAGGGCAAGCGCGAGGATGCGAGCCTCTACTGGAAGGCGTACAGCCTGAACAAGCTGGGCCGGAAAGACGAGGCGCGCGCAACCTGCGACAGCCTGCGCAAGGAGCAGCCGTCAAGCTCGTGGAACCGGGAGTGCGTCCTTCTGCGCGCCGGGTCGGTGACCGATGTGACGGCCCTGGTCGCACTGTCGAAGGCCGATGCGTTGCAGAATATGGACTTGTCGAAACTGAATGTCGAGTTGGGGGCCCTGAACACCGGAGATTGGCAAGTGTTTTCCGAGACCAACGGCAAAGGTTTCTATTCGAACCGCCCGACGACCGAGGACGATATCAAGATCCTTGCGTTGAACGGGCTGATGCGGCAGGACCCGGCGAAGGCGCTGCCTTTGCTGCGCGATCTGTTGAAGTCGGACAAGCCGGTCGAGATGCGGCGGCAGGCGCTGTTCGTTCTAAGCCGCAGCAAGGACCCGCAGGCGCAGGCGATTTTGACCGAGGTTGCGACGACCAAGGGCAATCCGGAAATGCAGCGTCAGGCGATTGAAATCCTGGCGCTGAACCGCGGCAAGGACGCCGGGCCGACGCTGGTCGAGATTTACCGCGGCGCGACCGATGGTCAGGTGAAGCGCGCGTGCATCAACGGGCTGTTCCTGGCGCATGATGCACCGCGGCTGGTGGAGCTGGCGCGGGGTGAGAAGGACCTCAACCTGAAGCGCGACATCGTGTCGCAACTGGCGCTGATGCATGACCAGGCGGCGACCGATTACATGCTCGAGCTATTGAAATAGTGAAATAGGAGGACGGCTATGCGAATGAATGCGAGTGTTTGCGCGGGTGCGGTGGCGGCGGTGCTTTCGGTTGTGGCGGCTGCTCCGGCGCAGCAGCCGAAGGTGACCAATGCGCAGGTAAGCGTGCGGAACGGCGCGGACCTGCAAGAGGAGATCGCGGCGGTGAAGACGCCGACGTGGATCGGCTATTCGGTGCCGCTACAGCACGCGCTGCGGACCAACTACGACGACTCGGTGACGTATCTCGAAGGCAATCCGCGGCACGACGAGATTGTGTCGGAACCGAAGGCGGGTGACTCGGCGGCGCGGGGAAATGTGCTGCTGCGGGCCGATGGCGGAGCGATCCAGAAGGTGCGGATCGAAGAGACGGACCGCGAGATCGATGGCGGCGGCCTGCCGTTCGTGTGGCTGACAGATGTGCGTCCCGGCGACTCGGTGAAGACGATTGCGGCGGCGATCGATGCGGGTGTGGCGTCGAGTGCGCACATGCCATTGGAGAGCGGCTTGCTGGTGATCGCGCTGGAGAACGCGCCGGAAGCGCTGCCTGCGCTGCGCGGGTTTACGGTGGCGAAGTATCCGCTGAACGTGCGCGAGAAGGCGGCGTTCTGGCTGGCCAACGAGCGTGGCCGCGAGGGTTTCGACACGGTGTCCGCACTGCTGAAGAGCGACAAGGACGATGCGTTTCGCGCGAAACTGGTGTTCGATTTGACGCTGGTGAAGGGCGGGGGAAAGAAGCCCGCGACGGATGAATTGCTGGACCTCGCGAAGAACGACGCGGCGCCGAAGGTGCGCAGTCAGGCACAGTTCTGGCTGGCGCAGATGGTCGTGCGGAAGTTCGAAGGCGGGCTTCAGGACTCCCGCATTGCGCACTCGCTGGTCGATTCGGCCCAGAACGACCCGAATGCCGCGATGCGGAAGTCGGCGGTGTTCGCGCTTTCGCGGCTGCCGGCGGAGCAGGCCGTGCCGGAGCTGATCCAGGTGGCGAGCACGTCGAAGGACGCGGCGACGCGGCGGGAGGCAATCTTCTGGCTGGGGCAATCGAAAGACCCGAAGGCGCTGGAGTATCTGGAAAAGGTTGTGAAGGAGTAGCGTATTCCCTACGGAGGCAGGTCGGAGGAGGATTTCCGACCTGCCTTTTTGTTTAAGTCCGTCATCGCAAGCAGGAGCTTGGTGGACGGTTTGGCGAGTGCGGTCGATTTTGAGCTGCCAGCTTGGGGCTACCAGTTTTCAGTTGCCCGTTACCAGTTTTGGGTTGAAATGAGCGATGAGAACGTGCAGTTGTGGATCTGCGGGAGACGGTTGGGACTCTTACAGTTGTGAGTCGTGAGTGTTGAGTTAACGCGAGCGGCTGCCGTGGGAGGAGCTGGCAGG
>DASRLB010000550.1:0-20963 GCA_035648695.1 Acidobacteriaceae bacterium | reverse complement strand
GTTTGCCGCTCCGCACAAGTATGGGCAGCCTCCGATGCAGACCATGCACGAGGGTGGGATCTTTACCACACGGGCGCTGGACCGTGCGTCGGAGGATGCGGCTGCGTTGAAGGTGATCCATCGGGACACGCTGGCGGCGCTGGGGATGAAGGCCGGAGTGACGCACTCGGAGTTCATCAAGGCAAAATCGGATGGGAAGTTTTATTTTCTGGAGACGGCGGCACGGGTGGGTGGGGCCTATATCGCCGAGACCGTGGAATTTGCCACGGGGTTGAACCCGTGGGTGGAGTGGGCGCGGATCGAGGTCGCCGCGCTGCGCGGCGAGGAGTACAGCTTGCCGCCGCTGCGGGAGGACTACTCCGGCAGCGTCATCAGTCTGGCTCGGCAGGAGTGGCCGGATACGGCGGCGTACGACGCGCCGGAGGTGGTCTATCGGCTGCATAAGCACCATCATGCTGGGCTCATCGTGCGGTCAGGGTCGGCCGAGCGGGTGCAGCAGTTGCTGGATGAGTACGGGCGGCGGTTTCTGGTCGATTTCTACGCGCGGCTCGATGCGCCAGACAAGCCGACGGCGTAAGAGCAGGGGATAGTGGGTAGAGGATAGTGAAGGGCTCCCTCCCCCCTTTTATCCTGCAAAGTCCCTTATCGAAACGACTTAGCTTTGTACCTCCTTATGGCGGCGCTTGGGTTGGTGGATCAGCTTCGAGCTGCCAGCTCCGAGCTGCGAGCTTTCGGGCCTACAGGCGCAAGTTGCGAGTTTCCAGTTGCCAGTTTTGGAGGTACCCCTCCCCCATAATTAGGGTAAAGTGCCTTATCGAAAGGGCTTAGGTTCGTACCGCTGTTTTGTTGGGTTGTAAAGTGCCTTAAACAAATGACTTAGTGGGCAAAGTCCCATTCGAAAGGACTTAGCGGCCGATTGGAGGCTGTGGGTCGATTTTCAGTTGCGAGCTTCGAGCCACGAGCTGCCAGTTACTCAGTTTCGGGTTGTAGAGGAGCGAGGGTTCCGGTCAGCTCAGAGCTTAGAGCAATTGAGCGTAGAGATACTGGCGCGTTGGCGTCTGAAACGGTCTTGTTCAGTTTTGAGTTGTGAGTTTTGAGTGCTGAGTTAATTGTACCGAGTTGAGGGATATATCATGCACGGTTTTGAAAATTAGTTTCGCCTGTGTTTATAGTGGTTTTGGGAGTTTTGCACAGGATGGAGGGCTTGACAACATTTTGCGGGTTTACGGTTCGGGGACGACTTCGATCGCATTTATGACGGGGTAATTCATCACCGAGGTGAAGGAAAGCTCGATCTTTCCCAGGGCCGTGGGCTGGATGTTGTGAAATGTCTTCACGACAGGGTCGGCGCCGCCCTCGGCCAGGATGTCGAAGTTCTTGAGCAGCGCATTGCCGTTGCAGTAGACGTCGAAGACGCGGCTGCCCGGGCCGCCGATGGCGCCGTTGTGTTTGCCAAACCAGGGCTCCCGAAAGTAGAGCGAGACGCGGTACTTCTCGCCGGGGTAGACGGGGACGGTGTAACGGAAGCGGCCGACGCGGTCGGAACGGTACATGCCGAGGCCGGCGGGTGGGCTGGTGCGGGCGAGCTGGCCGCGGCGGCCACCGCTGAAGTAACGATCGGAGAGCCAGACCTGGCCCGCGGCGTCCGTGTAGGGGCTGGAGGAGGCGACGATGCGGACCGGCAGCAGGGCGTCGGAAGGCGCGGGGAGGATCTCCACGGCGTTGAGCAGAGAAACCTCGCTCATGTAGTCGATGTGGATTGCGCCGTCGTTTTCCTGGGGGATCCCGGTGAGGACGAAGGATGTGGCAATGCCATCTCCACCGGCGTCGTCGACGACGTCGAAACCGATGTTGGGGCCGGCGTTGACGGATATGGCGGCGACGCGGGTAGCGGCGGCCAGGTCGGTGGTTTCGGCGAAATGGAAGTGGATCTCATACAAACCGGGCTTGACCGGGAAGATGCAATGGGCGATTCCCCGTATGCCGCCCATGTAGAGATAGGGGTCCTCGGTGCCGGCGATCGTCTGGTCGGGCACGTTGACGCTGGCGCCGCCGGTGCAGGCGGAACTGGGGAGCCAGAGATTGCCGGAGTGGTCGACGTACGGCTTGCGACCTACGCCGGGAAGCGCGCGCGTGGTGTTGGGAGGAACGGCGGCGAAAACGGCGGGATCGACGGCGTTGGCCCGGGTGGCGATATGTCGCCGGATGAGAAGGAACGCCGCGGCGAAAAGCGCGATGAGTGAAAGAACGGCGGCCGGCACCAGCCACGATTGCGTAAACCCTGGCCGGAGAGCAGGGCGGCGTGAGGGTTTGGCGGGTTGGGCGGTGGCGGAAACCGGTTCCAGATCGGGAAGCGCGAGTTCGGTGGGGACGACCGGCCCAGCCGCGGTTTGCGGGATGAAGGAAGGAACGTAGTTTCCGGCGGGGATGACGATGTGCATCGGCCGGTTGGCGCCCTCGTTCCGGTAGACCTCCTGAAGGCGCTTGCGGAGGGAGTGAGCGGTGACGCGGACGATGGTGTCGACGTGGGGATCGAAGTCGGGGCGGCGGCCCAGCGCCTCGACGGCAATGGCGTGCTCTTTGATACGGTCTTCGCGGCCTTCAAAGTGCATTTCACAAATGAAGGTGAGCATGCGGGCGAGGTTATTCGACCGGCCGAGGACGCCCGAAGACAGGAGCCAGGCAAGCTCTTGTCGTTCCGCTTCTACCGCATTGGGGGTCATCACCGTCAGTTCCACCGAATGGCCGCCTCCCAGCGCGGGGCAATGTTACACCACTGGCCGGACGCCTCAGAGCGAGGTGCAGGCGGCCAGGGCGGACGCAGATAACTTCGCCGAGCCAGAGCTAACAAGTCGTTTCCGCGGCGCTTAACAATGTTAATGACGGCTTTCACATCGTCTCCAGATGGGGGATTTTGCGTTGGTTCCGGCTTTCCGTCCCGTTCACGAGTGTGTCCGAATTTTTCACAGCGGATTTACATGACAACGCCCGATTCAGTTGCTAGGTTCGCTACGGCAATCACAGACACTCTTGGCGACGTTCGGGAACATGCAGGCGTCCGTACAGTTGGTTCGATGTTCAAACAATAAACGGTCTGGGTACCAAATGCGAAACATTCTCGGAGGTTTTACAGTGTTTACTTTACGACGGATTGGAACCATCCTCGCGGTTTTACTCATCGGTTTTTCATCGTCCCTGCTGGCTCAGGCGGTGAATGGAACGCTGCTGGGCACGGTGACGGACGCAACGGGCGCAACAGTTGGGGGCGCGGCCGTCACGGTGGTCGAGTCTAAGACCGGCGTCGTCCACCAGGCATCGACGAACGAAAGCGGCAACTATACGCTGCCCGATTTGCCGCCCGGCAGCTACAACGTCACGCTGGAAGCGAAGGGCTTCAAGAAGTCGACGCACCAGAACATCGACCTCCAGACCAATTCTTCTACGCGCGTCGACGTCACGCTGGAGACGGGTAGCGTGACACAGACGGTGGTGGTTACCGAGGCTCCGGCGGTGCTACAGACGGACCGCGCGGACATCAGCACAAAGATCGAGGCGGCGCAGGTTGCGGACCTTCCGATCGGGACGAACCGGAACTTCCAGTCCCTGCTGAACCTGGTGCCGGGGACTGCGCCGGCAACGTTCCAGCACTCTCAATTCTTCAACGCGCAGAGCTCTCTACAGACCCAGGCCAACGGGCTTCCACGGGAAGGCAATCTATACCAGATCGAGGGTATCGACGACGACGAGCGCACCGGGCTGTTGCAGATCATCATTCCTCCAGCCGAGGCGATCCAGTCGGTCGATATTTCCACGAACAACTTCGAGGCCGAACTGGGGCGCGCGACCGGCGCTGTCACCAACGTCATTCTCAAGTCCGGGACGAACTCGTTCCACGGGTCGGCGTTCGAGTTTATCCAGAACAACGCGGTGGACGCGCGGTCATACTTCAGCACGGTACCGCTGGGACATCTTTCCTACAACTACTTCGGCGGCAGCTTCGGCGGACCGATCATCCATAACAAATTGTTCGTTTTTGGCGACTATCTGCGTACGAGCGACCACGAGGCGATTACGAGCACGCTGGAGATTCCCGATTCGCGCTACTACACGCCAAACGCGGCAGGTTTTATCGATTTGAGTGGGGCGCTGGGGGCAGTGAATGGAGCGGGCTTCCAGACCGGGCAAGTGTTCGACCCGACGACGGGGGATGGAACTGCGGCGCATCCTCGGACTGCGTTTGTGAATAACCAGATTCCGTTCAACCGCGTGAACCCGGTTTCGCTGGCGATTCTGCAACAGGTGAATGCAGCGGCCGCCAAATACGGAAAGCTAACGCTCGGGGCGCTGAGCGGGCCGGCAAACAACTACAGCACGACGCTGCCGTTTACCAAAACGACAGACAGTTTCGACATCAAGTCGGACTATGCGATGAATGAGGCCAACCATCTGAGCGGGCGGTACAGCTTTCAGCGGGTGGTTACGTTCCAGGCGCCGGCGTTCGGCGGGTTTCTGGGCGGGCCGGCCGGCGGTGGAGGGTTCGAGGGGGTAGGAAACCAGAAGTCTTACAGCACTGGCGTCAATTACGAGCATACTTTCTCGCCCAAGCTGGTGACTGAGGTGCGCGTTGGTGTTGCGCATCTGCGCAACAATGCCCAGCCGAGCGACTACGGTTCGAACGACGCCACGACGCTCGGCATTCCGGGCGTGAACATCGCCGGGCAGCCGTTTACGGCCGGACAAGTGGGGCTGACGATCAACGGAGGTTTCAGTTCGCCGCTGATCGGGTATTCGGCGTCGGTGCCGTGGATTCGCGCGGAGTCGAATATCGACTTCGTCAACGACTGGACGAAGGTCCTCCGCAACCATACGTTCAAATTTGGCGCCGATCTTCGCCGCGTTCGCGACGACTTGTTGCAGGACCAGACGTTCAGCCCGCGCGGCGTCTACACGTTTTCCGACGTGCAGACCTCGAGCAGCGGAGGATCGACGAATGCGGCCAACGATATTGCGAGTTTCCTGTTCGATCTTCCCAGCCAGGCTGGTCGCGACCTCAACACGTTTTTTCCGGCGTACCGGCAGTATTGGTTCTTCCTGTATGGAACCGATAAATGGCAGGCGACGTCGAAGTTGACCGTCGATCTGGGTTTGCGGTGGGAGTTTTATCCGCCCGCTACGCCGAAGATTGCCGGTGGGTTCTCGAATTACGACTATGTGAACAACCAACTGGTGGAAGCCGGACTTGGGTCGAACCCATTGAACCTGGGTATGAAGACTCACTATGGTTATTTCGCGCCGCGCACCGGCTTTGCGTATCGGCTGTCGGACAAGACGGTGTTTCGCGGCGGGTTCGGCATCAGCTATACGCCGTATCCAGACAACAGCTATGCGTATAACTATCCGATACGCGCCAACAATGCGTACAACCCGACGGGCAGCTCGCCGTACACACCGGCAGTGCTGGGCGATGGCGTGACGACGGCGACGTTCCAGGCGGGATTTCCGGCGCCGGTCCCGATCCCGATTCCGGCGAATGGGCTCATTCCCGCCAATACGTCGTTCTTCGTTTCGCAGAACTACATCGTCATCCCGCAGAACTATAAGAACCCTTATGCGGAGTCGTGGAACATCGCGGTGCAGCAGTCTTTGCCGGGGAACATGTCGCTGCAATTGGCTTATGTGGCCAACCATGGCGTGGACATTTCGGGCAATCAGAACATCAACCTGCCCTCGACCCTGGGAGGGGGCAGCGCTTCCGATCCGGAATATAACTGCGTGGGATGCGGCGCTCTGCATCGCACGGCGACAACCAGCATCCTGTTCCTTGGGTTCTCGTCGAACTACCAGTCGTTGCAGGCGCAGCTTACGCGGCGCATGACGCACGGGTTGGCGTTTACCAGCGCCTTCACCTATGGAAGGGCCCTGGGATACCTTAGCGATGATGACGGGGGACTTACGTTCTTCGCGCAGCCGCGCCGGAACTATGCGCCTACCGACTTCGACCGCACGCTGAACTACGAGCAGAGCTTCACGTATGAGTTGCCGTTCGGACGTGGGCATCACATGCTGTCTTCGGGTGTTGCTGCGGAGTTGCTGGGGGGATGGAAGTTCTCGGGCATTATTTCAGTGGTGAGCGGGTTGCCGTTTACGGTGCAGACGAACGGATCGAACCTCAACACTCCGGGGACGGTGGAGACGGGTAGCAAGACCGGGGCGTATACCGTGACTCACGCGGTTGGTTCGGCCAATCACTGGTTCAATCCGGCGGCATTCAGCACTCCGGCTGGATGCGCGGCGTCGCCTTGCGATAGCGGCAACACGGGGCGCAATGCTTTCCGTGGCCCTGGATACGTGCAGGACAATGCTTCGCTGTTCAAGAGTTTCGGCCTGTGGCGGGAGGCTTCTCTCGAGACTCGGATCGAGGCGTTTCAGTTGAGCAACACGCCGCAGTTTGCCAACCCGACGAGCAATAACTGCTGCACGGCGACCAGTTTCGGCCAGGTGACCGGCACTCTGGGCAGCGGCCAGGGCAGCGTGAACGGCATCGGAGGCGGCCGCTCGCTACAGGCGTCGGCGAAAATCTCGTTCTAAGAACAGCTTGCGGCTTTTCCTCACCGGTCACCGCATGGATTGGGTGGCCGGCCCTTATCATGGACGAGTTGTTGAGGCTGTATGCTGGTTTGGTTGCAAAGGATGGGAGAAATATGAAAGCGATTTCCAGACGGGATTTTCTGGCAGGGGCAGCAGTCAGTGTCGCAGCGTGCGCAACGACTCAACCGATGTTCGGCAGGGCGACGGCGGCGCAATCGCCGTTCAAGATTTCGGTTATCTCGGATGAAATTTCGCAGGATTTCGATCATGCGTGTTCCGTGATTGCGAACGATTTCGGGCTGCACTGGGTGGAGATTCGCGAGATGTGGGGGAAGAACCTGCAGACTTCGACCGACGCGGAGATCGCGGAGGCGAAGAAGATTCTGGCGAAGTACAAGTTGCAGGTGACCGATATTGCGAGCCCGCTGTTCAAGGTGAACTGGCCGGGCGCTCCGAAGTCGCAGTACAGTTCGAAGGCGGACATGCACGGGGCCGATGAGGTCGCGTACAAGCACCAGGATGAGGTGGTTGAGCGCAGCATCTCGCTGGCGAAGCAATTCAACACCAACAAGATTCGGTGCTTCGATTTCTGGCGGCTGGACGACGAGGCCCCGTACCGCGCGGCGATCAACGAGAAACTTCGCGCAACGGCGGAACTGGTCGGCAAACAGGGGCTGTTGCTGGTGATGGAGAACGAGTACGCATGCAATACCGCGACGGGCCGCGAGGCGGCGAAGGTGCTGGAAGCGATCCCGTCTCCACATTTCGCGTTGAACTGGGACCCGGGCAACGCGGTGATGCGCGGCGAGATGGACGCTTATCCTGGGGGATGGGATGCGCTGCCCAAGAACCGCATCCATCATTGCCACTGCAAGAATGCGGTGAAGGACGCGGCAGGTAAGACTGTGTGGTCGCCGGTGGACAAGGGTTTTATCGACTGGACAGCGCAGTACCGCGCGTTGAAGGCGGCGGGGTATCACGATGCGGTGAGCCTGGAGACGCACTGGCGCGGTGGCGGGACGCCCGAGGCTTCGACGCGCATCAGTTGGGCGGGCATGAAGAAGTGCCTTGAAGATTCAGGGACGTTCTAGCGATTTTGAAAGGGAGAAAATGGCGACACGGCGTGAGTTTTTGAACACGGTTGCAGTAGGGGCGGCGGGGTTGGCGATTGGGTCGACCGCGAAGAGCTACGCCCAGATTTTGGGATCGAACAGTCGGCTTAACTTTGCGGTCATCGGCCTGAACAGTCGCGCATATGCGCATTTGTCGTCGCTGAAGGCCAACAAGGCGAACGCGCGGATCGTGTATGTGTGCGATGTGGACAGCCATATCCTCGCGAAGTTTGCCGCTGCCACGCAGAAAGAGATGGGCGAGGCGCCGGCGACCGAGAGAGACTTTCGGCACATCCTCGCGAAGAAGGATGTGGATGCGATTACTATTGCGACTCCCGACCACTGGCACGCTCCGATGGCGATCCTGGGACTGCAGGCGGGCAAGAATGTCTATGTAGAGAAGCCTTGCAGCCACAATCCCGCCGAGGGCGCGTTGCTGGTGGAGGCCCAGAAAAAGTACGGCAAGCAGGTGCAGATGGGGACGCAGCAGAGGTCTTCTCCACACACGATTGCGATCGTCGACAAGATCCACAGTGGGCTGATTGGGCGCGCGTATTTTGCGAAGGCGTGGTACAGCAATACGCGCAAGTCGATCGGCGTGGGCAAGCAAGCGCCGGTGCCGCCGCAGCTCGACTGGGAGCTGTGGCAGGGGCCTGCGCCGCATGTGCCGTACAGGGACAATGTGCAGCCGTATAACTGGCACTGGTTTCGGACATGGGGGACGGGCGAGACGCTGAACAACGGGACGCATGAGATCGATGTCTGCCGCTGGGCGTTGGGGGTCGATTTCCCAAGCCAGATTACCGCGTCGGGCGGACGGTACGCGTTCAAGGATGATTGGCAGTTCTACGACACGCTGGTCACGAGCTTTACTTATCCGGACAAGGAAATTTCGTGGGAGTGCAAGTGCTGCAATGGCTCGAAGGTCTTCAACCGCGACCGCGGGTCGGTGATCGTGGGGGAGACCGGCAGCGTCATGGTGGATCGCGACGGTTACGAGATATTCGACCTGAAGGGCAATAAGACGAGCGAGTTCAAGACCGGCGGGGCAACGTCGTCGGCGGACCTGACGGGTCGCGATTCGATGACCGACCTGCACTTTGCGAACTTTATTGCTGGCGTGCAGAAGGGAACGAAGCTCAACGCTCCGGTTTCGATTGGCAATGTTGCGGTGACGATGCTGCAACTGTCGAATGTGGCTTGGGAAGTAAGGCGGGAACTGAATCTTGACCCGACGGACGCTAAAGTGCAGAACGATGCCGCGGCCATGAAGTTGTGGGGCCGCGAGTATGAGAAGGGCTGGGCGCCGCATCTGTAGGGTCCTTTGACGAAAGCCGGTTAACCGCAACAACTCGCAGGATTCGCGGGTAGAAAGTGTGCCATGAAGAATACTTTTTCGCGTCGGAGTTTTGTTCAGTCGAGTGCTATGGTTGCGGCCGCCAGTGTGGCATCAGGCCCGCTGGTTGCGCGGGCTTTGCCGGCAGCGGCGAAGCCTTCGCCGGTCCGGCTGGGAGTTGCCAGCTATACGTTCCGCAACTTCACGCGGGCGCAGATGATTCCGTGGCTGAAGCAGCTTAAGGTGAGCGCGCTGAATTGCAAGGACACCAAAGACCATCTGCCGATGGACCCAGCCGAAGAGGCTGCGGCGGTGGCGGACTACACTGCGGCGGGCATCAAGCTGCACGCTGCCGGGACGATCTATTTCCCGAAGGATGAAGACGCGGACATCCGCAGCAAGTTTGAATACTGCAAGCGGGCGGGGATTTCAGTGATAGTGGCTGGCGATCCGGCGCGCGAAACGCTGCCGCGGATCGAAAAATTCGTGAAGGAATATGACATGCGTTTCGCGATCCACAACCACGGGCCGGAGGACAAGATCTGGCACTCGCCGCTGGACGTGTTGAAGGCGGTGAAGAACATGGACCCGCGCATGGGATGCTGCATGGATGTCGGGCATTGCGAGCGCGCTGGGACGGACCCTGTGGAAGCGATCCATCTGGTGGGGCCGCGGCTGTTCAACATGCACATGAAGGACTTGACCGACTTTACGAGCAAGGAAAGCCAGGTTGCGGTGGGCGAAGGGATTATGCCGGTGCGCGGGATATTCGAGGCGCTGATCGCGACCGGCTACAAGGGGTTTGTGGACCTTGAATATGAGGTTCATGGGGACGATCCGATGCCGGGGGTGACGGAGAGTTTCGCGTATATGCGCGGGGTGCTGGCGGGGATGGGATATTCGAGCGGGGTGTAGGTGGGCGGCGTAGGATTTGGCGGCTCGCTGCCGGGTTTAGTTTCCGGCTGCGAGCTGCCAGCTTCCAGCTACGAGTTTCCAGTTGCCAGTTGGCGGATGCGGGTCTTGCAGATTCACATAGCGTTTACAATCGGTCTGTAAGGTTGCTATGCGTACGCGCATAGACTATCTCCGTACACACTGCGGGGTAGCGATTCTCGTGAGGACCCTTATGATCCGTCGTCTGTTGCTTCTTGCTGCCTTCACTGTCAGCGCCACAGTTCCTTCCTTTAGCCAACAGGTCAACCTGACCGGTGCGGGCTCTACGTTCGCCTATCCGCTCTACTCCGCTTGGGGCAGCGAATACGCGAAGCTTCACCCGGGAATCCAGATCAACTATCAGTCCATCGGTTCGGGCGGCGGCATCCGCCAAGTCTCCAGCGGTACCGTAGACTTTGGCGGTACCGATGGTCCAATGACTGATGTACAGCTCGCCGACGCTCAGAAAAATCTTGGCACCGACATTTTGCACTTTCCGATTGCCCTCGGCGCCGACGTTCCGGTCTACAACATTCCCGGGGTGAAGGTAGACCTCAACTTCACCGCGAATGCGCTGGCTGGGATCTACCTCGGCAAGATTACCAAGTGGAACGATCCTGAGATCGCCAAGGCGAATCCCGGCGTGAATCTTCCGGCCAACGATATCATTGTGTGCCATCGTTCCGACGGCAGTGGCACGACCTTCATCTGGGTCGACTTCCTCTCCAAGATCAGCCCTGAGTGGAAGACCAAGGTGGGTGTCGCCACCTCGGTCAATTGGCCCGTCGGCGTCGGCGGCAAGGGCAATGAGGGTGTCGCTGGTTTCGTGCGCCAGACGCCCAACTCCATCGGCTATGTCGAACTGATCTACGCCGTGCAGAACAAGATGAGCTACGGCCAGGTGCAGAACGCGGCGGGCAAGTTTATCAAGGCTAGCCTGAACTCGGTGACGGCGGCTGCGGCGGGTGCGGTGAAGAATATGCCCAACGACTTCCGCGTCTCTATCACAAATGCGCCAGGTGCCGGAGCGTACCCCATTTCTAGCTTTACGTGGATGCTGATCCCTCGTAATCCCAAGGACAAGACCAAGGCTGCGGCTCTCAAGGCGTTCCTTATCTGGGGTATTACGGCAGGCCAGAAGGAGTGCGAGCCTTTGACGTACGCTCCTCTTGCCAAATCAGTCGTCGACAAGGAACTGGCCGCCCTCAAGTACCTGCATTACTAGGAAAAGGACCAATGGCTTCTACAGTAACGACACCTCCCCCGATGATGGGCGTGAAGGACGCTGGCGAGAAGCTGTCCTTGATGGCGAGGCTGAAGAAGGGTGATGAGGTCGCTTACCTCATCACCTTCGCTTCGGCTCTCAGCATCATTCTTGTAACGTGCTTACTGGTCGAGCACTTGTGGGTAGATTCCGCTCTTTCCCGCCAGGCCTTCGGGTGGAAGTTCCTCGCGACTTCCACGTGGGACCCTGTCACGGACGTCTATGGTGCGCTCCCGTTCATCTATGGAACCGTTCTCACCGCGTTTCTTGCGCTTGTATGGGGAGTGCCCGTTGGAATCGGTGCGGCCATCTTTCTGGCCGAGCTTGCGCCGCGGCGCGTTTCCAATGTCCTTACCTTCATGATCGAATTGCTGGCGGCGGTGCCCAGCGTTATCTACGGTCTGCTCGGCATCTTCGTCATGCTGCCCATCCTGACCAAATACGTCGTGCCGGTCATCCAGAAACTCTTTGGGTTTTTGCCTATCTTCAAAGGTGAGTTTTATGGCGTCAGCTACTTTTCAGCCTCCTGCGTACTGGCCATCATGATCGTGCCGTTCATCGTCTCCATCTCTCGCGAGGTACTGCTGGCGGTGCCGCAGGCGCAGCGCGAGGCCATGATGGCGCTCGGTGCGACCAAGTGGGACGTTACCTGGAAGTCGGTTGTGCCCTATGCGCAACGCGGCATGATCGGCTCGGTCTTCCTGGCGCTGGCACGTGCACTCGGTGAAACGATGGCGGTGACCATGGTGATCGGCAATGTGCCCCAGATTAGGGCATCGCTCTTCGCGCCCGGCTATACCATCGCCGCAGTCATCGCGAACGAATTCACCGAAGCCTCCGGTAACTTGTACATCAGCGCCCTCATCGAGTTGGCGCTGGTGCTGTTCGCCGTGACGATGATCATCAACGCGCTAGCGCGGCTGTTGATGCTGGGAATGAAGTCTCAGGAGGGGGGGCATTGAGCAAGCCTTATCCTCCTACCTATAAGAAGGTGATCAACGTTGTCATGTTGACGCTGACCGGAATTGCCGCGTTGCTGGTGGTTTCGGTGCTGCTGTTCATCCTTGGCTATCTGGTGTGGAACGGCGCACGCTCGCTGAACCTCAATTTTTTCACGAAGCTTCCCGTTCCGGTCGGCGAAAAAGGCGGCGGCATGGCGAACGCGATTCTCGGTACCGTCAAACTTCTCACTCTGGCGAGCGCGATTGGCGTCCCGATCGGTTTGCTGGGCGGCATCTATCTGGCTGAATTTGGCAAAGGGCCATTCTCATTCGCCGTGCGCTACACCACGGACCTCCTGAACGGGGTTCCGTCGATTGTGATCGGCATCTTCGTTTACTCGCTGATCGTTTTGCCCAAGCTGCATCCTTCGCTCCTGGCTCGTCTGTTTCCGTCGTACTTCGGTCACTTCTCGACGTTCGCCGGCGGGGTGGCTCTGGGCATCATGATGATTCCGATCGCGCTGCGCAGTACCGACGATTTTCTGCGGGCTGTGCCGAATACTTTACGGGAGGGTGGCTTGGCTCTTGGCGCCAGCAAGGCGCAGACTATTGTGACCGTGATTATTCCCGCAGCGATGCATGGGATCGTCACGGGCATCATGCTCGATGTGGCGCGGGTCGCCGGGGAAACCGCGCCCCTGCTCTTCACAGCCTTCGGAAATGTGTTCTGGAGCCATGGCTGGAACGGTCCCACGGCATCGCTGCCGGTCGTTATCTTCAACTACGCTATTTCGCCCTATACGGACTGGCACCGTCAGGCCTGGGCCGCGGGTTTTGTCCTGCTTTCAGGGATATTCCTCACCAACATCGTCGCGCGTCTCTTAGTTTCCGGCAAAGGTTCGCGGTCACGGAGCTATCGGCTTCGAATCCCGATGGCCGCGCTAGACCTGTTTTCCGGCAAACGTTCGCGGGTACGGAGCTGATGGCAACCACAACGACACTGTTCGACCTCAAGAAGCTTAAGCACGCGCGTACCGCTCGTTTCGGCGATCCGGAGCCGATGGATACGGAGCCTTGGGTACCCGCGTTCACCATCGACGGCATGAGTTTCTTCTACGACGACTTCCAGGCGCTTCACGATCTCACCCTGACCCTTCCTACGAAGCGCGTCACAGGCTTGATCGGTCCCTCGGGCTGCGGCAAGTCCACCTTCTTGCGCACGCTCAACCGCATGTATGAGACCGTGCCGAAAGCATACATGACCGGGACAGTCCGTTTCGGCGAAGTGAGTATTTCGGACTTCTCCCCAACAATTCTTCGCCGTCGCGTTGGCATGGTGTTTCAGAAGCCGAGCCCGTTTCCGAAGAGTATCTTCGACAATATTGCCTATGGTTTGCGGGTGAACAATCTTTGCAGGAAACGGGATCTGGAGGACAAGGTGGTGGAATGCCTTCAGCGTGCCGTCCTATGGGAGGAAGTGAAAGACAAGCTGCACGAGCCGGCGTTCTCACTTTCGGGTGGGCAACAGCAGAGGCTTTGTATCGCTCGCGCGCTGGCGGTTGACCCTGACGTGCTGCTGCTGGATGAGCCGTGCTCGGCGCTGGACCCCATCGCGACCGCGAAGATCGAGGACTTGATTTTCGATCTGCGGCGCTCCTGCACGATCATCATCGTGACCCACAATATGTTGCAGGCGGCGCGGATTTCAGATTATGTAGGGTTCTTCCTACAGGGCGAGCTGATCGAGTTTGATGCCGCCAAGAAAATGTTCCAGTTCCCATCGAATAAACTTACGGAAGATTACATAACCGGAAGATTTGGGTAACGATGGCTCTCCTGTCAGGTATCCGAGCTGATCGAGGCATCAAGTTCTGGACGTGGTTCATTGCCAAGCTCATATTGGGCATTGGGCAGATGGTAGGAGTCATCGTCGTCGTTATTCTGCTCTGCCGCGAGGGGTTTAGTGCGCACACGATGACAGCATTCTGGGTCGTCGCTGCCGCGACAAGCCTGAGCCTGATTCTCTTCAGGATTTTAGGCTGGAAGCCAGTGAAACGGTAGCCCTGCGGAAAGCTATCAAGACCATATTCATCCACCATTCACGCAGCGTTGTCGGTCAATTCACGTTCAGTTGCGACCATTGAACTCAACGAAAAATCGGCAAGACAGGCAGATCGGCGGTGGGTTTCGTCGAAGATTTTGCCTGCTTAGCCACTTCGTTAAGAGGAATGGATGAAACGACTTGCCATGTTGACGGCGGTAGTGCTCGCTGTATCGATCTTTTCCGCACAAGCGCAGACCAGCGATACGAGCGCGGAGCACAAGAAATCTAAAAAGGTTGAGAAGAAGTCGGAGTCCAGCGCAGTTCTGGACGAACTACGTTTGCTGCGCGAACAGATGCAGGCGCAACAGGCGGAGATCGAGGCGCTGAAGACGCAGCTATCGAGCCGCGACCAGCAGATCACGACTGTCCAACAGACGGCGACGGAAGCGCAGACCCAGGCTGCAACCGCTGCGGCCGCAGCCACGCAGGCCAATACCACGGCGGCGGAATCGTCCAGCAAGGCCGAGACATTGCAGAGCACGGTCAGCGACTTGAAGAATGTCAGTGCCAGCCTTACCGACACGGTGATTGCAACGCAGAAGCAGATGAAGGATGCGACCGAATCGCCAACCGCGATCCGTTACAAGGGCATCACGATTACCCCGGTGGCGTTCTTCGCGTTTGAAGGTGTGTGGCGCGAGCGGTCGGTGAACTCCGACATCAATACGCCATTCAACTCGATTCCGTTTCCGAGTGCCAACGAAGGCCATGTAAGTGAGTTGAACTTCTCTGGACGACAGAGCCGGATCGGCGCCCTCTTCGAGGGCAATGCGGGCCACTTCAAACTGCAGGGATATGTCGAGTCCGACTTCCTGGGCACCGGCACTTCGTCGAACAACAATCAGAGCAACAGTTACGTGCTGCGTCAGCGCCAGATTTGGGGCAAGGCGGAAACCATACACGGCTTCGCTGTCACCGGTGGCCAGATGTGGTCTCTGGTGACAGAGGACGGCAAGAGCACCAACGTCCGCACCGAGAAGCTCCCCAACACCATCGATGCGCAGTACATGGTGGGTTTCTCGTGGGCGCGGCAGCCGTCGCTTCGTTTACAGCAAACCTTCGGGGGCGCGAAGACGGGCGCGCTGACGTTGGCGGTGTCGGCTGAACAGGCACAGATCACCGGCTTCAATGTGGCCTCGTCCACTACGGCTGATATTCCTGCGAACTTCTTCTTCGCGGGTCCCGGCCAGAACGGCGGCCTCTACAACGCGGCGGGTAATATCGGTGCAGGGAATACGGCGGGCTCGGGTGGGATTACGACCTACGCGAACAATGTTGCTCCTGACTTTGTTGTCAAGGGCGCACTGGATTTCCCGAAGGCGCACTTTGAGCTTGGCGGCATCGCACGCTTCCTGCGGGACTACTACTTTCCCATTACTGGGTTGAGTGGCGTTCCCGCGACGCCGTATACCTACTCCGCGAATTACGTCAGCAACACGAAGTCTGCGGGTGGCGTCTTCGGCAGCGTTCGCGTTTCGCCTGTGAAGTTTGTCGACCTGGCAGTGCAGGCGATGGCCGGGCAGGGTGTGGGGCGGTATGGTTCGTCGCAGCTTGCGGATGCAACGCTTCGTCCGGATGGAACGCTCGAACCTATCCGCAACTACCACGGCATGCTGAGCATTGAAACGCATCCGACGCCGAAGCTCGACGCCTACGCCTACTACGGCGGCGAGTATGCGCAACGCACGGTTTATGCATCACAGCTCGGGCCGCTCATGGGGTACGGTGTTCCGACTCTTAGCGATGCTGGCTGTTACAACCTGCCGGCAAACCCAGGCAGCGCTGGCGGTTCGGCCGGAGGCATCGGCGCGGTGAGTTGCGCTTCTCCTACACGTTATATCCAGGAAGGGATGCTGGGTATGACGTATCGGGTGGCCAACAGCCCGAAGTATGGGCGGCTGCAGTATCAGGCTACGTACAGCATTTTCCAGCGGAACCTGTGGTCCGGCATCGGCAGTGCGACGACGCCGAGCGGACCGCGGGCCCAGGACAGCATGATCGATGTCGGGATGCGGTACTACATTCCATAGGTGTGGCGAGAATGGAAAGGCAGCCCTCGCTGTGCGGACGGCTGTCGTACTTCTGTTAGTCGCGGATGGGATCCGCTATACCATTGGGGTGGGTGGCTTTGCGGTCTATTTCGCCGCGCAAAGCTTAGGAAGATGCTGCGAGGGAGGCAATGATTGGGAGTCGACATTCGAGTCGAGGACCTGAATGCGTGGTACGGGCCAGTCCATACGCTGAAAGGCGTGAGCCTGCACATTCCGGCGAACCGTGTGACGGCGCTGATCGGGCCGTCGGGGTGTGGGAAGTCGACGTTTGTGCGCTGCCTGAACCGGATGCATGAGACGAATCCGTCGGGGCGCGTGGAGGGAAAGGTGCATGTCGGCGGCGAAGATATTTATAGCGGCGTATCTCCGGTGGAAGTGCGGCGGAAAATCGGCATGGTGTTTCAACGGCCGAACCCGTTTCCTACGATGTCGATCTATGAGAATGTGGCGAGTGGTGTGCTGCTGAATGGGTCGCCGGGGCGTCAGGAGCTGGACGATCTGGTCGAACGCACGCTGAAGCAGGCGGCACTGTGGGACGAGGTCAAAGACGTTTACAAGAAGAAGTCGGGCGCCAGTATTTCCGGTGGACAGCAGCAGCGGTTGTGCATTGCGCGCGCGCTCGCGGTGAATCCGGAAGTGCTGTTGATGGATGAACCGGCGAGTGCGCTGGACCCGATTTCCACGTCGAAGATTGAGGACCTGATCTTCGAGTTGAAGTCGGAGTACACAATTGTGATCGTGACCCACAACATGCAGCAGGCCGCGCGTGTGGCGGAGAACACAGGGTTCTTTCTGATGGGGCATCTTGTGGAGTTTGCGGCTACGCAGAAGATATTTACGGCCCCATCGGACAAACGGACGGAAGACTACATAACGGGGAGGTTTGGTTGATGCGCGTTAAATTTCAGCAAAGTTTGGACGACTTGAAGCAGCGCCTGCTGGTGATGGCGGGGATGGCGGAGCAGGCGATTCAGCGGGCCACGGAATCGTATACGACACGCGACATGAGTGCGTGCGAACTGGTGCTGCTGGCCGAGCCGGCGATCAATCGCATGGAGCGCGAGATCGACCAGGCCGCCATGGACCTGCTGGCGATGGAACAGCCAATGGCCGTCGACCTGCGTTTTATTCTGGCGGTGATACGCATCAACTCCGACCTGGAGCGCGTCGGCGACCAGGCAGTGAACATTGCGATGAAGGTGCGGGAGATGCAGGAGTATCCGCAGACCGACATTCCGGTGGACATTCCGAAGCTGGCGTCGCTGGCCGCGGCGATGGTGCGCAAGGCGCTGCAGGCGTTCATCGAAGGCGACGTCGAGATGGCGCGGTCGGTGCTGATGCTGGACGATCAAGTGGACGAGATGAACAGCCAGGCGTTCCAATCGCTGAGCGCGTTGATCCGGGAAAAGCCGGAGACGACGCCGCAGGCCCTGAGCACGCTGATTATTTCGCGCAATCTGGAACGGGTCGGCGACCACGCCACGAACATCGCGGAGGACGTGATTTTCTGGGTGAGTGGAGCGGACGTGCGGCACTATACGAGTTTGAGCGACTAGGAATGCGGCGTGGTCGCTGAGGCAGAAATGAAGGCCATACTGGTGTTGGAGGGACAGATGTTCTCTCGATGTCATCGGTCGGCCCCGCATCGCTTGCCTGTTGTTTCACGAACCACGTAGAATCCCTGCTCACCAGAAGAAACGCTGGTTCCGAGACGCCGAAAACGGGGCCTCGGCTGGGAGAGGGAAGACACCTATGAGGCAGTCGTTCAGTGTGGGCATCGGAGGCGCGGCCGGTCAGGGAGTGGCAACGCCCGGTGATATTTTTTGCAAGATTTTCAGCCGTCGTGGCCTTCATGTGAACGCATACAACGCCTATCAGTCGATCATTCGCGGCGGCCATACGTTTCTGACCGTGCGCACCGGGCCCGATCCGGTGACGAATATGGGCGACAGCATGGACCTGCTGATCCCCCTGAACCAGGACACGATGGACCGCCATCTGCGGCTGCTGAAGGCCGGCGGGGCGTGTCTGTATAACGACCAGATCACTCCCGGCGCGCCGGCGGAGGGCGTGCAGCTTTGCCCCATCCCCGTCGCAAAGCTGGCGGACATCACGAAGAATAAGCTGGCGCAAAATACGCTCACCATGGGTGCGGCGTTGAGCATGGCGGGCGTCGGATTTCCTGCGCTGGAAAGTGTGATTGCCGAGCAGTTCGGGAAGAAGGGACAGGCGGTCATCGATGAGAATGTGAGCGTGGCGCGGGCCGGCTACGACTATGCCTCCCAGAACTTCAAGCCCTTTGCGTGGCCGCTGCCGATGACGGAAAACAAGTATGCCGTGTTGAGCGGCAATGCCGCGATGGCTATGGGCGGCGCGGCGGCGGGCGTGAAGTTTTACTGCGCGTATCCGATGAGCCCTTCGACCGGTGTGTTGCACTGGATGGCGGACCACGCGCGCAAGGCGGGGATCGTCGTGCGCCAGGTTGAGGACGAGATTGGCGTCATCAATATGGCGATCGGCGCGGCCCATGCGGGTGTTCGTTCGATGTGTGCGACATCGGGCGGAGGTTTTGCGCTGATGAGCGAGGGGCTTGGACTTTCCGCGCAGGCGGAGATTCCTGTCGTGGTAATCGACTGCCAGCGCGCAGGCCCGTCGACGGGTGTGCCGACCAAGACGGAGCAGGGCGATCTCTGGCAGATGCTGGGCGCGGCGTTTGGCGATTATCCGCGAGTGATTGCGGCCCCGCTCGACATTGGCGACTGCTTCACGCTGATGGCGGAGATATTCAATATTGCCGATCGCTTCCAGTGTCCGGGAATTGTGTTGTGCGACTTGCTGCTGGCTGAGGGCAGGCTGAGCGTCGATCCGAAGGTGCTGAACTTCCGGCCGCATGTGGATCGCGGAGAACTGATTACTTCAAATGGATCGGATACGCACGAAGAGTACAAGCGCTATCTAATTACCGAGAGTGGCGTGTCGCCGCGCGTGATTCCCGGCGTGCCCGGGCATACGCATGTGGTGTCGAGTGACGAGCACGATGAGAATGGCGTGCTGATCAGCGACGAATACACGAATGCCACCAAGCGCCGCGCGATGATGGAAAAGCGCATGCGCAAGGAGGCGGGGATTGCGGCTTCGGTGGCTCCGCCGAAGCTTGTCGGGCCGGCGGATGCGCAGGTCACGCTGATTGGCTGGGGATCGACCGATGGCGTGATCGAGGAAGCGCGCGAGCTTCTAGCGGATGAGGGAATCAGCGCGAATCAACTGCAGATTCGCTGGCTCGTGCCGCTGCACGGCGACGCGATTGTAGAAATACTGAAGAGTTCGAAGCGCACGATCATCGTCGAGAACAACTTCAGCGGCCAGTTTGCACGCTACCTGCGCAGCGAAACGAGCTTTGTGGCCAACGGGCATATTCGCAAGTATGACGGCGAGCCGTTTATGCCGCACCACATCGTCGAAGCGGTAAAGGACCAGCTTGCCGGCAAGACGAATCTTTCCGTGCCCGCTCACGAGGTCATGGTTTAAGGACCGGTCCTGGCGAAGTCAAACAGTCTTAGAAAATTCAGAAGGAGTTTCCTCGATGGCGACGGACGTTGTAGTTCCCAATCTGATGGTAATGGCCGATTACAAGGGCCGGGTCGATCCCGACTGGTGTCCCGGGTGCGGCGATTTCGGCGTGCTGGCCGCGGTGCAAAAGGCGCTGGTCGAGTTGCAGATTCCGAAGCATGAAGTGGTGACCGTCAGCGGCATTGGCTGCTCGTCGAATTTTCCGGGCTTCATCGAGACGTATGGCATGCACACACTGCATGGCCGGTCGCTCCCAGTCGCAAGCGGAATGAAACTGGCTAACCACGCCATGACAGTGCTGGTGACAGGCGGCGATGGCGATGGCTTTGGCATTGGCTGCGGACACTTCGTCCACACCATGCGCCGCAACCTCGACCTAACGTACATCGTGATGGATAACCAGATTTATGGGCTGACGACGGGGCAAACATCGCCCACCAGCCGCATCGGCATGAAGACCAAGAGTATGCCGTTCGGCAATGTCGATGCTCCGGTGAACCCTATTTCTCTGGCGCTGTCCGCGGGTGCGACGTTTGTGGCGCGTGGCTTCAGCGGCGATCAGAAGCACCTCGTCGATCTGCTGAGTAAGGCGATACAGCACAAGGGATTTTCGTTCATCGATGTGTTCAGCCCGTGCGTGACGTACAACAAGGACAACACGTTCCAGTGGTTCCGGCCGCGGGTGAAGAAGCTTGAAGACAATCCCGAGTACGACCACACGGACTGGCAGATGGCGATGGAGAAATCGACGCTGTGGGGCGATGAAATTCCTATCGGCCTGTTCTTCGAGCGCACGGACGTGCCCTCGGCGCACGATGCGGAACCTGTATTGAATGCGGGGCCGCTGGTGCATCAGGAGATGCTCATTCCCGAGGATGTGGCGAAAGCGTTTGTCGACGAGTTGATGTAGAAGCCGCTGCCGCCGCTAGCCCGCATTTCTCACGAGAGGTAAGCATGTGATGTTTTTTGCTGATGAGAGTGGGGTAGCTGTGTGTGCTGAGGTGTGTGGGGGATGTGTGGGCTGGATTTTGGTGAACGTCGACTGATTTTTGCCAACGGATCAG
>DASRLB010000549.1:0-4101 GCA_035648695.1 Acidobacteriaceae bacterium | reverse complement strand
TTGGTGAAGCTGCCGGCGGCCTGGCTGCTGGAGCAGGCGGGGTTTGTGAAGGGGTATGGGAGTGGGCGGGTCAGGATTTCTTCCCGGCACACACTGGCGCTGACGAACCGCGGCGGGGCCACGTTTGCGGATGTGGTTGCGATGCAGGAGGAGATTGTGGCGGGGGTCTTTGCCAGGTTCGGCGTCAAGTTGGAGCGGGAGCCTGTGGTGCTGGCGTGATGGAAAACCCCATGTCTCGCAAGCGAGACATGGGGCAGGCGGAATTTGTCTTCGGTTTATGAGAGCAAGCGGCGGCGGGCGAATAGGAACGCGCCGGGGAGCAGGCCGCCAAGGGCCAGCCATTCCGGTTCTGGTACGGCGCTGACGACGGAAGACGAGATGTTCGAGTCGAACGTTACGCCGCCGGTGACGGGTCCGCCGAAGGTGCCGCCGTCGGTGAGGCCGACGTCGCCCTGGGTGCAGTTGGTCCCGGCGGGAAGATTGGAGCAGACGGGAGCGGTGCCACCGATCCAGTAGCTATCGGCGGTGAAGACGCCGTTTTCCACCAGTGGGACTGCGTTCGCGCCGCCGCCGGTCTGGACGAGGAGGAGATCCATGTTGACGTCCGCTGCGAAGGGATTGAATTGGAAGTAATTTCCGCCGTCGGGCGAGGAGACAGCGTCGGTGGAGGTGGCGGCGAGGCCGCCGTCGGCCGTGTTGTAGGTGGTGGTGAGGGTGTAGGCGCCGGCGTCGTAGCCGGGAGTGGTCCCGGTGTAGTTGCCGGTCAGGATGCAGGTGGTGAGGGAAGAACCGGCGATGCAGGTACCCTGTTGCGCGAGGTAGGTACCGAAGCCGTTGGAACCCTGGGTTCCTACGAGGGTGTAGTTCTGGTTGCTGGTCCCGAGGTTGACGGTAATTGTATCGGCGTGCATTATACCGGCGGAGAGAAGTGCTACCGCCGCGACTGCTATTTTAAATCTCATTATCTGGCCCCTTTTGGTACTGGCGTAATAGGGGATTAGAGAACGGAAGTAACTCGAAAGTTGTATGCAGCCGGCAGATTAGGGACGGCTGAGGGAGAGCATGAGGCGGTCGCGCTCGGGGGCGAGGACGTTGGAGGCGTAGCCCTGGGCTTCGATCCTGCCGTCGCGGATGAGGACGACTTCGGCTTGCAGTTGGAGGGCTTCTTCGACGTCGTGGGTGACGGAGAGCGCGGGGATGTTGCGGTCGCGCAGCCAGGCGCGCATGGCGGGGAGGAGGTTGTCGCGCAGGGCGCGGTCGATGCCGGCGAAGGGCTCGTCGAGCAGCATGAGGCGGCAGCCGGGGGCGGCGAAGGCGCGGGCCAGGGCGACGCGGCGGCGTTCTCCGCCGGAGAGGTCGCGGGGGAGGCGGTTGAGGAGCGGCGCGAGCTGGAAGAGGGCGATGATTTCGGCTTCGTCGCGTGGCTTGGAAGCTGCGGCGGTTGCGCCGAAGAGGATGTTCCGGTGGACCGAGAGGTGCGGGAAGAGAGAGTCGCTTTGCGGGGCCCAGCGGAGGGCGCGCAGATGCGGCGGGACGAAGGTGGTTTCGTCCTGGAGCACTTCGGCTTTGTCGCCGTGGTGGCGGGTGAAACGGATGCCGCGGTGCGAGAGCAGCCCGCAGGCGGCGCGCAGGAGCGACGATTTGCCGCTGCCCGAAGGGCCGAAGAGGATGGTCCACATGGCGCTGAGGTTGAGGTCGGCGTGGAGGTGGAGGGCGCCGACGCGGTGATCGACCGAGAGATGGTGGTGGACGAGAGGGGCTAGGGGCGGGCTATTCAAGGCTGGCCTCGCGTGTCGAGCTGCGCGCGTAGATGACCAGGAGCGCGAGGAAGGAGAGGGCGACGAGCCCGAGGGAGGTGCGGTTGGCGGCGGCGTATTGCGCGTCCTGCACCTGGTCGTAGATGGCGATGGAGAGGGTGCGGGTGAGGCCCGGGATGTCTCCGCCGACCATGAGGACGACGCCGAACTCTCCCACGGTGTGGGTGAAGGTGAGGACGATGCTGGTGAGAAACGCTGCGCGGGAGAGAGGCGCGACGATGCGGCGGAAGACGGTCCAGGGAGAGGCGCCGAGGATGCTGGCGGTGTCGATGAGGTTGCGGTCGATGCTGGAGAAGCCGGCGACCAGGGGCTGTACGGCGAAGGGGAGGCTGAAAATTACCGAGCCGATGACGAGGCCGGCGAAGGTGAAGGCCAGGGGGTGTCCGGCGATGCGGATGAGCAGGCGGCCGAAAGCGGTGAGCGGGCCGAGCCCGACGAGGAGGTAGAAGCCGAGGACTGTCGGCGGCAGGACGAGTGGGAGGGCGACCGCTGCCTGGACGATGCGGCGAGTGAGGTTGTGGCCGTTGGCGATCCAGAGGGCCAGCGGGGTCGCGATGACGAGCAGGACCGCTGTGGTGGTGAAGGCGAGACGGAGGGTGAGGGCGATATCCATAGAGCAGGGGATAGTGGGTAGAGGATAGAGGATAGAGGGGTGTGACGGGAAGTCGCGCGGTTGGCGGCAGGGCGTTGGCGCGTTGGCCGCGGAGTCGCCCAGACATGGCTGCGGCGGATCGACTTCGTCTGCACCTCGACCGGGTCCCTCATTGCCGATTTCGCGGGCTACGAGGCGGCGACGAGCTGCGTGGCTTCAAAGGTCATGTGCTGGGCGGGGCTGCCGGTGGCATCTTTCCAGTTGAGGAATAGCCTGCCGTAGCTGAGGGTAGTGGTGTCTTCGATAGCGACGCCGAGGCGTTCAATGATGGCGTCGATCCACGCGGGATCGCCTTCGAGCTCGGCCCAGGTGCCGATGGGAGTTTCGTCGAGGACGAGGTGCCCGGGGATGTCGGTCGAGGCCCACTCGGTGCGGAACTTTTCATAGTGGAAGACGGGGACGTAGCCAAGCTGGAGAAAGATTTCGGCGAGGGCGTCGCAGTCGTCGATGCCGCTTTCGGTTTCGATGCGGGTTTTGTAGCGCACGTCGGCGGCTGGGCTGGCGGGCTGGCGTTTATGTGTGACGGTACACTGGCTGCCGTAGGTGCGCAGGCGGAGTATCTGTCCGCGCAGGCGAAGGTCGCGGGCGGGCGTGTCGTAGAGGGTGTTCTGTTCGAGCGTGCGTTCGGTTTGGAGGTGGAAGCCGAGAGCCTCAACCCGGCGGGCGAAGGCTAACGGATCGGAGACGGGAAACTTGAGTTCAATCTCGGCACCGTGCATGGGTGTCAGTATACGGGCAGCGGCGCGAGGCGGAACGGATACCATGGGTTTGTGAGTGTTACTTTACGTTTCGATCCGCGGCGCGCGGGGGAGTTGGAGCAGGCGGCGGCAATTCTGCGGCGCGGTGGGACGGTCGCGTTTCCGACCGAGACGGTGTACGGTCTGGGCGCGAATGCGCTGGACGCGGAGGCGGTTGCGAAGATCTTCGCGGCCAAGCAACGGCCCGCGTGGGACCCGCTGATTGTGCATCTTGCGGATGCTTCGCAGGTTGAGACCGTGGCGGAGGTTGGGGAACGTGTCCGGGCGCTGGCTGAGGCGTTCTGGCCGGGGCCGTTGACCCTGCTGCTGCCGCGGCTGGCGAACATTCCCGATTTAGTAACGGCGGGGAGGCCACTGGTTGGGGTGAGGGTGCCGGCGCATCCGGTGGCGCTGGAGTTGCTGCGGCTGGCCGGGGTTCCGGTGGCCGCGCCGAGCGCGAATACTTTTGGGCATACCAGCCCGACGACGGCGGCGCATGTGCTGGCCGATCTGGATGGGCGGATCGATGCTGTCGTCGATGGCGGAGCGACGAATGTGGGGGTAGAGTCGACCGTGCTCGATCCGGAGAAGATGGTGGTGTATCGGCCGGGCGCGGTGACGCTGGAGCAGATTGCGGCGGTGTGTGGGATGTCGCCGACGCTGTATATTGCGGCCGTAGTTGCGGGAGTGCCGGAGGCTTTGCCGGCGCCAGGCGTGGGGATTCGGCACTATGCTCCGCGAGCGAAGGTGGTGCTGGTAGAGGGAACGCCGGATGCGTTGCAGGGGGCTGTCGATGGCGCAGACGGGAAGCGCGTCGGCGTGATGAAGCCGGATGGGTGGATGCTGGTGTCGGGGGCGGAGATTTTTCGGTGGGGGGACTGGGAGTATCCGGAGG
>DASRLB010000548.1:0-12788 GCA_035648695.1 Acidobacteriaceae bacterium | reverse complement strand
AGCCCCAACCCCAACGCGCCCAGAACTGTCGGTAATCACCACAAGATTCCGAATGAAAAAAGGAGCATGAGCCCCACTCAAATTCAGCAGCATCGAATCCCGGCCAGCAACGGGAATCACACGCATCGCGCTCACCCGCGGAGCATCTTGCAATAAAGCAGCATCGATCATGCAGCCTCCGGCAGCGGCAACTCCACGCGCTTGATCTCGCCCACAATCGGCAGGAACGCCACGATCGCCATCAACGCCATCGCGGCAATAAAGATCAGCACCCCATGAAACGATCCGGTCCACTTCAAAATGTAACCAATCGCAATCGGCGTCGAAATCCCCGCCAGGTTCCCAAACATGTTGAACAGCCCGCCATTCAACCCGATCAGCGGCTTGGGCGACGTGTCCGCGATCACCGTCCACCCCAGCGCGCCAAACCCCTTGCCGAAGAAAGCCAGCGACATCAGCACCATCACCACCCACTGCGCGTTCACGTAATTGCACCCGATCATCGTCACCGACAGCAGCATTCCCAGCACGATCGGCGTCTTGCGCGCGAACGTCAGCGACCGCCCATCCTTCAGCAGCCGGTCCGAAAACACTCCGCCCAGAATCCCGCCCACCGACCCGCACAGCGCCGGCACCGCGGCCATCAATCCAACCTTCGTGATCGACATATGCCTCGCGCGGCTCAGATAAACCGGGAACCACGTAATAAAGAAATACGTCAGCGTCGTAATGCAGAACTGCCCAATATAAATGCCCACCAGCATTCGTTTGCTCAGTAGCATTCCAACCACGGCCCACGTCAGTTTCGGCGTCTTCTGCACCGAGCCCGCAGCCGGATCGATATTCGTCAACCCGCCGCCCTGCTCAATGTGATCGATCTCCCCCTGATTGATGCGCGGATGCGTCTTCACCCCATACACCACCTTGTCCCACACAAAACTCAGCAGAATCCCCGCCACGCCCGCGAACCAGAAACACTGCTTCCACCCCCACCGATGGGCAATCCAGCCAAAGATCGGCAGGAAGAGCACCAACGCGAAATATTGCGACGAGTTGAAAATAGCAGACGACCGTCCGCGCTCCGCCGTCGGGAACCAACTCGCAACGATCCGCCCATTCCCCGGGAACACCGGCGACTGCGCCACCCCCGACAGCAGCCGCAAGCCGAAGATCGCAGCGAACGCGAGCATCGCCGGCAGATATCCCGCGAAGCCCGCCAGCAGCGCACACACCGACCACCCCACAATGCTCGCGCCGTAAACCCGCTTCGATCCATAACGGTCCAGCAGGCTTCCCGCCGGCAACTGCGCCAACACATACGCCCATCCGAAACCCGAGAACAACCACCCCAGTTGCACCGTGCTCAGGTGCAGGTCTTTCGACAACGGGTCGCCGATGATCGACAGCATCGCCCGGTCGCCATAACTGAAACAGCTCGCGACAAACAGCATCAGCACGATGACGTACCGCACCCGCGTCGGTCGCCGCCCATCGATCAAGTGCGGTCCCCGATCAGCTTGCGCAGTTCTGCAAATTCCACCTCGCTCACATCCACCAGCGGCGACCGCACCGGCCCCGCCGGCCTCCCAACCGCATTCATCCCCGCCTTCACAATCGACACGGCATACCCCCGCCGCCGGTTGCGAATCGCAATATACGGCAGCACAAAATCCCGCAGCCCGGCATAGACCGCCGCATGATCGCGCCGCCTCACCGCCGCATAAAACTCCTGCGCAAACTTCGGCAAAAAGTTGAAAATTGCGGACGAGTACGTCGTCACGCCCATCTCCAGATAAGGCAGCGCGAACGTCTCCGCCGTCGGCAGCCCACCGATGTAGATCAGCCGATCGCCGACGCGCGCATAGATGCGAGTCATCAACTCAATATCGCCGACCCCATCCTTGAACCCGACCAAATTCGGGCACCGCTCGCACAGCCGCGCCACGGTCGCATCATCCATGATGGCGTTGTCGCGGTTGTAAACGATCACGCCGAGACTCGTCGCGGCACAAACAGCTTCCACATGCGTCGCCAGCCCCGCAGCCTCCGCGTTCACCAGATACGGAGGCAGCAGCAGAATCCCATCGGCGCCCGCATCTTGCGCGGCCCCGGCGAACTCCTTCGCCATCGCCGTCCCATACCCGCACCCCGCCAGCACCGGCGCGCGCCCGGCCGTCTCGCTCACCGCGGCGCTCACCACCGACGAGAACTCGCTCAGCGTCAGCGAGAAGAATTCCCCTGTCCCGCCGGCCGCAAACAACCCCGCCGGACGATGCTCCAGAAGCCACGAAATATGTTCGCGATACGGTTCTTCATCGAACGCGAATTCCTTCGTGAAATGCGTCACGGGAAACGAAAGCAGACCGTTACCGATCTTCTTCGCCAACTCTGCTGGGCTTATGTCGGACATGCTTGCACCCTACTCCTGAAAGTCGATTCAACAAAATATAGCGCAGGCATCCATCCCGGCAGCAATTCTCGTACGATCGCCGCCCACATCCCCCGTTTTCTTGTCAAGCCCCCCAGCCTGTGCAAAACCTCCAAACCCAGCATAAACACTGGCAAAACTAATTCTCAAAACCTGGCGTGTTATATCTCTCAACTCTGTACAATTAAATCAGGACTCAAAACTCACAACTCAAAACTGAACAGGAAACCTCCCGACGCCCAGCGCGCCCATAAACCTCTATGCTCAATCGCTCAAAGCTCTGAGCTGTCCAGAACCCTCGCTCCTCAACCTCAACAGAAAGGCGCTCCTCCCCAACCTGGAACCTGGCAACCGAGAACTCGCAGCTCGTAGCTCGTAGCTGAAAATCGACCCCACAACCGCCAACCCGGCCCCTAACTCCTTACGGAGGCATATTTTGCACCGAAGCCATTTAGAATGAGTCGTTTGGGAAGACCTCTCGCCCCGGAGCGCAGCATTCTAAAGCACTTACCCCCGGGCAATAGAAATGAAGGGAGGGGGGAGGGGGCCCCCCACACAGTACACGCACATCTCAATCGCTCTGCGGAAATGCAAAGCTGCGAGCGGCCCGCTCCGCCTTCACCGTCGTAATCGCCTGGCCGACATGCCGCGCCGTGTGTTCCGCGCAATGGATCAATAGCCCCGCAACGTTGGTCGGAAGGCGCTTCCGTCCGATGGCGCGAGGCTCGTCGAAACGCTTCGGCGCAATCTCCCGGACGCGCAGTTTCGCCGTAAGGATGCCCTCTCGAAACTCCGCGAGCACTGTAGCGGCAGTCCCTGCGTCCATCTCGGTCTTCAGAGCGGCGAGCTGGTCGTCGTCCAGCCAGCGGTCTTCGGCATAGGTCAGCAGGCGGTCGAGGGAGCGCGCAATGTGGCGCAGATGGAACGCTACCGGAGGCAGTCCTCCGGGCCGCGCAAGCATCGTCGCATCGGTCAGCTCGCCGCACCATTGGGCTACATCTTCCTCGGCCAGTTCCAGCGCGTGGACGACCGCGCGCCGGACTGGGTCAAGCTCTTCATGGGTTCCGCGCATCCATGGCTCGGGCATTTCGCTCATGCGGTACCTCGCTTCCCAGCGGCAAACTCAGGATAATCCCGCGACTTCACAGCCCCTTCCGGGCGCGAAACTCGCGGACAACGTCGCCGACGTCGCGATGTTGTGTCTCGACCGCCAGATTCATCGCCCGCATCTCATCGGCGCTCACCTTCCCGGCAAGACGCTGCATTGCCACGCCAATCTGCGGCCACCTCTTCAGCGACTCCTCGCGCACCAGCGGCACGGCCTCGTAGGGCGGAAAGTAGTGGCGATTATCCTCCAGCGCGACGAAGTCCAGCGCACGGATCGCCCCGTCGGTCGAGTTCCCCGCCACGATGTCGACTTGATGCGCCGCCAACGCGCGATACAGCAGGCCGAGTTCCATGGTGCGCGGCGGGCCGACGAACTTCAGGCCGTAGGCCGCGCTCAGGCCGCGCAGCCCATCCGGCCGCTCGGCGAACTCGTAGCCGACGCCGAGGCGGGAGATGGCGGGTGCGTGGGTTACGTCGGAGATGGTTCGTAAGCCCAGCTCGCGCGCATCGTCTCCGCGGACGACCATCGCAAAGGTGTCCTCGAAGCCGAGGCCGGGGCCGACGCGGATGCCGTACTTCTGCTCGTACAGCCGTGCGACGGTCTGCCGGACGCGCGCAGCGTCGCGGTCCATCGGCTGCTTCAGGATCGCCGTCAGCGCCGTTCCGGTGTACTCGACGTAGGCGTCGATGCGTCCGGAGACCATTGCCTGCTGGCAGAGGTAGCTTCCAGCCAGATAGAAACGACGCTCGACCTTACCCCCGCTGGCGGCCTCGATCTCCTGCGCGAGGAGTTCGCCGAGGACGACCTGCTCGGTGAAGTTCTTCGCGCCCACCACGACATGCGACGACCGGGGCGGCGCACAGGCCACCAGCGACAACAGCACGAGCGAAGGGAGGGCCGCGCCGCGGCTACTCACCTCCGCACCGCCAGCCGCTTCTCAGCCAATCCGAGGGCGCCGTCGGCAGCCAATGCGAGCAGCGCCGCCGGAACCGCTCCGGCGAGAACGAGGCCGTTGTCCACAGACGCAACGCCACGGAAGATCAGCTCCCCCAAGCCGCCCGCGCCGATCGCTGCGGCTATCGTCGCGACACCGACACAAGTCACCGTAGCCGTCCGGAGACCGGCCAGGATGACACTTGCCGCAATCGGCAGTTCTACTTTATAAAGTCGCTGCATACTATTCATTCCAAGCGCATTTGAAACATCGATTAAAGCAGGGTCGACGCTCCGAATTCCAGCATACGTGTTGCGCAGGATGGGCAGCAGCGCGTATGCGATTAGGGCGACAATTGCCAATCTTGCCGCCCGCTCTCCGAGCCACGGAACCGGCAGCAGCAACCCAAAGAGGGCGAGGCTGGGAATGGTTTGCAGGATGTTCGCGACGGCCAGCACAGGGCGCGCGAGGCGCTCCTTGCGCGTCAGCAGGATGCCGAGCGGGATTCCAATCCCCGCAGCGAAGAGCATCGCGAAGCCGGTGAGCCACAGGTGCTCGAAGGTGAGGCGGGCGATTTCTGACCCGTGCTGGCGCAGGAAGTCGCTCATGCGGCACTATCCCGGTGAGTGGCGGCAACATACTTCCGCACGGCCTCGTTTTCGGAGTGGCGAACCTCGCCTGCGGGCAGGTCCGCGACCACCCGGCCCGCCTCAAGCAGCACCACGCGGTCGGCCAGATACAGCGCTTCGTCCAGATCGTGCGTGACGATCAGCGTCGTCTTGCCGAGGCGCCGCAGCAATTCGCGGAGCATGGTTTGCATCTCCGCTCGCGTCAGTGGGTCGAGGGCGCCGAAGGGCTCGTCCATGAGCAGCACGCCGGGGTCGCCGGCCAGTGCCCGAGCCAGTCCAGCCCGTTGGCGTTGGCCGCCGCTCAACTGCCAGGGAAAGCGCTGTGCAAAACCTTCCCCGAGGCCGACGAGTTCCAACATCTCATTCGCACGCCGCTTCATCTCATCCTGTGGTCTGCCGGCTAACTCCAGCGACATCCATACATTGCGCTGAATCTTCATGTGTGGGAATAATCCCGTTTCCTGAATCACGTATCCAATTCCCCGCCGCAGCGGGACCGGATCGCCTGTGGAAATCTCGTTTCCACTTACCAGCACGCGACCGGCTGTCGGCCGAACCAGCGCGTTCACCATCCGCAACAGGGTCGTCTTGCCCGATCCGCTGCGGCCCAGCAGTGCGGTCGTCGTCCCAGCCTCCACCTTGAGCGAAACGCCAGTTAAAAGCTGACGGCCACCCGGCAGGGCGAAGCTCACATTTGCGAACTCCACTCCCTGGGTGGCCATCCAATCTCCGCTATCCGAACTTACCCCTCGACCGCAGCTTCGGGAGCGTTTTCCGTCCCCGCGCCAGTCGCCTTCACGCGCACGACCGTGATCTTGTCGAAGCCTTCCTTGAAGACCGGGGGCTTCAGACGATCGGCCATGGAGCGCATCACCTCGTCGGTCACCTGGCGGTCGCGTTTGGAATTGCGCTCCAGGCAAACTTCAAGTGGCACATCAAAAAATACCGCCTGAACTTCGTAACCGAAGCTCTTGGCCATCTTGATCCATTGGCGGCGCTCGTGCGGGGAAAGGTTGGTCGCATCAACGTAGTTCCACGGCATCTTGGCGATCAGACGGGCGCGGAGGAGGCTGCGCAGAGTGCTGAAAACGAGGCCCTGATAGCGCTGGTCGGTGATGTCGTCGAAGAGGATGGTGCGCAGCATGTCGCTCGAAAGCGGCTGCACGCCGCGGCGCTTGTACCAGGTCGTCTTGCCGGATCCGGGAAGACCGATGGTCAGTACGACATATCCACGCGGAGACTTCGCGGGAACGGCGACGGGCGCTGCGGGGGGCTGACCGAGGGACTCCGGCTGGTGCTCGACGACGATCTTATTCGGTTCGGGAGGGGCGACGGCTTCACCCGGCTGCAGGCCGTGCATTTCGACCGTCACGTCCGGCTGCGGAGCCGGTTCGGGAGGTTCGGTTTTCGCTGGGGCCTGCTCAGGATAGTCGGGGCGCAGGGGTGCGAGTTGGTTGGTAGGCAGTTCCTGCCCACTCTTGCCTGTGGACTCCGATTCGTTGGGTCCACGCTTGGAGCGTCTTCTCATGAGTTTTTCGCGCATCCAGTCGCGCATAGTTCGGTTTGTAACACAGGCGCAACCGCGCCCGCAAACCGATGCTTCTTTTGCCCCAAATTCGGTGCATCGGGCCGGGCCGGTCTAGCTCGGTTTCGCCCACGTAAACATCTGCCCGAAGCGCGCCGACGACTCCGCCCGATATCCGATTTCCGGAAATATCCTGTCCAGGGCCTCGTGCGTCAGTTGTCCTTCGGCCAGCGGGTGGTAACTCTCGATGGCAAAGCTGATCGGGTTCCTCTTGAGGAACTCGGCCGCCCCTTCGATCACCGCAACCTCGGCGCCTTCAATGTCCATCTTGACGTAGGCCGGCACGCAGCCGAACTCCGCGCAAGCGTCCGGCAGGGAGATTGCGTCGATCTCGACCGAGTTCCCCCGCTCGGAGTAGAGCAGGTAGTCCTGGATGCCGGCCGACATGGTCCCGTCAGCCTGAAAGACGACCTTGCCGGTCTTCCCGGCCAGCCCCTTCTTCACCGGGACCACATTGGTCAGACCGTGCATTTCGATGTTGCGCAGAAGGTAGGCGTAGTTGCTCTCGTCGGGCTCGAAGGCATAGACCTTCCCCGTCGGCCCCACAGCTTGCGACAGAAAGTAGCTTGTCGCTCCCGCATGAGCGCCCGCGTCCCATACGACGTCACCCGGGCCGGGCTGATACCACGCGGTATACGCCTCCATCGAGTCTTCTTCCGGCAGGCCTGGAAAGTGAAACGCGATCCCGCCGCGCCGGTACATATGCAGCCCCGGCACCGAGAAGTCCAGCACCGACCGGCCGTCCCTGTGCTTCGGCTCAATGCTGCGGAAGAAATCGTCGAAACACTCCATGGTGATCGGGACCTCGACAAAATGGTTCATCGGCAGGTCGATCTCCTGCTTGCCCCTGGCGATGGCAATGGCAGCGCCTGAAAATCGAACGTTGAAACCGTGCATCCGGGCGTGGGCCTTCAGCAGGAGGCGAAGGACGCTCGACTTCGGCCCCAGCTTCACGATCCGGTTTTTTACCGACTGAATGATGGGGGCATGGTTCAGGTTCACGGGAAACTCCACTGATGGAGGCAATCATACTCACACCGCATTCGCGGGGAAATGCCCCATTTGGTGCGAAAATTTGCCCCCGACTTGCCAGAATGATAAATTTGCAACAGGCTGGTATTTACGCCTCCGGTTTTGGGACCTCCTGGCGTCTGCCGGTACTCGCGCGAATTCCCGCACCCTGAAGAAAAAGAGGATAAAGAGCACATGGCAGTTAAGGTAGGCATCAACGGTTTCGGCCGCATCGGCCGCAACGTCTTCCGCACCGCACTCGGCAACCCGGACATCGAATTCGTCGCCGTCAACGACCTCACGACCCCCGCCACGCTCGCCCATCTGCTGAAATACGATTCGATCCTGGGCAACCTGAAGAACGAAATTTCCGCCGGCGACGACCACATCATGGTCGACGGCAAGAAGATCACCGTGTTCGCCGAGCGCGATCCGGCCAAGCTCGACTGGGCTTCGGTCGGCGCCGAAATCGTCGTCGAATCCACCGGCTTCTTCACCGACGCGACCAAGGCCAAAGCGCATCTCGGTTCGACCGTCAAGAAGGTCATCATCTCCGCTCCGGCGTCGAACGAAGACCTCACCGTCGTGCTCGGCGTCAACGAAGACAAGTACGACGCGGCGAAGCATAACGTCATTTCGAATGCCTCCTGCACGACGAACTGCCTGGCGCCCGTGGTGAAGGTCATCAACGACACGTTTACGATCCAGTCGGGCATCATGACCACGATCCACAGCTATACGAACGATCAGGTCATCCTCGACACGCCGCACAAGGACCTTCGCCGCGCACGGGCCGCCGCGCTCTCGATGATCCCCAGCTCGACCGGCGCCGCCAAGGCCCTGAAGCTGGTCATCCCGGCGATGGACGGCAAGCTGGACGGCTTCGCCATCCGCGTCCCGACACCGAACGTGTCGGTCGTCGACCTCACCTTCGTCACGGAGAAGCCGATCACTGTCGCGAGCATCAACGGCGCTCTGAAGGCCGCCGCGGAAGGCCCGTTGAAGGGCATCCTCGGCTTCACGACGGAGGAACTTGTGTCGTCGGACTTCAAGGGCAATCCGCTGTCGTCGATCGTCGATTCTCTGCTGACCAAAGTCGTCGGCGGGAATACCGGCAAGGTCATCAGCTGGTACGACAATGAGTGGGGTTACTCGAGCCGGGTTAAGGACTTGATTTTGTTCCTTGTTGAGAAGGGTCTGTAGTCAGCACACAACATCGCATCGCGGCGGCAGCCTGCAATAAGCCGTAGCTTGAAATACCAAAGAGGGCATCCCGCAACGGTGCCCTCTTTTTGCTGGGCGGCGGGTGGCTCACATCTGCTCAAATCCCCTCCGAACTGGGTGCCCCCCTCCCCGGGGGGGGTACTTTATGGTTCAAAATTTAGATAGGACAGGGCTTAGGCTTTTTGGGGTATACCCCTTGGCGGAGCCCCTCGGGCAAAATGCGAAAGCCCAGCGGCTCGCTCACCGGCAGAGGAACATGCTCGGGCATGACAACGTAACCGTTAACGAAGAAGTCATAGCGCACACGCATCTGTTCGAGCGAGCGCTCCAACAACTCCGGTATGGCCGGCGAACCCAGATGCTGCTGTCTACGGTAGCAACTGAAGGTCACGAAATGGAGGTGGCCGGTCTGTTGATAGCGGACTCAATGGAATGGCATAGCGGCATCCTAAATCCTACCCACGTCTCAGAAGCGAGACGTGGGGCACCCCATTCCGGGAGGGAGTTCGGATTTGGGCCACCCGCCGTCTTGCCACCCATCGCGTCCTTCAACACGTTTGGAATAGGCCGTATGTTCCTAATGAATGCTCTACCGGATCGGCGGAATCGACAAGGCGGCGATACTCCGTCAGTCTGCCTACCTCTCGCGCTACTTCCGCCAAACTCACCTGCTTAAGAAGCTCCACTGTAATTGGGCGTTTGCTTTCCCAATGTATCAGTGACTCAAGTAAGCTCCGAGTTATTTCCGAATTTAGTAGATCTGCCATGAAAGTCGCCTCGACCTCCGAATAACAAGAGATATAGTAGACCGTGTCGTCGAACACCACCGGGCGATTCTCGATTGGCCCTACAACCGTAAATAAGAGCCGCTTGTAAAAGCCGGAGATCGCGACCTTCCATGGTGTAAATGAATAAGGTCCAACGCCGAAAATAGCAAAATCTCCCTTGTTCTTATATATCGAACTTCCCCGCTTCCTCAACAAGTCTCTATGCCTTGTGAGATAAGCCCATGTTTTTGGCGCAACCGACTTTATTTCACTGACATCTTCTCCAGGGTAGCGTTGCGGCACGAGCATTTTCCGCGCGGTCCTTGGCTTTGCGGATAGTCCAGAGCTTTTATACATCGGGTATAGGAACGTGTCTTCAATATCGACGTGCTCTTCCAACCCATTCACGTATCCAGAATTTGTATGTGTAAGCTCCATCACCTTAGAACAATCGTGCTTCACGCCGGATCTCCATCGATAGTTAGGGTCAACACCCAGCAGGTGTCGCCCTCTTCGGTAATCCGATGCGCCCTTCACGATTTGACCATCGATATATGACAGCGTACTCGATGGCGTAGCCGAATCCAAGTTGTCGTAAATTTCGCAGGACTTAGATTCACATGCGCCGGCGCGCACTACAAATAGGCACGCATCCACGACTACATTAAAGTTGCGCATAGCATCTATCCGGAAAATTGCGGCAAGATCGATCGGAACTGAATTCTCCCAAGCGTGGCTCAGGATTTTGCGGGCGACCGTGACCTTACAAAGGATTGCGATAACATATCCATGTTTTAGCCACTCCAGATAGCGGAGAATCATCCACTCGGATATATCAAAGTTGCTTTTTCCAGTAATGGCCTCAATCCCTTTAAGCTTGCGATCATTTTGTTTCGTGGGTAGGTTGGAACTGGAAATAGCGCCCAGCTTTGAATTGGTGACCCAGGGGGGATTGCCGAGTATAAGCCATGGTCCTTTCGACTGCGCAAAGATGATAGACCAGTCGAGCTTGAAAAAGTCGCCTTCAAAAAATCGAACGCGGCTGTCGGTCATCAGTCTCTTCGCAATCTCGATATAGTCACTATTTATTTCAACGCCACAAATAAACTCCGCCTCCGGAAAATTGGCGGAAGCAGCGGATACAAAAGACCCCTTACCGCAGGTAGGCTCTAAGATAGCCGTCGGCTTTAGGCCCATATTCCGAAGCAGTAGAGTGACCTGAGCAGCCAGGGACTCTGGCGTCTGAAAATCGCCGAACTCCACAACTTCCGTGATGTTTCGTTTAACTGGCATTGGTATATATGCGATAGATGCCGGGAACCGTGCCGGCCGCATCGATGACTCGACTATACTGAAGTCTCCATTGAAGTGCGTTTGAAATCGTGAGATAGCCAAGCATAGGCGGCGTTTTCAGTAGCTCTTTAGCGATAGCAGCAGCCTCGATTTCATCGACCGGCAGACGCCGCTCTTCGATAAACGCCAGTAGATCGTCTTCATTTCCATTTCGTTCGAGAATGTCGCGGATGCCCTTCGTAGTCTGAAAGTCGGCCGTCTGCGCCGCGTCGACGAAAATTGTACTGGTCATGGTCAGGCGACTGGTCTTTGTCGCCGGATTGTCGGATTTGTCATATACGAAAATTATGAGGTGATAGCCGAGACCATAGATTTTCTGGCGAGCCGATCTGAAAGGACAGGACGACTGGGGCTGCTTTTGGCTTGTTACCTTGATGTCGACGCCGAGCTGAGGAATGTCGATTCCAAGAGCGGAATTACCGCCTGCAAATGTGTACTTATCCATTAGACAGCTGACAAACTTATGCTCCAGGTACGTGCCGACAGCTTTCCCGTTGTCCACTCCGTAGAGTGACGGTTCATCGTGAAGAGTCTCCGCCTCGGCAAATGCAGCGGCCTCAGTGCGCAGAGTTTCTAACGATAGAACCGGTTTTGTTGTTGTGCTGGAATTAGAGGCCATGGAACTCCATGATGATTACTGTATCAGCCGGGTGCCCCATCCATGCTCGTTCTTTGAGCATGGGTGAGACAGCGCAATAGCCGCTTCGGTCAAAGGCCAAGATAACCCGATGGGCTTCGCCTTCGAGTACGACTCACGCAAAGCGGCCAGCAACCTCAAGAAGCATGGCGTCTCCTTTCGCGAGGCCATGACCGTCTTCGACGACCCGATGGCGCAGACCTTCCCCGACGACCTGCACTCCGAAGACGAATCGCGCTCCATCACGATTGGTTTATCATCACGGCAGCGGCTCCTGTTCCTCTCGCACCTGGAGCGGACGGCCACATCCGGCTTGGCTTGTCTCTAACGGCGCGGGCCCGCCCAGCCGACAATGCCGAACGAGAAGCTTATGAAGAACTCAAACGCCGCTCTTGAACTCGAAAGCGTCGAGGCCGACCCGCTCGAACCGCGCCCGCTCGACCTCTCCAAGGCCGTTCGGGGCAAATACTACGACCGCATGCAGGAGGGCACCAACATCATCCTTCTCGCGCCCGACCTCATGGACACCTTTCCCGACTCCGAGTCGGTCAACGAAGCCCTGCGCAGCCTGAAGGCCATCGCCACCCGCACCGCCCGCCACGCGTAAATCCGCGGAGTCGGCGCTTGACAGCCCCGGTATAATAAACGGAGCAGCAGATTCAGCCCGGCCAGTCGCCGGGCTTTCGGATTTAAGCGACGAGGCCGGAAATGGAGGTACGGAGCTAAGTCGTTTCGATAAGACACTTTGCATCCTTTTAGGGGGGAGGGGTGGTGCCGGACGGCTTCCACTGCCGGGTGTCCCACATCCCGATTCTGAGATGCGGGCACCGCCCGAAGTCCCACTCAACCCCGGTATAATGGACATAGGCGATCCTATGGAAAAGACCATCCGCAAATTCGCGAGCCACGAAGAAGCCCGAGCGGAAACCTACCGCTACTGGCGCGGTCGGCCCGATGGCGAAGTCTTCGACGCAATCGCCGAGATGAGCGAGCAAGCCTGGAATGCCTGGTACAAGATGAAAGGCATCACACCGCATGTTGAAAGATCAGACCGATCTCTTACTCGCATTCAACACGGCCCGCGTTAGGTACCTGCTGATCGGCGGCTACGC
>DASRLB010000547.1:0-4963 GCA_035648695.1 Acidobacteriaceae bacterium | reverse complement strand
GCATGGGCTGGTGGGCAGGGGTGGTGGCCTAGGCGGCGGCGTCGTGGGTGGTGGTGTGCGGATCCCTCTCGGTGGGCGGTTGGTACATCCGTCCGCAAGTCCGGGCGTACGGGCTATCTCCGCATATGCTAGAAGGCTTGGATGCACACTGGGCTGTGAGCGGCCTCGTGGGCATCGGCTATTCGTGGAAATAGGCGACGCGGGCTGTGGAACGTTTGCCGCTTTCTACGGGTGGACGAACAGGGCGCCGACTCTGCTCCAGAATTGTCCGATGGCGCGGACGGCGCTGAAGAGGTAGGAGCGGCATTGCTTTTCAAGTTCTGTCTGGATGGTCGGCGACTCGGACAAAGGACAAAGAATGAACGGCAGCCGGATAGGTCCCCGAAAGTCGGCTTATGGGAAGCTTCGGAAGACTCGGACGGCTAAGGCGGAAAGCCAGCCGAATAAGGAAGTCTTAGATCGAGGTTTCCGGGATACCCGAGCTTCTCGTAAAATGCGGGCGCTTGAAACGTCAGCGTATCGAGAAAAGCCACTCGACAGCCGCTCTCTAGGGCTGCGTCCTCAGCAGCATTCAATATTCGTGTTCCAACTCCGAGACCGCGAAGATTTCGAGTGACCCACGAGTATCGCGGCCGCCTGATTTCAGGGCTGGCCAGCCGCGACAACGGACACTCAGTGGCGATCGGTTCTCGTGCGCGCGGGAAGAACGAACCTCAGTTTTCTCCGTAGGCGATGCGCCAGATGCGGCCCTTCTGCGAGTCCGCAACATAGAGCGCGCCGTCCGGTCCGACGGCTGCGCTGATCGGTCGATAGGCCGGGCGGCCGGGGGTCTGGCTGGACTCGTCGAAGCCCGCGAAACCGCCGGCGAAGACCCGGGGCGCGCCCGCCACGCCGCTGTGATTGAACGGCACGAACACCACGTCATAACCGTTCTTGCCGCGAGTGCCGTGCAAAACCACGAACGCACCCTCGCGATACTCCGCCGGGAATTTGTTGTCCGAATAAAATACCAAATCCACAGGAGCCGCACGGGGCGACTGAAAGGTCAGGACCGGAGTGGAATACGTGCCCGCCGACGCAGCCGTCTTACCGTCGCCGCCATATTCCGGCGCGATCAGCCGCAGTTTCCGCGCGCCGTCGTAGTAGGTATACGGCCAACCAAAATTGGTGCCTTTCGTGATCCGGTGCATCTCATCGGCGATGTTGTCGTCATCCTCGGCGCTCACCAGATTGGGCCACAATCTGTGCGTGTTGTCACGGCCATGCATGATGCCGTAAAGATGTCCATCGGCCGGCGACCAATCGAGCGCAGTAATGTCGCGGATTCCGGTGGCCACTTGCTCGCCATCGGCCGGGAATTTCTGGCCGGTCTGGTTCGTTTGAAAACGCCACACACCGGCCCGCGTGGCCAAGTCCGGACAGGGCTTGAGACCAACCGGGGCCGCTCCTTCGGCTGAATTGGCCCGGGTGCAGAGATTGGCGGACGCTTCAAGGGCGACAAACAGGCCGCCTTTGCCATCGAATGCCAATGCGACGTTCGCGCGGTTGAAACCGGGGTGTTCCGCCGGCATCCCCTCGATGACGATCTCCGGATCATGGCCGGGCAGCAACTCATTCCGCTTGGCAAAAGTAAAGCGGGAAATCGCTGTAGCGGAGGCGGCGTAAAGAGCGCCTTTATAAAAACGAATAGCGGTCCCGCCGGCGACGGCGCCGAAATGCTCGATTTGCACGGCCTTGTGGTTCGCGTCCAACTGAAGAGCGATGATGCCGCTGCCGCTGTTCTGTTTGTCCACCGGGGTCGAGACATAAATGTCGCCATTTTCCCGCACCGCCAGGTGACGTATGGGGCCCAGGCCTTCCGCCACGACGTTCGCATGGAAACCCGGCAGTAGAATTAACCCATCTGGCTCGGCGGCCAGGGCGATACCCGTAGTCAAAGCGAAGGCAAGAATAGCCGCAAACGTTTTCATAGGGCGGATCTCCGCGAAGGTGAAATCACCTTCAATACCGCAACTAATCTTCTTAAAACTATTGTACTCAACGGCGGTCCACCGAGCTAACATCATCCGGCTTCGGCTGGCTGTCGCCGCAGTCAACCACTTCATAGTGAGCCTCAGCAATACTCCAACCAGACACTCCTTCGACTCAAATCCCCCATGATCGGCAGCGATACCGATGCGTTTCGGCGCCGCTGACGGCGAATCAGGCATTCTTCTTCTCGATCAGGGCCAGCGCTCGCTTGCAGACGTTCTCAACGGTAACCCCGTATTCGCGCATCAGCACCGGTCCGGGAGCGGAGGCTCCGAAATGATCGAGTCCAATCACGTCACCACGGTCGCCGACATAGCGATGCCATCCCTGTGTCGCCCCGGCTTCCACTACCAGCCGCGCGCGGATCAGAGGCGGAAACACGGAGCGGCGATATTCCTCCGCTTGCGCCTCGAACAACTCCCAGCTGGGCATGGATACTAAGCGCGTCTGAATGTTTTGCTGTTCCAACTCACGCTGCGCTTCAACGATCAGACTCACTTCTGAACCGGTCGCGATCAAAATGATCTCGGGACGGCCGTTCGCAACCTCGGCCAGGATGTAGGCTCCACGTTTCAGCCCAGCGGCGGCGGCATAACCGGCTGCGGTCCAGGGTCGGCACATCCTGGCGGGTCAGGATCAACGCGACTGGACGGTCCCGCGTCTCAATCGCGACGCGCCAAGCGTACGCAGTTTCGTTCGCATCGCAGGGCCGGATCACGATCAGTTGCGGCACAGCATGCAGGTTGGCGAGCTGTTCCACAGGCTGGTGCGTAGTCCCGTCTTCGCCCAGTCCAATGCTGTCATGCGTGAACACATAGATAACCTGCTGCTCCATGATGGCCGCCAGCCGAATGGGAGGACGCATGTAGTCGGAGAAGAGCAGGAACGTCGCTCCCTACGGAATGATGCCGCCATACACGGCCATGCCGTTCAGAATCGAGCCCATCCCGTGCTCGCGAATACCGAAGTGCAAATTGCTCCCGGCGTAACTCCAGCGCCCGGGCGCACCACAAAACCGCCCCGTCAACACCAACTCCTCCGTTACATCCCGGTCGCGGGTCACGGAGGCCGCCTCACGCTCTCTCCGCCACCCTTCCCATCCACTCTTCCTCTCCGGTCCACACCGCCTAAATCGGATTCAAAACGCATAGCCCCTGCTTCGGCTCAGTTCAATGCCGCCTTATCTGAAGTGCTCGGGCACGGCCTACCCGGCTTCGCCCTGGCATCCTGCCGCCCGAGCACTCCAGATCAAAGCTACCGGATGATCCGAAGTCATTCGGCGATGTCCGAAAGGTCTAAGTCGAACTTCCCCAACTTGACGGGACTGTCTCGGTAACCATCCCATGAGCCAATCCGCTACCGACGATCAAAAAGTTGATGGAAGGGTGCCCGACCAGGACTTGAAACCGTTACCCAACAGTTGCTGAACGAGAGCGAGGGTATGGCATGGCGCCGGTCGTGTGCATGATGTGGATCTCGCTGTTTGCCTTTGCCCCGGCGGCAACGCCGCCTTTTTGGCGATTCATCGAGCCGACAATGACACCGGTCGTTCTGGTCAACGGCTGAATGCCGCCGGCGCCGATGGGCGAGAGGATTTCGTAGGAGCCGAGTTTGTCGCCGGGGGATAGGGGCATGCGAAGGATTTAGCCCAGCCTACCCGATCAGCCGCGCGGGTTGTGGCGCTACTTCGCGGGGTCGATGCGGAGCAGCGCGCCGTCGGCTTCGTCGGTGAGCAGGTAGAGCAAGCCGTCGGGGCCCTGTCGGATGTCGCGGATGCGGTTGTGGAGGTCGCGGAGGATACCTTCGCGGTGGAGTTCTTCCCACTGGTCGTTGAAATCGATGCGCTCTAGGTGACCGGAACGCGGGACTTCGCCTTCGCGCATGCCGCCGATGAACAAATTGTTTTTCCAGTTGGGATAGCGGGCGCCGGTATAGAAGTGCAGGCCGGAGACGGCTATGGCGGGCACCCAGTAGATAACGGGCGGCTCCATACCTTCTTTATAAGGATCGAGGGCGACGCGCGGGCCGGAGTAGATGCGTCCGTTGTTGACGACGGGCCAGCCGTAGTTCTTGCCCGCGGCGAGGATGTTCACTTCGTCGCCGCCGTTGGGGCCGTCCTCGCACGACCAAATCTCGCCGGTGACGGGATTGACGTCCATACCGAGGATGTTGCGATGGCCGATGGTGAAGACTTCGGGTTTCGCTCCTGGCCGATTGACGAAGGGGTTGTCGAGCGGAATGGTGCCGTCGTCGCGGAGGCGGAGCACTTTGCCTCGGAGGCTCGCGGGATCCTGGGCGGTCATGGACGCGGGGGCGGGCGGATCGCCACCGGCGCTGACGTTCATATAGACCATGCCGTCGCGGCCGAAGACGATGCGCGAGCCGCCGCCGCCGCCGGAGACGCCTGTCGAATAGAGATCTTGCCAGTCGCTGATGCCGGTGCCGTTCCAGCGGAAGCGGGCGAGGGTGAGGCCGTAGGCCTTGCCGTCGTCACCGGCGGGCTTGTTGTAGCAGATGTAGATGAGCGAGTTTTGCGCGAAGTTCGGATGGAGCGCCATGTCCATGAGGCCGGTGAGTCCGGTGGCCTGGATGGGCGGGAGGCCGGGGACGGGTGTGGGACTGAGGACGCCATTGCGGACGATGCGGAGTTTGCCGCCGCGTTCGGTGATGAGGATGGTGTTGGCGTCGGGGAACACCATGCTGAAGGGCGTTTTGAGGCCTTTGGTGATGGTGAGGGTGAGGTTGCGTTCGACGCCGGTGTCGAATTTGTAGGGGGAGTCGGGAAGCGGGGGCGAGGGCCAGTTGATGCCTTTGGGGGCACCGCCGCCCTTGGCTTTCGCTTTGTCCTTGCCGGGAGCGGCGGCGGGCGCAGCGGCGGGTTGCTGGGCTTGTGCGAGAAGGGCAATGAGTGCGGCGAAGGCAGCGACGAACA
>DASRLB010000546.1:0-8551 GCA_035648695.1 Acidobacteriaceae bacterium | reverse complement strand
TATCCAGACCTTCAGGCCGGCCTCGGATGCGAGGTCCCAGATGGCCGGGACGGTGCATTTCTCGCTTTCGCCGAGATGCTCGATGCCGTGCTCGGAGTAGGGGACTCCGGTGTGGACGTTGATCCACTGGATCCAGGGCTCGAGGTAGGGAGCGCGCTCTTTGGCTTCGCTGGTGAAGATGGCGGAAGAATCGCGCAGCTTTTTGAAGTTGGGGAGATGCCCCTGCTCTATGAATTCGGTCATCAGACTGGGGCACAGTTCGTTGAATTCGAGAAGAACGACGGGAGCTGTTTTCACTTTGGCCTCTGTTTGTTGAAGTTGCGAAAAGTCGAGGATCGCAGATGTAATGCAGATATGCTCCTATTATTGTCCTAATTTGGCGCGCTGTCATCACCAGAACGCGTCAAACGGGCGGTCCGAGCAATTACGCCCGGCGCCTTTCGATGGGATAGTCTATGAGGGTGAATCACCGTCGGCAAGTCAATCAATTGTCCGATGATGGCGCTACGTCCGATGGATTGGAAGGCAGAGGGCGCGCGTAGCGGGGGTCCCGGCACAAAATATTCTCGGGCGAGCTCTCACATATAGATAGCGGATGGAGCGCTTGGCAGTTTTCCTATGGGACTTTTCTTTACCCTCTTTTACGTCTTTACAGCGTACATTGGCCCGCAGGTCCTGTTTGGGGACCTGGCGCAGTATCACATCGAGATCGTCATCGTTCTTCTGGCCCTGGTCTTTTCACTGCCATCGTTGCAGGACTCCAATTTATTGGTTATTCCCCAAACCTACGGGATCATCGGCCTGACTGCGGCCATCATGCTCTCAATGGCCTTTAACGGATGGTTGGGTGGCGCTCCCTCCGTCATGTTGAAATTTACACCGAATTCGATCGTTTTCTTCCTTGTGCTGCTGAACTGCAAAACGAAAATTCACTTGCAGATATTGGTCGCTGTGCTGTTAGGGGTTGTCTTGTTCACGATCTATCAGGGAATTGCCGCGGAAAGGATCGGCAATGACAACAGTTTGTATGTCATCACGATGAAGAACAGCTCCGGAGAAGATTTCTATCGCATTCGCGGAACTGATTTTCTGAACGACCCTAACGACTTTGCGCAGTTTATGGTGGGTCTTATTCCTTGCATGTTTCTTTTCTGGTACAAGGGCAGGAAAGTTCGCAATCTGATTTTCGTTTACCTGCCTGTCGCCGCGCTTTTATGCGGAATGTTTCTTACTCACTCACGCGGCGGCATGATCGCCCTGATGGCCGCTTCCGTGGCCGCGGGACGAAAGAGGCTGGGGCTGACCCGGGCTGTGGTGCTTGGATTGCTGCTCTTCGTTGCACTGTCCTTTGCGGGCTTCTCCGGGGGACGGGATGTCAATGCGGAATCGGGAGCCGACCGCATGGAAGCATGGGGAGCCGGTCTTATGATGCTGCGGATGCATCCGCTGTTCGGAGTGGGGTTCGGCAGGTTCACGGATTTCCACGAAATCACCGCTCATAACACTGTGATCCTTTGCGCTGCCGAAACGGGACTGACGGGGCTCTTTTTCTGGATGCTTTGTTTTGTTCCGACGATTCGCGACGCCTCAGTCGCAAGTGGCGCCTCAAAGCCGAAGGAATCGAAAACGACAAACGGGCCTTGGGGCAAGAAGGAACCGCTGGGGGGGGAAGATTCGGCCATCGTTGGGTTTAAACCGATGGCGATGAATGCGGTTCCAGCTTCCGCGGAGTCGCCGCCCTCCAGGCCCATCTACGGCGGTGGCTTTCCAGATCCGAAGGGTGGGGCCGAGACGACGGATGCTGAAATTCACCGCATGAGCAGCTTGATGTTGATATCGTTTGCCGGATTCCTGACGGCAGGATGGTTTTTGGCGCGCGCCTACACGTCGCCGCTGTTTCTCAATGCCGGGATAGTCGCGGTGATTTATAGGATGGCCTGTAAACGCGGGATTGTCCCGCCGCCATTGTCGATCCTGCGGGCGGCAAAGCTGGCAGCGATTGCGGGCGTGGTTGCAGTTGCAACGGTCTGGATATCTCTGCGCGTCAACAATCGTTGATTTTGCGGTTTAGCGTTGAGTGTGGCTAGCTGTGGAGGCCCGAAAGGTGGTTTCGATCGGTCCCTGCACTTCAAGCGGGTGTGTTGAGGTTCCGAGGTTCGTGTTCTTACGTCTCGCGCGCGGCGAGGCGAAACGAGAAGTGCGTTGATCGACCCTCGTTCTGCGCTGTACTATCCGCAGCATACCTATTTTGCGATGCCTGGGCCCCTAGGCCCGGGCCGAACCGAAGAATATGTGTACGGGAGAGTTCCATGCCGAAGAAGCTGCTCGGTCTTGTCGCTTTAGCACTCCTTGTAGAGGTTGTCGTACCCGGCGCAACCCGCCAGATGCAAGCGCAGGCGAAGCCGGCACTCTATCCGGCCGCGGCCCCTTTCCATCGGTACTTCATTCCGCAGAAGTCTGCTGAAATCGCACTGGCCCGCAGTGCCGCTCCCGCATCCATTTCGGACGGGGCTGAGGTGCTTGTGCTGGGGCAAACCGGCTACACCACTGCGGTAAAGGGCGGAAACGGCTTTGTCTGTCTGGTAGAGCGGTCATGGGGCAAGTCCACCGACGATCCGGAGTTCTGGAACCCGAAAATCAGGGCGCCCCACTGCTTGAATGCGCCGGCCGCGAAGACCTATCTGCCCAATTTCCTGTTGAAGACCAAACTGGTGCTGGCGGGAAAGTCGAAGATGGAAATCGCGCGGGCGCTCAAAGCGGCAATGGATACGAAAGAACTCCCCGCGTTGGCGCCCGATGCGATGTGCTACATGATGTCGAAGCAGCAGTATCTTAGCGACAATGACACGCACTGGCATCCGCACATGATGTGGTACGTTTCGGGAGACGCGGCCCGAAGCTGGGGAGCGAATCTGGCGGGAGTGCCGGCGATTGCCGCGAATGACCCGGAAGACCGGATGACTATCTTTATGGTGGTGGTGGGCCATTGGTCCGACGGCACGCCCGTTGCTCACTGACCCGCGCTGGAAAGATTGGGCAATCTCACCGCCGACTCTCAGGGCGTTTCTCGAAGCTAGCCGTTTTCAACACGCGCCTTTATATCGGCGTACGCCGCCTCAATGAGTCTGCTGAGCGGTCCGGCATCTGTCGCCGGTCCGGGTCTCAGTTTCACATGGCGCATGAACTTGCCGGCGCCTTGCAACAAGCGGGCCGGGTCCGGCAGTGCCGCGCCTTGAAAGAAGCCCACGTTGACGTGCGAAGTAAATACATTGACGTAGCCGAAGGGCACATCGCCAAGACATGCCACCGGACAGCCGTCATGCAATATCTCCCGCACCTCGTCTCCGCAATTTCGCATTGCCTCAAACCACTTGCGCGCGATGGCCCCCAACCCACCTCCGTGCTCATCCATCCACGCATCGATGGCGGGATCGCGTTCGACAGCACCGTTGAATCGCAGGAATTCCGTTCTCATCGTAGCTCCATTATCCTGGGAGCCTATTCCTCTCGCAATGTCTTTACGAGGTCGATACCCGCAATCCGCGGAATTGGCACGGCGCGGCAACGGCAAATTTGCTCTAAAATGAGATGTTGCGATCTTCGTGCATTTTCACCCCCCGCAGGTCGCCCTGAAAGAGAGAACCACATGGCAAAACGTCGCGGAAACCCAAACTGGGGCAAGCCGGAGCCGATCGGCCCGGTCGTCCCGACCATCACCTCCTTCGAGCAGGTCGTCAAGGAATACAAGCTCACCCCCGACCAGTACGTCCGCTCCACGCGCCTCCGCGAGTGGGCCCGCCGCAACAAGAACTCGAAGTACATCCCCGAAGCTCTCCTCGAAGCCTGGGGCTTCGAAATCGAGTCCACCCTCTAGCTTCCATCCGCTCCGCAACCAGACGCCGCCCTCCGGGGCGGCGTCTTCATTTCTCTCTGCGCCCTTCGCGTCCTCCCTTCGCGCCCTTTGCGTCAACGCTCTTGCCTTGCTTTTGCCTTATTCACTATTCACTTCACTCCCCACTATTCACCGCCCCTCCAGCGGTTTATCCTTATACCCAATGCAGAACAATGCCTTCACGACTGTCCCCGAAGCCATCGCCGAACTCAAAGCCGGCCGCATGATCGTCGTCGTCGACGACGAAGACCGGGAGAACGAGGGCGACCTCACTCTCGCCGCCGAGTTCTGCACTCCCGAAGCCATCAACTTCATGGCCCGCTTCGGCCGCGGCCTCATCTGCCTCACCCTCACCGAAGACCGCGCCGACGCTCTCCGTCTCGGCCCCATGACGCAGGACAACACCTCCCGCTTCGGCACCGCTTTCACCGAATCCATCGAAGCCCGCGAAGGCGTCACCACCGGCATCTCCGCAGCCGACCGCGCCCACACAATTCAGGTCGCCATCAGTCCCGGTTCCGGCCCGCACGACCTCGCCCGCCCCGGCCACGTCTTCCCCCTCCGCGCCCGCAAGGGTGGAGTGCTCGTCCGCGCCGGCCAGACCGAAGCCTCCGTCGACCTGGCGCGCATGGCCGGCCTCATTCCCGCCGGAGTCATTTGCGAAATCATGAACGAGGACGGCACCATGGCCCGCGTCCCCGACCTCATCGAGTTCTGCGCGCTGCATGGCCTGAAGATGTTGACCGTCGCGGATTTGATCCGCTACCGCCTGCAAAACGAGCGCTACATCCGTCGCGTCGCCGAGGCCCAGGTCCCCACACCCTTCGGCGAGTTCCGCATGATCGCGTATGAAAGCGAAGTCGAGGGCGGGGAATCGCACGTCGCCCTGGTCTATGGCGACATCGAATCCTCCGACGAGCCCGCCCTGGTCCGCGTCCACACCCACTGCATCGCCGGCAACGTTTTCGGGACAACCCTCTGCGACTGCCGCGCCATCGTCGACAATTCTCTCCGCGCGATCGCCGCCGCCGGCCGCGGCGCACTGGTCTACCTCCACCACACCCAGCGCGGGTTCGGCATCGACCGCACCGTCCAGCCCGGCCGCCTCTGTTTTCACCGCGACAGCCGCGCCACCGAAGGCCCCAACGACCGCGACCAGCGCATCCTCCGCCAGGTCGGTCTCGGCGGCCAGATACTCTCCGACCTCGGCATCCACAAAATCCGCCTGCTCTCCAACCACCGCACCCACGTCCCCGCGCTACAGGGCTTCGGCATAGAAATCGTCGAGCAAGTTCCCATCGCCCTCGACGCGGTTAAGTCTTGACTCATCACTCAAGACTCATAACTCAAAACTGAACAAGCCCCTGCACCAGTCCCTCTACGCTCAACACCTCTAAGCTCTGAGCTCTACAAGACCCGCTTTCCTCGGCCAAACTGGTAACCGGCAACTGATAACTGGAAGCTCGTAGCTCGCAGCTCGCAACTGAAAATCAAACCCTCAGCCCCCAATCTCCCTCAGAACCTCAAGCCCACACGTCCAAACCTGCGGCAGAGTAAGTAGGCTCAACACCACCCGTCCCTCCGGCAGCCCATAGAACTCGCCCGGCTGAACTACCACCCCCTCCGCCAACGCAACTTCACAGAAATCGACTCCACCAACCGTCCGCGGGACCCTCAAAACCGTCGTCCATCCCCCACTCATTTCCAGCCGCTCGCACCACGAAGCGGCGAGCGTCCGATCCAGCGCAGACAAGTTCTCCACCATCCGGGCGCGTATCTGGTTCTGCAGAATCCCCCGCGACGCAAGCCACGCCGGCAAAGCATGTTGCACGGGAGCATTCATCGACAGAAATGTATCGGCAATTATTTCCAGTCGCTCCATTGCCGCCGCAACTTTAGCCGTTGGCCCAACGGCCGCGATCCACGAGCACTTCATCTGCGGCAACGCACAAACCTTGCTCAATCCGCTCAACACGAACGTCAACGCGGGGCTCGACCCTACAGCGAAACTCTGAAAGGCAACGCCCGGCAGAGCATAGTCCAGAAAAACTTCATCCACAATCAGCGCAACCCCCCGTTCCGCGCACAACGCCCGCACCGCCTCGCGCTCCGCCGCGGAACAGAAATGTCCCGTCGGGTTGTTCGGATGCACCACGATCATCGCTCGCGTGCGTTCCGTAATCGACGCCTCCAGCGCATGACGATCGATCTGCCAGCCATCGTGATACAGCAGCGGATACTCCACCAGCCGCACGTCGTCGAGCCGTGCAATGTAGTCGAACAGCGGATAGCTCGGCGAAGCGGCCAGCACCTCGTCGCCGGGATCGCACAGCAGCCGGAACAAATAGCTGTAAGCCTCGCTGGTGCTGGTCGTCAGACACAACCGGTCCACCGCAACCTCAGCACCCACGTCGCGATAGTACGCCGCCACCCCGGCCCGCGCACTCTCCATGCCGAGCGGAACAGGCTCGTACCGCAACGCCGCGGCCTCAGCCAGCGGCGCAAGCAACGCCCGCTCGTCATACGCAAAGCCACACGCTGTCGGGTTCGACACCGTCAGATCGAGCAACTCACGCCCCGAAGCGCGCGCCTCGCGCAGCTTGCCCGCAAAGGCATTCTCGCCGAGGTCCCACCCTGTCCGTTCAGAGAACCGCATACGCTCATCGTATTCGCTGTGACCTACAATCGAGTCAGATGTCCACCGTGAAAGCAGTCCTCTTCGACTACGGCCTCGTCCTCAGCGGCCCTCCCGACCCCGCAGCATGGGAGTGCATGAAGCGCCTCCTCGGCGCCAACGAAGCCGCATTCCACACCGCGTACTGGAAGCATCGCGAAGCCTACGATCGCGGCTCGCTCACCGCCGAAGCCTATTGGCGGCAAATCGCGGAAGACCTTCATCGCTCCCTCGACGAGAACGAAATCCGCCAACTCATCGACATCGACACCGACGTCTGGACGCAGCCCAACCAGCCCATGATCGACTGGGCCGCCGCACTCCAGCGCGCCGGCATGAAGACCGGCATCCTCTCCAACATCGGCGCCGCGATGGAGGTCGGCGTGCTCGCCCGCTGCCCGTGGCTCGCGGACTTCACCCACCACACCTTCTCGCACCGCCTCCAGATCGCGAAGCCCGACCCTGCGATCTACCGGCACGCCGCCGAAGGCCTCAATGTCGCTCCCCAGAACATTCTCTTCATCGACGACCGCGAAGAAAACATAGTCGCCGCGCACGCCGCCGGAATGCAGGCCGTCCGCTATACCACTCACGATGCCTTCCTGCGCGCGATGAAAGACTATGGCTACGAGTCTCTGCTCAACCCCTGAAAACCTGGCCCTTTTCGCAACGTAACGGCACCAATTCCCGATTCGGCAAATGGTCCGCTGATCCACACCCGAGTCCCAACTTGGGACAACATCACTGGAGCGTTTTCAGATGGTATGGAGACAGGCTGCAACTTGAGTTGTACCGCGCCTGACGACCATTCATGAAGACACTCCGAATCCTCGCCATCTGCGTCGCCGTGCTGCTCGGGCCGTGCCTCGCGCACTCGCAGGCCGTCAACACGTCGCAGCAGGTAACGCTCGCCGGTCTGCGCTCCGGCAACGGCAACGGCAATTTTCCCGCCGCTGCCTACTCCCCCGACGGCAGCCTATACCTGCTCTACGACCAAAAGGACGGCGTCCGCGTCCTCAAGCTCAACGCCGCCGGAACAACCGTCCTCGCTCAAGCCCAACTCGGAGCCGCAGGAGACGCCGCACTGGCATTGGCCCTCGAGCCCTCCGGCAACATCTACGTCGCGGGAACCTCAACCAGCGGCAGCCTCAGCGGGACCTCCGGCGTTGCATTTCCTTCCCGCGCGGACACCTCAACCAACTCCTTCCTCGCCAAATTCGACGCCAACCTGAATCCCACCTTCCTCAGCTTCCTCGGCGCAGGCCGCACATCCGCCGGCGGCGTCGCCGCCACTGCCGACGCAGTCTTCGTCACCGGAATCACCTTCAACCCAGCCTTTCCCGTCACCAACAGCGGTATCCAGCAGACCCCCGCAAACGGCGCCACCGAAAACGGCTTCGTCGAGCGTTTCAGCACAGACGGCGCCACCCTCGTCTACGCAACCTACCTCACCGGCGCGAACGGCAGCACCGCTCCCGCAGCCATCGTCGCCGACGCGCAGGACAACACCTACATCGCCGGATACACCTCCGCCACAGGCTATCCAACCATCGCCGCGCTCACGCCCGAAATCCTCGGCCCCGGCTCCGGCTTCCTCACCAAACTCACGCCCGCGGGCGACGGCTTCCTCTTCTCCACCTTCATCCCCGGCGCCGGCATCACCGGCCTCGCACTCGATTCTGCGACCCAGTCGCTGCTGCTCACCGGAACCATCACTCTCGGACAGTTTCCCATCGCAACCGTCGCCGCGCCGCTCGCCGCGGCCACCTACCAAAGCCTTCTGCGCATCCCCATAAACGGCCAATCGGTAACCGCCTCCGTCCTCCTCGTCCCCGGAACGCAAAGCCTCGTCGCCGCCGGGCCAAACGGGACCGCATGGATCACCGGCACGCTCACCACACCACTCTTTCCCGGGACCAGCCAGCCCCTCGCCCTGCTCGGCGACAGCTTCGCCCTCCACATCACCGCAGCCAACACCATCGACC
>DASRLB010000545.1:0-11961 GCA_035648695.1 Acidobacteriaceae bacterium | reverse complement strand
CTCGTATACTGCATCGTCGCATTCAACAAGTGTCTTTGATCGAAAGTGGAAAGCCCGCGCTCGCCGCGCAGGTTCAACCAGTTCTGCGCAACCTGCGTGTTGCCCTCAGTCTGACTGGTCGCGCCGCCCGCGATCGGCCCTTGTCCGCCCAGCGTCGCATCGTCGTCGATGGACTTCGAGTACGTATATTGCAGCGTCGCGGTAAAGCCGCTGCGCAATCTCCGCCGCAGTTGCAGGCTTCCCGCCTCGCGCGCCGAGTTTCCATTCGAGGTCTCATACGTAAATCCCGTCGGACACGAAGGGCAAGGGTTCGCCGCGCCCTGCGGATACGTATTCGGCAGGAACTGCTGCACTCCGCGCGTCCCCTTGATGCCCAGATAGGTCGCCGTCATCTGCAACGCCCCGGGCAGATCGCGCTGCACCGCAAGCTGCCACGTCTGCGCATAGCCCACGCGGAAGTTCGGGTCCACCGCAAACGTATTCGGCGTAATGCCCGGGCACTGAATGAACCCATTGGCCAGCGTCAGCGGACACGTCGCACTGTTCCCGACACTCAGGCTCGTCGAGAGCGGAGACTGCTGCGCCAGCGCCAGCACCGTCGACCGGTACACCGACGTATCGTCATACACACCATAACCCGCGCGCACCACCACCGACGACCCCGGAATCGGCCGCCACGAAATCCCAATGCGCGGCTCGATGCCCGTCCGGTCGGGCCGCAGCAGCGAGTGCGGAAACACCTGCCCCGACAGCGGCCCCTTCGGACTGCTCGCCAGCACCGGCGTCACCGCCGTAAAACCCTGCGCCACATCCAGGTTCACGATCCGGTCCTTCAGTTCCGTGATCGGCGCGCCGTACTCCCAGCGCACGCCAACCTGGATCGTCAGCTCCGGCCGTATGCGCCAATCGTCGTTCGCAAAGGCGTCGTAGACCGACTGCCGCAGATACTTGTCCGCGTTGCCGAACGCCACCGCGCTGGCATCGGGGACGCCCGAAAGGAAGTCCGCGAAGTCCGAGACGCCGGTGGCCAAACCGGTAAACGTGAAACTTCCGCGCGGATTTTGCTGCGAGAAGTAGTTGTACTCCTGCCGCCGGAAGTCGCCGCCGACCGTTACGTTATGCCGCCCCCGGTAGATCTGGACCGACTCCGAGATCGCGTCCGTCCGGTTGCGGTTGAAGGAACTATTCTGGTCCGAGAGCCCGGCGATACCGCTGTTGAACGTCAGCGACGGCGGCCCCCAGTCGGCGGGATCCTGATCGTTCCCCGTAATCCCCGCCACCCCGGACACATTCACGCGGTTCTCAAAAAACGGAACCACCCGATTGCGCAGCCGGCTGAACCGAAACCCGGTATTCGTATAGATATTGTGGTTCATCCGGTGGTTCCAGTTGATCGCCGCGTTCAACCCGAGCGTGTCCGTCGTATCGCGGAACGCAAACAGATTGGAGTTGTCGAAGCGCGTGCTCTGCGACGCGATGTTGCCGTACACATAATCCCTGCGCCCGATGCCCTTGTCGAGCCGCGCCTGGACCGCGTCCTGGTGCGTGTTGCTCACCACCGGCGCCTCGTAGTTGTACTGTAAGTTGCCCGCGAGGGCAGGCAGCGGCAGCGGATACAGCCCCAGCAACGCCTGCGCCTGCGGGCTGATGGTCACCGGGCACGGCACAGCCGGATCGGTGCATCGCTGCGCCGCCGTCGGCACCAGTCTCGATACCGTCTCGTCGTTCGAGTCGCGCGTGAATTGATAGCCGATAAAGAAGTTCGGCCCACGCCGCCAAAGATGCGGAATCCTGATCGGTCCGCCAATGGACACCGCCGCCGTCACGCGGTTGTACGAAGGCCGCGCAGTCTCCTGCCCTCCCAGGGAATACGGCCGCGCATCCAACGCCGAGTTGTCCAGAATCAGCGACAGCCCGCCGTTGTAAAGTCCCTTCGACCCCGACCGCGTGTTCCCAAACGCCGGCGACAGCGAGAACTGCGAAGTCGCCGCATTGTTCACGCTGCCATTCACCAGAAAGCCGTCGCTCGACTCCTTCGGCTCCTCCGGCTTGGGCGGCGCCTCGGCAGTCTCCGCGGGCTTGGCGGCCTCACCCTTCCCAGGAACCTTCGGCGCCTCGGTCGCAATCACCGCCTCCGGCGCAATCTTTACCGCCTTCGACTGCGCCAGAATCTGGTCCAGCGGCAGCATCTTCAGCTCCCACTTGATCCCCGGAGTGTCCGGCGCGACCGTCACATTCTGGTCCAGCGTCGCAAACCCGGTCATCGTCAGTTGAATCTTCCACGCCCCATCCGGCAGGTCGGGAAACGAGTAGTTGCCGTTGTCATCGGACACGGCAACAACCGTCTTGCTCCCCTGCTTCGCCGTAACCGTCACCCCCGGCACCGGCAGTCCGTTGAACGTCACCTGCCCGTGATACTCCGAAGCCATCGCCAGGCCCGAAGAAACGAGACACGCAACCACGCCGGCGAGACGCACACTCTTCTTCACTCGTCGCCACATCGAAGACATCATTCGCTGCTCGTTCTCCCAGGAAGTCTCACAGGTATTACGTCGATCGACACGCGGATGTTCCGCTCGGCCCGCCGAAGACCTCTCCTATCGTCGACCACCAACGCCTTCGACGATTGGACCGGCATTGAGGCAAACTTTCATCCCCGCGCACATCGTTCCGCCATGATGCGGCGCTCTCCCTGTATGCTTCGACATATTCCCTGCTCCGATATACGTCAGACGAAACGCACCCGCATAAGTCGCAGCCCGCCGCTAATTTTCGGAAGGCATTTGAACGCCGCCTTTCTATTGCACTTTTGCACCCGGCGTCTTCATCTTCTTAAGAGCGGCTTTGCTTGGGACCGGCGTCATGCTCATCTCCTTACAGCGCTCGAAAACCCAGGAGAGCGCCTCTGGATGCGCCGCCCAGGCCGCGCCCAGATAATGCTGGCACAGCGCCGCCTCCTCCTCGCTGCCCGGCGAATACATCTCCGGAAGTCCCTTCGGCGCCGGCCTCCGCCCCGCCAGATGCAGGGCCACAAAGCGATTGGCCTGAACGGCCTCTTGCAGCGCCGCTTCCGCGCGTTTGTGGTCTCCCGCCAAAAGCCGTTCCATAACCGCTCCCCACGTAAAACAGGCCGATGCGTCTCCTTTGAAACGCTTCAGCAGCCTTCCTGCGCCGTCCGCGTCGCCGACGGCGAGATAAAGGCCCAGCAGCGGGTCCCGCACTCCCTGATTGTCGTTCGGGTTCAGTGCCAGTATTTCTTCGTAGATGGCAATGGCATCCAGGTTCATACCCGCCGAAGCCATCTCGCCGCCCAGCATCGCCAAGGCGCGCATATAAGGCCGGGTCTCGATCAGCATCCAGAAATGGCCTTTATTCTCCCGGAAGAACTCCGCGCCCAGCGACCTCTTCCCAGCGGCCACCGCCTTTTGCAGGCCTTCGATGAAGGCGATCTGTGTGCGTGTGTCCACATCGTTCAACACCACCAGCGCGTCCACACAGTCGGGATCCAGCCGCAGCGCGCGCTTGGCCAGTTTGCGCGCAGTCGCGTTGCTCGTGGCCTCCATGGCATCGAAAGCGATCTGCTGCGCTTGGTACTTCGCATCGGCCTCCTCATCGCTCAGGTCATCGAGCCGCGATGGGGCGTCGAGCGAAACTATCAGGGCCTTCGCTTCCTCCGCGCCCACCATCGAAGAGAGTTGGCGCAACACCTCGTCCATCATGTCCTGCACCGACGGCTTCGCCGCCTTGGCAGTTGCACCCTTCTTCGGAGCGGTTTTGGCAACAACCTTTTTTGTCATGAAATTCATTATGCCGGATGCGCGGACGGCACGGCGAATGTCCCACCACCACAACCCTGGGGTGTCACAGGTTCCCGGGACGGGTTTCCTTCTCACCACAAAGCCGGGATGGCCCCCCCACCGACCATTTGCCCAGTGAACCTACGGCCGACTTCCCAGCATATTGTTCTTGACGCCAGCGGCTAGTGGTGTGACTACGGGCGCAGCTGCGCCTACGATCTCGTATATGTCGTCGGTAAGATTTCCGGTCCTAGTTAGCCAAACATTGCCGGACGGGTCGATGGCAATTCCATAGGGCGAACTGAAGAGATGGGAAGACTGGTCTAAAACGAAACCGGTTGCAGGAGACATAGGTGCGCCGGAATTAGACAACTCGTTGACTGTGCCGGCCTGGGGGCTTACGACCCATACGTTTCCGGCGCCATCAATGGCGAGTGCGTACGGAGCGCTCAGTCCGCCCCCGGTGAAGCCAGTTGAAGGAGATAATGCGACACCCGAGCCGGATAGCTTCGTAACGCTGTTATTTCCTGTAGGACCGTTGTTGGCATTCGCGATCCAAACATTGCCTGCACCGTCGATAGCTATGCCCCAAGCGCCGTTGATGCCGCCGCCGGTATAAGTAGATAACTGCGGACCAACTCCAGAGGTAGAAAATTCTACGACCGATCCGGCCGAGCCGGCCCAAATGTTTCCCTTTGCGTCGATAGCAACACCCTCCGGACCTGGGAATGTGCCCGTTCGGATGTCGGAAAGCACAGACCCCGATTGGGAAAGTTCGATGAGGTCCCCTCCGAGGTAACCCCCGATCCATGCATTCCCGGTGCCATCGATGGCTACACCTAAGGGTTCGATAGCGTTGCCAGAGGAGCCTCCAGAAAGAAAAGCTCCGACACTCGACAATTCAGTGACGCTGGCAGGGTTTACCTGTGGCTGGGAATTCGATACTTGATCGTTGGTGATCCACGCGTTCCCTGAGAGGTCAATGGCAATCCCGTAAGGAGAAAATATGCCGTTGCCGGTAAAGCCGTTCGCGCCGGACAAGGGCGCCCCGGAGTTGGAGAGTTTGACAACACTGCCGTAGGGAATCGGGTTAGTTCCCCCATCATTCACAAACCACACATTACCGAAACCGTCGACGGCGATACCGATCGGATTGGTTATCGAGCCATCGGGGAAACGGAGGCCCAACAGAAAATCATTCGGCTGCACACTAAGGGCTGGCGCATACACCGATGCTGAGGCAGCAAGTGAATAGAGCGCGGAGATGTTTGAGACCGGATAGTGAGCAAGGTTGATGGCTGCGGAAGCAGTATCCACGGCGTGTACACCGGTAGAAGTGCCAGTAGATGTTGCAGTAGAGAGCAGCGCGCCGCACGATACGCCGGTATTCACGCAGCTAGCGAGGATATTGGCTAAAGTGTTGGTCTTGGTCTGCGGAGCAATTCCGTTGCCGGTCGCGGTCGCAGCCAGAGCGAGGCCGGTAGAAAGAGTTTCCAGGTTGGCGACAGTAGCTGCCGCGTTGACAACTCCCATTCGAGCGAGACTTGTTCCTGAACTGGACACATGCGTCGCGTCTGTCGCGAAGCCTGAAAGCCCATACGCCGTTGCGATGGTGGATACTTCGTTGATGGAGACTGAGAGAGTACTACTTGGGCAGTTCCCAATAGATGCGAGCAGCCCGGACGAAGGATTTATGCCTGAACCCGCATCACCGCCGGATGCGTATAGATAGATTTGTGTGTCTGACGCACACGAATAGCCGCCTGGGATATCGAAATTTCCGCTGGAACCAGATGTGGTGTAGGCGCCGATGGAATCCGAGGAGCCTGTTGCAGCGGGATCGAGGAGCGAGAGGGAAGGCTGGCCGTAGCCGGTAGTATTCGCTGCGAGAAGGTAAACATGCGCACCGACAATGGGCTTTAAGCCCGTCAGGACGGTCCCCATGATCGCCGCGCCGACCGACGGGGTAACAATCACATTCACCTGTGCGGTTTCTGTCAGTTTACTGGTGTCGGTGACGGTCAGAGCGACGGTGTATGTGCCGGCCGCGGTATATGTATGAGAGGGATTTACACCTGATGCCGTCGTGCCGTCGCCGAAGTTCCACGAGTATGTTAGCGACTGACCTTGCGGATCAGTTGAACCGCCTCCGTCGAAGTTGATTACCGTCCCAGCAACGGCGAAATAAGGACCTCCCGCGTTGGCTGTCGGAGGTTGCGGCGCGGGACCGATTGCGGCCATTGTAGTTGTTGTTGAGGATAAGCCGCTGGTGTTCGTCGCGGTCAGGGAAACTGTGTAGGTATCTTGTTGTGAGTAGGAATGGCTTGGGTTTACACCTGTTGAAGTAGCCCCGTCTCCGAAGTTCCAGGCGTATGTCAATGTCTGGCTTTGAGGATCGGTTGAACCGCTGGCGTTGAACGTAAGCGCCGCTCCGACGGTTCCTGTATAGGGGCCACCAGCGTTCGGTACGGGGGGCTTTGGTGCAGCTGTGATTGTGGCTGTCGAGCTTGCAGTAGAAGCCAGGTTACTCGTGTCAGTGACCGTCAATGACACAGTAAATGACCCCGCAGTTGCGTAGGTGTGAGTGGGGCTCACACCGGTACCGCTAGTGCTGTCCCCGAAGTTCCATGCGTAGGTTATTGCCGTGCCCTGCGGATCACTAGAGCCGCTTCCACTGAAACTCACTGCCGTTCCAGCTACACCCGTATAAGGGCCACCTGCATTCGCCACTGGCGGCTTTGGATTGTTCGAAGTAGAAGAATTATTGCCACCACTGCATCCTGCTATCGCCAGGATGGTGCAGAAAATAAAAGCTGAGATAAATCGCATTCATGGCCTCTTCACCCGAAGATAGTCAAACCTCATAAGGTGATGTAGATGCATGTTACATGTTAATTCCTAACTAGAAACTTCTTGGTGCGGAGTTCTTTGACTGCACCGGGGAGTTTGCCGGCTTGTTCGAATTCGATTTTTTGCGGCTTCGAGGTTGTTGATATAGAGGTCTTGTTCGGCCTTGGTGCTGAATTCCAACTCGTCGGCGGGTAGCCGCATCATGACCCACCAGTTAAGCCGGAGTGGCCCATTCATGCCGCGGACTTTGCGGCTTGAGTAGGGGACCTCAGAAGCCCAACTCCCCACCACCCATCTCACGGGCAAACCAAACCCGAACCGTGTCTTCCTGCCCACACCCAACATTTATTTCCACCATCCAAATCAACCACTTACAAACTCCACCACCCCTCAACCTATTGACACCCTTCGTATACTGAAGACATAGAGGTACCACCGAAGCCCAGCCGCCCGCTGGCCTTTCGCATTTAGGCGGCAAGGCTCAGCCAGGGGGTATACCCCAAAAAACCTAAACCCTGTCCCATCTAGATTTTGAAGCCTAAAGTACCCCGGGGGAGGGGGGCCACCCTATGCACGCCACCGAAACCACAATCCACATCCGCACCTGCTCCCACATCTTCCCCGACCGCCACCGCTGCGGCTCCCCCGAGCTACGGTACTGTGCCGTCCCCCCACAGGGAGGTACAGACCTAAGTCCCATCGATAAGACACTTTACCCCTAAACCGGGGGGAGGGGTAGCCACTACCCCGCCACAATATCCAACCCCAAATCCAGCGCCCGGACGCTATGCGTCAGCGCCCCCACAGAAATCAAATCGACGCCCGTAGCGGCAATCTCGGCAATCCGCTCCAGCGTCACGCCGCCGCTCGCCTCCACCAGAGCGCGCCCGGCAACCTGCAACACGCCCGCGCGCAGGTCCTCCAGGCTGAAGTTGTCCAGCATGATCGTATCGACGCCCGCAGCCAGCACCGCCTCAATCTGGTCCAGCCTGTCGACCTCGACCTCCACATGCGTCGTATGCGGCAAGCTCGCCCGCGCCGCTCGCAGCGCGGCCGTCAGATCGCCCGTCACCAGCGCCAGGTGATTGTCCTTCGCCAGCACCGCGTCCGACAGCGAGAACCTGTGGTTTCGCCCGCCTCCGCAGCGCACCGCATACCGCTCCACAACCCGCAGCCCCGGAGTCGTCTTGCGCGTGTCCACAATCCGCGCCTTCGTACCCGCAGCCGCGGCCACATACTGCGCCGTCAGCGTCGCAATCCCCGACAGCCGCTGCACGAAGTTCAGTGCCACGCGCTCCGCCTGCAACACCGCGCGCGCCGGCCCTTCGACCGTCGCCAGCACATCGCCCTTCGCAAACCTCTCGCCATCGTGGACGGAGAACTCCGTCGTCATACCCGACATCGCCAGCGCGAACACATCCTCGCCACACAGCACGCCATCTTCCCGCGCGACCAACTGCGCAGATACACGGGTAGCCTCCGCGGTCAGCGCCTGCGACGTTACATCGCCCCACGGAGCATCTTCCGCCAGCGCCATCCGCACCAGCCGCTCCAACGCCTCTCGGTCCGGCCTCATCAGCACGCCACAGCCACCTTCCGCCCCACCACCAGCGACCGCCGCCAAGCCTCCAGCGTCTCCGGATAGTCCTCGCGGAAGTGCGCCCCGCGAGACTCACACCGCACCAGCGCCGCCGCCGTCACCGCGCGCGCCAACTCCAGCAGGTTCGCGGTCTCCAGGTCCGCGACGCTGCCGCCATCGACACGCCAACCCTCAAGCTGCTCCAGCGCCGCCCGCAAGGCTGGGCCATCGCGCTCAATCCCCACCGAACCCCACATCAACTCCCGCAGCGTCGTCCGATCCACAGCACTCGACCCCGCCCGAGAACCGCCCGCCACCGAAACCATCTCCCCACCATCGCTCGCCGCCATCGGCCACGCGCCGTCATCCTCACCCAGCAGCAACTCCGCACACCGCCACCCAAACACCAGGCTCTCCAGCAGCGAGTTGGACGCCAGCCGGTTCGCTCCATGCGCGCCCGTACAGGCCGCCTCGCCAATCGCGTATAGCCCCGGAACCGTCGTCCGTCCCCACAGGTCAGTCCGCACGCCGCCCATCCAGTAATGCGCCGCAGGAGTCACCGGAATCGGCTCCTTCGCCCACTCAAACCCCCGCTCGCGACAAGCCGCATCGATACTCGGGAACCGCTCCCGCAGGAACTCCGCCCCCATCCGCGTCGCATCCAGCATCACCGGCCGCCCACCCTGCGCCGCCATCTGCAACGCAATCCCCCGCGCCACCACATCCCGCGGAGCCAGTTCAGCATCCGCATGGAGGGCCTGCATAAACCGCCGCCCCTGAGCATCCAGCAGCACCGCCCCCTCACCCCGTACGGCCTCCGAAATCAGGAACGTATCCGCACAAGCCAGCGCCGTCGGATGAAACTGGTAGAACTCCACATCCGCCAACTCCGCTCCCGCCCGATAAGCCAGCGCAGTCCCATCGCCGGTCGCGCCTGCGGGGTTCGTCGTATGCAGATAGAGCTGCCCCGCGCCACCGCTCGCCAGCACCACCGCATCCGCCTCCAGCACCCGCCGCACGCCGTCCGCTCCGAGCACCTCCAGCCCCGCAACCCGCCCATCCCGCACCACCAGATCGCACCCAAACGTATGCTCCAGCACCACCACATTCGCTGAGCGTACCGCTTCCACCAGCGCGAGTTCAATCGACAACCCAGTAGCATCCCCGCGCGCGTGAAGCACCCGCGCCCGCGAGTGCGCCGCCTCCAGTCCCCGAGCCAGCACGCCACCACGCTGATCGAACGCCACACCCAGCCGGATCAAATCCCGCACCCGTCTCGGCCCCTCCGCGCACAGCACCTCGACCGCCGCGATCCGGCACAGCCCTGCCCCCGCACGCATCGTGTCCGCGACATGCTCGGCAATGCTGTCGTCGGCAAACATCGCCGCCGCAATCCCGCCCTGCGCATATCGCGTATTGCTCTCCATCAGCTCGGACTTCGTCACCAGCGTCACATCATGTTTCGCGCTCAGCTCCAGCGCAGCGATCAGCCCGGCAATCCCGCTGCCCATCACCACAATCCGCTTCCGCGCGCTCATCGTGACACCGGCTTCAGACTCAGCATCCGCTCCAGCGCCACTCGCGCCGGCACAGCAATCGCTTCCGGAACAGAAATCCGGTTCAAGACGTCGCCTCGCTCCAGCGATTCGAGCACCCACGCCAGGTAACTCGGATGAATCCGATACATCGTCGAGCACGGACACACAATCGAATCCAGGCAAAAAATCTTGTGCTGCGGATACTGCCCCGCCAGCCGCTGCACCAGGTTGATCTCCGTCCCCACCGCAAACGTCGACCCCGGCGGCGCCGCCGCAATCGCCTTGCAAATCACATCGGTCGACCCCGCCTCATCGGCCGCATCGACCACCTCCATCGTGCATTCAGGATGCACGATCACCCGCACCCCGGGATGCCGCGCCCGCGCCATCCGAATCTGCTCCACCGTAAACCGCTTATGTACCGAACAGAACCCATGCCACAAAATCACCTTCGCCTCGCGCAGCGCCGACGCATCATTTCCACCCAGCGCCCGCGCCGGGTCCCACAACAGCATCTGCTCCAGCGGAATCCCCATCGCCTTCCCCGTGTTCCGCCCCAGGTGCTGGTCGGGAAAGAACAGCACCCTCTGCCCCCGCTCAAACGCCCACCGCATCACCGCTGGCGCATTCGACGATGTGCAAACAATCCCGCCATGCTCGCCACAAAACGCCTTCAGCGCCGCCGAAGAGTTCATATACGTCACCGGAACCACCGGCGCGCGCCCATCCGCATCCACCGCCGACCCAAACAGCGCCTCCAACTCTTCCCAGCAATCCCCCACCGTATCGATATCGGCCATATCGGCCATCGAGCACCCGGCGGCCAGATTCGGCAGTATCACCACCTGGTCCGGCCGCGACAGCATATCCGCCGTCTCCGCCATAAAATGCACGCCGCAGAACACGATCGCCTCAGCCCTCGGTCGGTCTTTCACCGCCTGCGCAAGTTGAAAAGAATCGCCCACAAAATCGGCGTATTGGATCACCTCATCGCGCTGATAGAAATGCCCCAGCACCACCAGCCGCTCGCCCAGCGCATGTTTCGCCGCGCGGATGCGAAGATCCAGCTCCTGTTTGGAAGCCTCGCGGTACTCCCGCGGAATCATCCCCTGCCGCGGAGCATTCCCCGGCAGCACATCCCCCATCGAGGCCCCCGGCCCGTACCCCGGCGCGCGCTCATCGAAAACCCAGGGACTCTCCGCCAGGTCGGCGGAGCATGTAGTTTGAGCACCCTTGCCACTTCCTGTCTGTTCGCCTATGCGAATCAGCTGGATCGTCTCATCGATCGAAAGCAATTCGTTCTCCCGCAACTTCACCCGCCGCCCCAACGCCCGACTGGCCCCCCGACTTCAGGTAGACCGAAAAGCGCCGAACAGCCATCTATCTAGGTTACACCCGTTCGATTCAGACCGCTCTCGCGACACCACCAACAACCCTCTTATCTCGACCGAAGCCGCGCGCACTTTGCGACAGTCAAGTACCAATAATTCTGCGGATTGTGATTTCTCAGTTGCTTGGTGATACGAAGACTTTCTGCAATTCTGCCATGCAACTTCCGATTTGCGCGAAAAAATCAGCGCGGCGGAAGTTGCGTGCGGTCCCAGCCTCCGCCGAGGGCTTTGACCAGGAGAACGCTGGCTTCCATGCGGCGGCGCAGGATGTCGATGTCATTGCGTTCGTTGGTGAGCGCGGTGGTCTGCGCGGTGATGACTTGCAGGTAGGTGTCGACGCCGCCGACGTAGCGGTTGTTGAAGATGCGTTCGGACTCGCGCGCGGCGAGGGTGGCCTGGCGCTGCTGCTCGGCTTCGTCGGAGAGGACGCGGAGCGCGACGAGGTTGTCCTCGACCTGCTGGTAGGCGACGAGGACGGTTTGGCGGTAGTCGGCGACGGTGCGGTCGTAGCCGGCGAGGGCCTGTTCGGAGAGGCCGTGGCGTCGGCCGCCGTCGAAGAATGTCTGGCCGAGGGTGGGGCCGAGCGCGTAGACGAAGCTCGACGGGTTGAAGAGGTTCAGCAGCGATGTGCTTTCTAAACCCGCGGAACCATTGAGCGAAAGCGACGGGAAGAATGCGGCGCGGGCGATGCCGATTTGCTGGTTGGCTTCGGCGGCGCGACGCTCGGAGGAGGCGATGTCGGGGCGGCGTTCGAGGAGTTGCGACGGCAGGCCGGCGGGGATGGGTGGCGGTACGATGTTGAGCGG
>DASRLB010000544.1:0-2903 GCA_035648695.1 Acidobacteriaceae bacterium | reverse complement strand
GGTCGTGTTCGGCGGAAGCGAATTTTTGCTCTGCCGCGAATTGCTGGTTGAGTGCGGCGAGGTCGGGACGGTTCTGGAAGGCTGCGGCGACGAGGGGCTCGGCGTCGACGGGCGCGGCGGCGGGCGCGGCGGGGGTTTGGTCGATCAGGGTGTAGGCGACGGGCTGCTCGTTGCCGAGCAGGGCGCTGAGGGCGGCAAGGGAGTCCTGGTTTTCGTTTTGCGCGTCGAGCAGCATGAGCTTGGCCTGCGCGAGGTCGACGTTGGCGAAGCTGAGGTCGAGCGTAGACCGGAGTTTGGCGTTGGTGAGGGCGCTGACCTGATCGGAGACGGTCTGGCGGGCGGCGACGGTGTCGTTGGAGACTTTGAGGACGGCCTGGCTGCCGAGCGCGCGGTAAAACGCCTCGTCGACCGCGACGACGATATCGGCGGTAGTGGCGATTTGCGCGCTGTTTTGGGCTTGCGCGCGGAGGCTGGCGCTGGCGACGAGGTCGTGGGTACGGCCGAAGTCGGTGATGAGCTGCGATACCGTGGCGCCGCCGGCCGCGCGCTGGTAGACGATGGGGTTGTTGAGGCTTCCGGCAGTGATGCGGCTGCCGTTGTGGGAGTCCACCGCGGTGAGGTTGGCGGCGATGGTGGGGAACTCCGCGGCGCGGGTTTCGCGCGTGACCTGGCCGCTGGCGAGAGCGAGCAGACGGGCGACGGCGATGCGTGGGTTGTTGCGGATGGCCGTCTGCTCGGCTTGCTGGAGAGTGAGCGGCGTGGTGGTTTGGGCGGCGATGCCGAGGCTGGTTGCGACAAAGAGAGTTGCGATGAGGGTTTTCATTTATGCAACCTCCGTGGTTGCAGGTGTGTGGTCCTCTTCGTGGCGGTGGACCCACAGATACGCCGCGGGGACGACGAAGACGGTGACAATGACCGATACGGTAAGGCCTCCGATGATGGCGCGGGCCAGCGGAGCGTATTGCTCGCTGCCGGCTTCGAGGGCGAGTGCCATCGGAATCATCCCGAGAATGGTCGCGAGCGAGGTCATCAGCACGGGGCGCAGCCGAATGCGACAGGCCTGCGCGACAGCTTCGCGGATGGGCATGCCGATCTTGCGCAGGTCGCGCGTGAACTCGACGATCAGGATGGAGTTGGAAACGACGATGCCGGTCATCATGACGACGCCCATCAGCGACATGACGTTGAGCGTGGTGTGCGTGGCCAGCAGGAAGAGGAGGACGCCCGTGATTCCGGGAGGGACGGCGAGCAGGATGATGAGCGGATCGGTGAAGGAGGCGAACTGCGCCATCAGGATCAGGTAGACGAGGACGACGGAGAGGATGAGGCCGACGCCGAAGCTGGTGAACGACTTCCTCATGCCATCGACCGAGCCGCGCATGGTGACGCGGAGGTTGGAGGGGATGTGTTCGTCGGCGATGACCTTGTCGACGCGGGTGGCGAGGCCGCCGAGGTCCTGCCCGGAGGGCGAGACGTAGATGTCGATGACGCGGCGGAGCTGGTAGTGGTCGACTTCCGTGGGGGACTGTACGCGGGTCATCTGGACGACCGCGCCGAGGTTGGTGGCGATGGCGCCGTTGCGGGAGCGGATAGGAATTTGATCGAGGTCGGCGAGGGAGTGCATGGCCGTCTCCGGATACTGGACGGCGAGCAGGTAGCTGTTGCCGCTCTTTGGGTCGTCCCAGTAGTTGGGGGCAATCATGCCGTTGGAGCTCAGCGCGGTGATGACATTGTCGACGACTTCGCGGGAGGTGAGGCCGAGGCGCCCGGCCATTTCGCGATTGACCTGAAGACGGAGGCCGGGGTAATCGACGTCCTGCGGCGTGAGCACGTCGCCGACGCCCGGGAGGGCGCGGATTTTTCGCGCGAGCGTGGCGGCCGTGGCGGCGGCTTCGTCCAGATTGTTGCCGCTGACCTGAATGTCGATCGGAGCAGGCAGGCCGAGGTTTACGACCGCGTCGACCAGGCCGCCGGTCTGGAAGTAGGTGGAGATTTCGGGCAGGTCATGGTGGAGTTTGTCGCGGACCAGGTCCATGTACGCGAAGCTGCTCTTGCTGTGGCCTTCTTTCAAGCTGACCTGGACGAAGGCGGTGTGGGGGCCGGAGTTGCTGGAGTAAATGGACGAGAACCCGGGGGCCGTGCCGATGTTGGAGACGATGATGCCGAGATCCTTTTCGGGGACGACGCTGCGAATGTCGGCTTCGACGCGGGCGATGTACTGGTCGGTGACGTCGATGCGGGTGCCGCTGGGCGCTTTGACGTTGATCATAAACTGGCCGGGATCGGTGCGCGGGAAGAACGACAGGCCGAGCAGAGGATAGAGCGCGAGGCTGAAGAGAAAGACGCCGAGCACTCCAAGGACGGTCGCGGCGGGGCGCAGCAGGCTCTTGCGCACCGCGCCGTCGTAGTGAAGCAGACCCTGGTCGTACTTGCGGTTGAACCAGCGGACGAAACGCTGGAAGGGAGAGCCGCCCTTGTGGTGGGCGGCGGCGTTGTGTGCGTTCTTGATGTACTTCGCGCAGAAGAGCGGCACGACCGTGAGTGCGACCCCGTAAGAAGCGAAAAGCGCGAGCACGACAGCCAGCGCAAGGGCGGTGAACAGGTAGCGGCTGACGCCGTAGAGGAAGACTACGGGGAAGAACACGATGGCGGTGGTAAAGGTCGCGGCCAGCACGGGGAGCGCAACTTCGCGGCCACCTTCTTCCGCGGCCTCTTCGGGGGTTTTGCCCATTTCGAGGTGGCGAAAGATGTTTTCGAGCACGACGACGGAGTTGTCGATCAGGCGCGAGAAGACCAGCGCAAGTCCGCCGAGGACCATGGAGTTGATCGTCTCGCCCATCAGGCTGAGGGCCAGAAACGCGGCCAGCGCAGAGAGTGGGATGGACAGCATCACGGCGACCGTC
>DASRLB010000543.1:0-3338 GCA_035648695.1 Acidobacteriaceae bacterium | reverse complement strand
ATCCTGCTGCCCAGCGAGATGAAGGACGCGCTGAACGATCGGATGGTGCATTCCGTGGAGCTTCCAGTCTACGGAGTGGCAGTCCTCGCTTCAGAAAGCGGCCGGTAAGAATATTGCCAGCCGGTATTGCTGTGCCTGAGAGGTATTTTGTGAATCGTTTCATGGTCTCGTTGTCGTTGGGCTCCGTTCTTTTTGTCGGCGGGTGTGGTGTCTCGATTGTTCCTTCTTCCAGCGGCGTCTCGACGTCAAGTCTCGGGTCCATACAGGGGCGCGTCCACGGCGGCCAGCAGGCTGTGGTGGGGGCGCATGTTTACCTCTATGCGGTCGGCACGACCGGCAACGCTGGAAAGGACATCGCCCCTTCGACCGGCAACGCCTCGGTGTCGCTGCTCACGAGCTCCGGTGAGAATGTTCAATCCGACGGCACAAACTATTTCGTGACCACGGACACTGGCGGCAACTTTTCCATCACAGGGGACTACACCTGCACGTCCGGAACACAGGTCTACCTTTACGTCGTCGGCGGAGATCCCGGGTCTGGGACGAACTCGCGGGCGGCCTTTCTGTCCGGCGTGGGAGAATGCCCGTCCGGCGCGTCCACACTCGACCCGAACGCATTTTTCTTTGTGAATGAAGTGACGACGGTCGCGACGGCGTATGCGCTGGCCGGTTATGCCAGCGACGCGCTGCACATTTCCGCCAACACCGGTGCGAGCGGCAATCCGGCGGCGCAGTTGGAGGCCACCGGTGTTGCGAATGCGATGGCCAACGTCAACAACCTTGTGAATATTTCCACGGGCGCCGCGCTTTCTACAACGCCGGGTGGAAACGGAAGCGTGCCCCAGGCGGAAATCAATACGCTGGGGAACATCCTCGCGGCCTGCATCAATGCATCCGACGCACAACCCGGGAACTGCACCACGCTTTTCGACGCCGCTCTCAGCGATGGGACTTCCGGCAGCACACCGGGCGATGTGGCCACGGCGGCGATCAATATCGCCCACAACGCCGGGCAGAACGCCGGCACGCTGTATGGCCTGCAATCGGGCCTCGCCGCACCGTTCATTCCCGACCTGGGCACGCAACCGAACGACTTCGGCATCGCGATTTCGTTTGCTGGCGGAGGAGCGGCGAACCCGCGGTCCGTCGCCATCGATGCAGGCGGAAATGTCTGGGGAATTTCCGCTGGTGACGTGGTCAACCTGTACTCTCCGCAGGGTGTTCCGCTGGCTGCCAATGGACTGCCAACTGCCACGACGAATGACCTCAGTTCGCTGGTGCTGGACACCAACGGAAATGCATGGGCGATGGATGTGAGTGGGACCTATACCGAATTCAGCCCCTCCGGAAGCACGTTATCGGCGAGCGGCGGAGTGACCGGAGGCGACAGCGGGTCGAGCGCGCTGACCAGCGACAGCTTTGGCTATTTGTGGTCTGCCGACGGCACCGACGCCAGCCTGTCCAGATTCGATCCGGCCAACAATCTCGTGGTAGGCAAATATACCGTCGCTTACGCATCGCTTGTCGTGGCGGATTCAGCGGGCTATCTGTGGCTCCCGGCCGACAAATCGCTGTACAAGATCAATCAAACCGGTGCTATCGTCGCCAGCTATCCGTCGCTCTATACCACGACGGCGGCGGTGGCCGTCGACAGCACCGACGCGGCGTATGTGGACGATCTGACCACGCAACTCATCAAGAGAGTCGGCTCGGACGGCACACAGACGTCCTTTGGCGATGGCGTCGGCGGCGCGCAGACGATTGCTGTCGACGGAATGAACGACATCTGGTCGGCCAGCAGCCAGATCGCCGAGCATAGCAGCAGCGGAGCCAGTCTTTCCGGAGCGGGCTTCCTTCTCCCCGCGGGGACAGTGACTCATTCCATCGCGATCGACAGTTCCGGCGACCTGTGGGCGGCCGCTTCTACAGAAAACAACGGCCAGGCAGGAACGCACTACATCGAGTACATCGGTATGGCTGCGCCCGCTATGACTCCGCTGAGCTACGCCGCAACCCACGGAACGCTGCAGAACGCACAGAACCTGACCATCGGCTTCAACGGACCGGACCTGCAGTTCCCCTATATGGACCAGATCTATGCAGCGACGAATAGCTACTATCAGTCGATCGGCCAAAGCTATCCGACGGGCGCCCGTTACTGCCACGCCTATCTGTCGTGGGACATCGCACAGCAGGCTGTCGGCTTCGGCCCCGAGGGCACGGAAGGGTCGCGCGCATGGTTTGAAGATTGGCTGGCTCATGCCCAAGGCCATTGCGATCGTGCGCTGGTCACCTTCAAATACATCAACGGCATTACGCAAACCGGTACCACTTACCCAGCGGTTGCGGACTATGAAACGGCAGTCGCCGCCTTCCTCAACACTTCGTGGTCCTATACAGGCTGGACGGGCGCGATCGACTACACACCGTGGAACGAGCCGCAAAACGGCAGTGGGAGCGGCGACGGTTTGACCGTGTCGATACCTGCGGAAACTGATGCCGACTACTACCTTGCGCTGCGAAAGCATTGCATTCCGAGTTCATGCACGGTGGCGGGCGGCGACTTTGGCTCCAATGGCAACATGTGGCAGGACTTCGTGCAGAACTGTCCCGACGATTCCGCCGCTCTGTGCAGCGGCGCCAGCTATATGGACCAGTACAAGCACTGGATCGTGACCGACGCGCCGAACTACGGCTTCACCAGCGCGTTTCGGCCGGAGGTCTTTGCCTATCACGGGTGGGATGACGTGAATAACTACATCAACTCCGGCAGCCACTGCACGGACCCCCAGAGATGCACGATCCGCGCGCTGAATACCGCCCTTACGGATGGCTCGTGGAGCAATTCCATTATCTGGGACACCGAAGTTGCTGCCGGGCAGTATTCGGGGACGAATCCGACCCCTGTCGTGCAGGCCTGTGCCGTAGCCTATCTGTTCGATCTGACCGCCAGCGTGAGCAGCCGCATTACCCGCATCTATTACACGCAACCGTATACGACGGGTGGCAATTACTTTTCGATATTCAACAGCGACGGCACCCCAAAACCGGCGTTCACGGTGGTGGCAGACCACAGCATCTCGTACACCCCAACGGATGGTTCTACCTGCCCATGAGATCGCGAGACGATTGACTTCGAAGCCGGGGATTATTTCTCGATCGACAGTACGCCGGTCTTCACATTAATGCTCCAGGGTTTAGAGCATTTCTAATTTAGTGAGATACATATCCGCAAGAAGTAAAGAAGTTGGAGCATTCGTTTGGATCGATGTTGTCGAGTATTTGTTTGATCTCTTTCCAGAGATCGCCGAGGAATCGTTTTGCGGCTTTGCGGAGCA
>DASRLB010000542.1:0-2605 GCA_035648695.1 Acidobacteriaceae bacterium | reverse complement strand
CTCAAAGACCTTCCCTACTATTCCGGCCTCGAAAACAACGACACCAACGTCCTCGTCGCGATGCGCTGCCGCCCTCCGCATCCGGAGAAGGTCGACGCTATCCTCGCCACCTGGCCCAACGTCTTTCAGGCCATCCAGCGCGACGTTCCCGTCGATTCCGCAACGTGCGGCGCCAACCCGGCCGCCGTTGCAACCCAGGTCTCCTGCTACGCCGCCGGCTTCAACGATCCCCCGTCCACCTCCGTCCCCACGTCGCTCGCCCACACCTTCGGCTACGCCGGCGCGCTCTTCGACCCTGCCCACACAGCCCTCGCCGCGTGGCTGCAATCGAACTACGGCATCTTCCCCGCCTTCAGCGGCATCGGCTATTCGGTCAAGGATTCCTACCGGCTCAACACCGCCCCGATGACCTCGCAGCAGATCCTCGTCAAGTCCGTCTCGTCCGAGTACGTCCTCAAGAACGTCTCTCTCGCCGACGCCGGCTGCCGCTGCATCTCCGTCGCGCCCTACCCCGGCCGCTCCAGCGACCGCCTCGACCCCGACTTCATCCAGCAGGCCGGAGGCGACGGCGTCTGCAAATCCGTCGACCGACTCAAGACCTTCTCACACTGATCATCAGGCAGGCGGCACGCGACATTCGCTTAGTCAGCCAGCGTCGCTTCCTTCTCAGCAATGTCGCGGCGGATACTGTCGGCAAAGGTGTTGTGAATCATCCCCAATCCAGACGCTATCCACGACCGCTCGTTCTCTTGAAGAGACCGTTGCAGCAGCTCGATCTGGAGACTGATGCCAAGATTGCGGTTGATCTCATTGTGATCGGAGGGCATGCGCGCAGCCTATACCCCCGAACCGGTTAACATTGTCGCCCAGCAAACACATAGCACAAAAGTTGCATCCAAGCACTGCTATAGAGGTATCTATGCGCGAGTTTCGGATCGGCGCGGTTGACCAGGCGGACGGTGACAACATCATCGTGGACTTTTCGCACGACAGGCCTGTGACCTTCGCCATTGCAGAACTGATGGCAATAGGGCCCAACCCTGTTCCCTCAGCTATTAGCGATAAGAACGTGGGCAACCAGGTACGTTTTTATGCCCTGAGCGGCAGTTGATCTCCGAAGCGTTGGCCGCTCTTGGGTCAGTCGGCGTATGTATCGCCATTTCTTTCCGCAAGCCTCTCGTGTAATCTGCAACCCATGCGGAGAGCCCGACTTCTTCTGCTGCCGCTGTTCGGTCTGGCTTGCCTGATCGCTCTCGCGCAGCCAGCCAGTCCCCCCACCAGCGCCCCAACCGAAGTCCGTCTCGGCGACTCCGTCATCCCGCTTCCCGGCCCCTGGAAGTTCGAGCCCGGCGACTCGCCAACCACAAACGGCGCCCCGCTCTGGGCCAGCCCCGCCTTCGACGACTCCTCCTGGCACGACATGGACCTCCACCCCAAGGCCGGTCAGGCCGACGCCTTCTATGGCACCTCGACCTACATCACGGGCTGGAGCGCCCGCGGATTCCCCAACCTCACCGGCTTCGCCTGGTACCGCCTCCGCATCCACATCGCCGACACCCCAGACCCGCTCTGGCTCAAAATGCCCGACCACACCGACGACTCCTACCAGATATTCGCCAACGGCCAATATGTAGGACATTTTGGCGACTTCACTCCGGACGGCGTCGTCAACTACCGCTCCCGCCCGCTCACCTTCGAACTTCCGCCTCCCGACGCACACGGCGACATCCTGCTCGCCATCCGCTTCTACATGGAGCCTTTCGTCCTCGTCAACGGTTCGACGGCGGATAGCGGCGGCATGCACCAGGTCCCTCTCCTCGGCCTGCGCGCGGACGGCTTTTATGGGCGCGCGCAGGAGGTCACGGGCCGCATCCTCAATGTCATTATTCCTGTCTTCGTCTCGTTCCTTCTGCTCGTCGCGGCCGCTGGCGCATTCTGGATATGGCTTATCGACCGTCCCCGCCCGACCTATCTCTGGCTCACCCTCGCGCTCGTCCTGACCGCCGCTCCGATCGCCGTCCTGACCACGGCATATTTCTCCTATGCCATCACAGAGGGTGGCACAAACGCCCTGCTCCAGCCCTTCATCGTTCTCGGTCTCGTCTGCTGGATACTCTTCTGGCGAACGTGGTTCGAGCTTGGGCGAAGCCGCCGTTTGGACGTCCTCCTTGCCGTCCTCGCAGCAATAGCCATCTTTACTGAAGCCGGCTCCATGTTCTCGTCGCACGCTTCCCCATCCAGAATCTTGTTCTTCCTGGAGCTGAACGCCGCATGCAAAGCAGTGCTCGGCTTCCTTCTATTCGTTCCTCTTTTCCAGGGAGCGCGCAAAGACCGCATCGGAGTACTCGTCGCGGCGCCTCCCGTCATCCTGCTCACCATCAGCCTCTTCAGCCTCGAACTCGCCGACTGGCTCCGCATCCGCACCTCATTCTTCCCCTTCGGAATCCAGGTCGGCGTCAAGGAAGTCGCCCTGCTCCTGCTGGTCCTCGTCACCGGAGCCCTCGTCGCCCGCCGCTTCATCAACTCTCAGGTCGCCGAACGCCTCGAACGCCTATCCATCGACCAGGACCTCGAACACGCCAGCGAGCTCCAACAGCGCGTCCTC
>DASRLB010000541.1:0-23614 GCA_035648695.1 Acidobacteriaceae bacterium | reverse complement strand
GCGTAGACGTTGCCCGCGCCGTCTTCGACGATGCCCTGGGGGGATTTGACGGCGTTATTGGCGAGCGAGACGATGCCGGGATCGATTGCGACGGCGGAAGCGATCCCGGTGCCGGTGAGGAGGTAGCTGTCGATGCCGCCAAGAGTGGAGGTGATGGTGAGGGTGGCCGTGTCGTAGCCGGGGCGGGTGGGCTTGAAGGTGATGGGGAGCGTGCAGTCGGAGGTGAAGTCCGTCTCGACGATGCAGGTTGGAGCGCCGGCGGTGAAGTCGACGTTAGCGGTGCCGGAGCCGGAGATAGTGAAGGCGTTGGCGGCTGCCTGGGTGTCGTTGAGGCCGAAGTGGACGAGGATGGTTTGGGTGACCGATGCGCCGCTGGCGAGAGAGGGGAAGTTGAGTCCGGAAAGCACTTTGCGGAGGAGGGCGTTAGCGGCATTGGCGCCGCGGGCATCGGTGATGTAGATGTTGCCCTGGTTGTCGGTTGCGACGGCCATATCGGAGTTTGAATACAGGGAGGCGTGGGTGGCTGGGCAACCGTCGCCGACCGTGTTGCCAGTGATGGCGGTGCAGGGCGCGGCCGCCCCGGCGGTGAGGCCGAACGAGCCGGCGAGCACGCGAATATTGCCGGTGACGTTGTCGACGAACCAGACGACATTGTTGCTGCTGTCGGCGATGTAGAGATTGTTGCGGTTGTCGAGCGAGATTTTGCGGTCGGTGATGGCGATGGTGGTGGCGGGGAAGGTCGGCGAAGTGCCGTCGGTGGGGTATGTATTTTGGGTGGTGGATACGCCGGTGGCGTATCCCGCGATGAGGTAGACGGTACCGGCGACAGGGTTGGAGATTCCGGGCAATGAGCCCTGGCCGTTGTAGAGCGCGCGAACGACGTTGTTGCCGGCGTCGGCGATGTAGACGTTGCCGTTGGTGTCGACCTTGACGTCTTCGGGCGCGCTGAGGACGGTGGAGGCCAGCGGCGAAGATGTGACGACAGTTTTGGTGTTGATGGCGGCGGGGTTGTAGGCGGTGAGTGCATAGGTGTCGCCTGCGACTGGAGACGCTACTCCCGAGATGGAGCCGAAACCGCCGTAGACGGCGCGCAACTGGCCGTCGCCGGTATCGGCGATGTAGATGTTGCCGTTGGCATCGACGCCGATGCCGCGCGAGGCGCTGACCTGTGCGGTGCCGACGGGCGAAGGCGCCTGCGAGCTGTTGGTGTTGCTGGTGTAGGCCACGCCGGTGCCCGAGACTACGCTGAGGTATCCGGTTGCGGCGGAAACTTTGTGGTCGTAATTGCCGTTGTAGTCGGCGTAGAAGAGGTCGCCGTTAGGGCCGACTTCCAGGCCGCGAGATTTCGGGGTCTTGTCGGTGTAGAACTTCTTCTGGACGTTGGCGGCGCCGTCGTTGGCGGGGCAGCCATCTCCCTGGGGGGTGACGTTGGTGGGGCAGGGGCCGGAGGTGTTGACGGTGCTGCCGACGTAGACGGTCTGGATGCCGCTGATAGAGCTGATCTTGTGGACGAGGGCGGTGCTGGCGTTGTCGTCCATCCAGTAGACGTTGCCGTTGCCGTCGACGCGGATGTCGTGGGGGTCGACGCCGACGCTGACGCTGTTGGCGAGGCAACCGTCGCCGGCGGTGTCGAGAGCGATGCCGATGCCGTTTCCGCAGGTCTGCCCGATGCTGTAGGTGGCGTGGGGGCCGGCGAAGGTGCTCATGGTGTAGGGGAGAACGTAAGGCGCAGCCGCCTGACCGAGGACGGTCGAGACACAGATCGCGGACAGGAAAAGAAGGGAACCCAGAGTGAACGCGGATCTCATGGAACGGAAATTTTGGCCGAAAAAGCGCATACTATACCCCATACAGTCGATTGAGCAGCGTGGTGACGCATGTTCCGTCCGCAACCCATTCTCTGCTCGCACTGCGCGGGAAAGGACCCGAACGGAGGGTGCGAAGGCGAGAGAAGTGGCGTTAGAACGGCAACGAGAAATCTCACAGCTGACCGCCCGAACTGTAACTGGCGGAGAAAGCCGCTGTCAAACCCCGTTGGCAAAGGGGTCAGGCAGACTTGTTATGGAAGTCAGGCAGTTGAGACCGAAATGGGACGCTTCCGGGACGCGGACGGGGCATGATGGAAGGCGCGCGGCAGACCCGGGTTGACAATGTTTATCGCGGATGTTCATACTGTGCCGCAGCCTAAAGTGTGTTTCTGGCAGTGAGCAACCAAACGAAATTGGGGTCGGTAATGGGATTGAATGCGATGCGTGTGTTGCGTCAGACAGGTGTCAGTGCGTGTCGGACCGGAGCGGTTTGCGGGTTGGGATTGCTGGTGCTTTGGGCGCTGGGTGGAACATTGGCGCGGGGACAGGCGCAGAACACCGGGAGCATCTACGGGTCGGTGACCGATCCGAGCGGGGCCGTGATCCCCAATGCGACGGTGCAGGTGACCGAGCCGGACAAAGGCATTTCGCGTACGCAGAAGACCGGCAAGACGGGTGAGTACACGATGAACAGTCTGCCGGTCGGCGTGTACACGTTGACGGTGACGGCGGACGGGTTTCAGACGTTTGAGGCGAACTCGATCACGGTGGACGCGGACAAGTCGGCGAAGATTGTCGCGAAGATGGTGGTGGGCAACAAGGATGTGACGGTCAACGTCGATGCCGAAGGCGTGACGCTGGATACGCGGTCGGCGACGATCGGGACGATGATCGACAACAAGCTGGTGGAGAGTTTGCCGATCGACGGCAACAACATTGTGGCGCTGGCGGGACTGCTGCCGGGCGTGACCGACCTGAATGCTCCGGCGACGAACACGAGCGATCGCGGCGGGCCGACGTACTCGGTTTCGGGTTCGCGGAATACGCAGAATTTGATGTTGTTCGACGGCTTGATGTGGAACAACCTGTTCTACAACACGGGCATCAACTATCCGCCGCCACATGCGCTGCAGGAAATCAGCGTGCTGCTGAATAATTTCAAGGCGCAGTATGGGCGCAATGCCGGGTCGGTGTTCAACGTGCTGACCAAGAGCGGCTCGAACCAGTTCCACTTCATTGCGTGGGACTATGTGCAGAACAAGGCGTTCAACGCCGCCGACTATTTGACTGGTATCAATCCGAAGGACACCAGCAACCAGATCGGTGCGACCGTGACCGGCCCTATCAAACGGGACAAGGCGTATTATGCGGTGACTTTTCAGGAGCTGATCCAGCAGTTGGAAGCGACGGGGTCGGTGACCAGCCAGGGAGCGGCGGAGCGCGGGTTGCTGCCGAACGGCAAGGCGCGTCCGTGCAGCACCAACGGGCCGTTTGCGGGGATGAACTGCGCGAGCTTTTTCGACGAGATTGCGACTCGCGACTCGAGCGGGAACCCGACCTTTACCAAGCTGACCAATCCAGAGTCGATTTCGAGCAGCTCGGGTAACGCGGCGTCGCCCATCGATACGGAAAATATGCTGAACAGCGCATGGGTGCAGGCGGGAAATACGGGACAAAGTCCTTGCGTCAACGACTTGTTGAACGCCGCTACATGGGCCGCGGGACACCCTTACTACGACGGTACGCTGCAATCGACGTACATGCCGAATGCGGAGTTTCCGACCGAATGCCTGAACCCGGTGATCCAGAAAGTCTTCAACACCTATAACCCGATTCCGCTGATCGACAACACCGGCAGTAGCACGGTTCTGAACCTTCCGACCAGCATTACGACGGCGGCGCAGCCGAAGCATGACGCGAATGCGCTGGTGCGGGTGGACTGGCATGTGAACGATCGGCACTCGCTGGATGCGCGCTACAACCTGATCCACGCCGACGATGAGACGGCTCCGGGTGTGAGCTCGGCCAGCCAGGGTGTTCCGACGTATGAGCTTCAGGACAATGTGGCCGTCAGCCATTTTGGCAATATCGGCGATACGTGGGTGCTGTCACCGACGCTGTTGAACGTGTTCCGCGTGGGATACAAGCGGTACACGCTGGATACGCCTCCGCTGGACAACCGTACGTGGAACGATTTTGGCGGCAACTTTATCGAGCCGGGAACGCCTGTGATGCCGGAGTTGAGCGCATCGGGCTCGTACAACCTGGGCTCTACCTCGCAGGGCAACAGCCATGTCGTCAACGAGAACGTCGAGGTTCTGGAACAACTCCAGTGGACACATGGCAACCATAACTACCAGTTTGGCGTGAACTTCCTTCGGCTACAGTACCTCAACCGTCAGGATTACCCGGGACAGCTTGCTTTCAGTACGACTTTTACCGGGGTCTCGCTGGCGGATGAATCGCTGGGGCTGTTGAACTCAGTGCAGGCGAACAGCCCGCTGGTGCAGGCCGGAATCAACCACTCGATCTTTACTTATGCGCAGGACGATTGGCGCGCGACGTCGAAGCTGACGCTGAACCTCGGGGTGCGTTATGAGTTGCCGTTCCAGTGGTACCAGCCCACGGGATACTCTTCGACGTTCCGGCCGGGTGTGCAGTCGACGGTATTTCCGAACGCGATCGCGGGCCTGGCTTTCCCGGGCGACAAGGGTGTGCTGAATTCGCTGGTTCCCACGGACTTCAACGGCCTGGTGCCGCGGCTGGGGCTCGCGTATGACGTGTATGGGACCGGCAGGTTTGTGCTGCGCGCCGGGTTTGGTATGTTCTTCGACGCGATCAATGCGAATGTGGTCGGCGTGGGTGAACCGTTCTATTACCAGGTGAAGGGGATCTTGCCTCCGGGCGGAGCGTCGGTGCCGCTGGGTGGTCTGGGGCCGAATGGCAGCCTGCTGGCGTTGCCGAGTGGGTTCAATAAAGCCAACCCGCAGTTCCAGGCCCCATATAGCCTGTTCTATCCCGACCGCAACTTCCGCACGCCGTATTACGAGGCGATGAACGCGGGCTTCGAGGCACGCGTGACGCGGGGTGGCGTGCTGGATGTGAACTACGTTGGGAAGCTGGGAAGGAAACTGACGATCCCGTTTGACCAGAACCCGGCGATCTATGACTGCACCGGCGGCTATTTCCAAGCCGATCCACAGAAATATTGCAAAGGGGCGTCGTCATCGTCGATTTCGACCAAGGCGCGGCTGCGCTACTCTCCGTTCAACTTCGGCGGGGGCGGGCTAGTGGATTTTGCCAGCATCGGGACCTCGAACTACAACAGCCTGCAGGCACAGTACACGCAACGCGGCGGGAACCTGCTGACGCTGCTGATGTCGTACACGTACTCGAAGGCGATCGACTTGCAGACGCAGTCACAAACGACCAGCAACTCGATTCCGAACGTGTTCGATGTGACATCGGAACGCGGACTTTCAGACTTCGATGCGCGCCATATATTCAGCATGGGCTGGTTGTTGACGCCGCCGCAGGTGCGAAACGGGCCGGGGATCGAGAAGACGTTATTGAACAACTGGCGGTTTGGCGGGAAGTTCCTGACGCATTCGGGCAAGCCATATAACGTACGGATCAATAACGATTCGGCGCTGGACGGTGAGCCGAACCAACGTGCGGCGATTATGCCGGGACGCAGCCCGTACCTGCCCAAGAACCGGCATCGCATGGACAAGGTGAATGAATATTTCAATGTCGATGCGTTCACCTATCCGACGGTCGGTACCTTCAGCCCGTTGCCGCGCAATGCTTTTATTGGACCAGGCTATATTCAGACCGACATGAATATCGGGCGCTCGATCCCGCTCTCGGGTGTGCATGAAGGCATGCGGCTGGAAGTTCGCGCGGATGCGTTCAACGTCTTCAATACGCCGAACCTGGCGAATCCGACGGCGACGTTTTCGTGCTCCTCCACGTCGATCGAGACGGTGGGCGGCCAGAACTATGGGAAAGGTTGCCGGGACATTGTAAGCACAACCAATAACGGCAAGACGACAATGGGCCCAATCGGCTCTCTGAACCCGACGTTTGGACTGGTGCAATCGACGTTCGGCAACAATGCGAATACGTCGACGAACGGGCGGAAAATGCAGTTCTCGTTTACGGTCTTTTACTAAGGCAGGAAGTAGGGAACAGGGATTAGGAAGGGCGTGCGGCTTCGGCTGCGCGCCCTTTTGTTTCGTTGAGGGGCGGGGGTTTGAGGCGCGAGGTGCGAGGGCGGATACACTGGGACGGTGGGGTGCGAGTGGGCGTGGAACCGATTATTGAGCTGGAACATGCGAATGTGGCGCGAGGAAACAAGATCGTGTTGCATGATTTGAGCTTGACCGTTCATGCGGGGGAGCATCTGGCGATCCTGGGGCCGAACGGGTGTGGGAAATCGACGCTGCTGAAGACGATGACGTGCGAGATTTATCCGATGTTCCGGCCCGAGATGCGGGTGCGGATTCTGGGGCGCGAGCGCTGGGACCTGACGCAGTTGAAGCGCAAGATGGGCGTCGTGCAGGCGGAGTTGCCGGGCAGGCAGACGCTGACCACGACGGGGTTCGATGCGATTTTGACGGGGTTCTTTTCCAGCTCGACGCTGTGGCCGAATCTGAAGGTGACGGCCGCGATGAGGGAGCGGGCGGAGGAGATTCTCGGGATTGTGCATGCGGAAGAGTTGCGCGAGAAGCTTGTGGGGGAGATGTCGGCGGGACAGCAGCGGCGGGTGATGATCGGGCGCGCGATGGCGGGAACGACGGGGGACGTGCAGATGCTGCTTCTGGATGAGCCGTCCAATGCGCTGGACCTGGCCGCGCAGAGAGACTTGCGGGAGATGCTGCGGCGGCTGGCGCAGCAGGGGACGGCGGTCCTGCTGATTACGCACCATATTGCGGATATTTTGCCGGAGATGGAGCGGATCGTGATGATGCGGGAGGGGAGGGTTGTGGCGGATGGAGGAAAGCGGGAATTGTTGACGGCGGAGCGGCTAGGGGGTTTGTTTGGTGGGGAGATTCATGTGGAGGAGCGGGGTGGGTGGTTCAATGCGTGGTAGGCCCACCTTAGCCGCAAAAAGCGCGGCGAAGATGGGTCACCCCGGGATTTGTGCGGCTGCGGGCGGGACGCAGATCCTCCGCTTCGCGAAGGATGACAAGCCAAAAAAGCGAAGGACGACAAACCAAAGGGGTTAAGCCTCGACGAGTTGGTGGCCGTAGCGCTTTTGGACGTAGTCGTCGAGGATGACCTGGAACTCTTCGACGATCTGGTCGCCCTTGAGGGTGGTGAAGAATTCGCCGTCGACGTAGACCGGGGCCTTGGGCTCTTCGAAGGTGCCGGGGAGCGAGATGCCGATGTTGGCGTGCTTGGACTCGCCGGGGCCGTTGACGATGCAGCCCATGACCGCGAGCTTGAGCTCTTCAACGCCGGGGTATTGCTTCTTCCACTCGGGCATGGATTCGACGAGGTAGTTCTGGATGCGTTCTGCCAATTCCTGAAAGTAGGTGGATGTAGTCCGGCCGCAGCCGGGGCAGCTTGTGACCTGGGGCATGAAGCTGCGGATCGAGAGCGATTGCAGGATTTGCTGTGCGCACCGGACTTCTTCCGAGCGGTCTCCGCCGGGAGTTGGCGTGAGGGAGACGCGGATGGTGTCGCCGATGCCGGCGAGGAGGAGCGGAGAGAGGCCTGCGGTGGAGGCGACGACGCCCTTCATGCCCATTCCGGCTTCGGTGAGTCCGAGGTGCAGGGTGTAGTCGCAGCGGCTGGCGAGTTCGGTGTAGACGTCGATGAGGTCGCGGACGCCGGAGACTTTGGCGGAGAGAATAATCTGATCGCGGCGGAGGCCGTAGCGCTCGGCTGCGGCGGCGTTGTCGAGCGCGGAGACGACCATCGCTTCCATCATCACGTCGCGGGCTTCGAGAGGCTGCGGGAGCTGCGAGTTGTCGTTCATCATCTTGGTGAGGAGCGCCTGGTCGAGCGAGCCCCAGTTGACGCCGATGCGGACGGGCTTTTGATGCTTGACTGCCACCTCGACCATGGTGCGGAAGTTGTCGTCGTCTTTTCTGCCAATCGAACAATTACCTGGATTGATGCGGTACTTGGCGAGGGCTTCGGCGCAGGCGGGATATTTTGTGAGGAGCTGGTGGCCGTTGTAGTGGAAGTCGCCGACGATGGGCGTGGTCCAGCCCTTGGCGCGAATGCCCTCGACGATGTAGGGGACGGCTGCGGCGGCGGCGTCGTTGTTGACGGTGATGCGGACGAGCTCGGAGCCGGCGCGGGCGAGCGCGGCGATCTGCTGGACGGTGGATTCGATGTCGGCGGTGTCGGTGTTGGTCATCGACTGCACGACGACCGGGGCGTCGGAGCCGACGCGGATGCCGCCTACGTTGACAGTGACGGATTTTCTGCGATGAATGGAAGGCATAAGCGCTCGGGTCTAGTTTATCATTTCGCCATCCTGTCCAAGGGCTGCGAGAAAGGCTTCAAATGGCTGCGAAGAAGACGGTCGAGAAGCCTTCGGCGAGCGACGTTGCGAAGCAGGTCGACGGCTTTATCGACAAATTCGAACCCGGGATGGCAAAACGTATTCGCGAAACCCGGACCGCGCTGCGAAGGCGTTTTCCAACCGCGATTGAAATCGTCTACGACAACTACAATTTTTTTGTGATTGGCTACTGCGCGACGGAGAAGCCGTCGGATTGCATCGTGTCGCTGGCAGCAAATTCCAAAGGCGTCGGGCTCAGCTTTTACCGAGGCGCCGACGTGCCGGATCCGCACGGTATTCTGCAGGGCAGCGGGAGCCAGAATCGCTTTGTACGGTTGCCGAACGCGGCTACGTTGAAGGAGCCGCGGGTTGCGGAGGCCATCGACGCCGCGGTTTCCATTGCGGAGAAACCGTTGCCCGGTGCGAAGGGGTACACGATCGTGAAGTCGATCTCTGCCAAGCAGCGGCCGCGGCGATAAATGGGGGCAGTGATGGGTCCAAACAGAAGCATTCTGGCCTCATACTGGATGAGCGGGAGCTGATCATGCTTAACCATTCATGCCGGCGTCGATCAACGAAGCGTTGTTGTTGTCGCACGAGGTCTATCGTCTAGTGGTGGAATCTGCAACTTTTCTTAAGCGTATCTTCAGAGCATTTCGATATCGCGACTTTCGGATCATGTGGCTGGGCGCATGCGTTTCCACCATCGGCACATTTGTGCAGCAGTTCGCGCAGAGTTGGCTGGTGTACGACCTGACCAAGGACCCGTTCTATCTCGGCCTCGACCTGTTCCTGGGGCAGTTGCCGATCATGCTGTTTTCTCTCTTCGGGGGTGTGTTTGCCGACCGCCTGGACCGGAAAAAGATGCTGCTGGCATCGCAGTACATTCAGATGACGTGCGCGTTTGTGCTGTCCATCCTGTTCGGCATGCACTTTTTTGCCGGTAATCCCCATCACGTTTGGTACATTCTTGCGCTGTCTTTTGTGGTCGGCGTTGGGCAATCCTTCGGAGGGCCGGCGTACTCAGCGCTTCTGCCGACGCTGGTGGGGCCTGAGGACCTTGCGAATGCCATTTCGATGAACTCGATTCAATTCAATCTGGCGCGGATTATCGGGCCGACTCTCGGAGGGCTGGCGTACACGCTTTTCGGGGCTACGTGGTGTTTCGCTTTGAATGGCGTTTCGTACGTCGCGGTCATCGTTTCGCTGTTCGTCATCAAGGTAAAGTTCACTGCTCCGACGACGCAGGTGTCCGTTCTCAAGAGTATGAAAGAGGGCATCAAGTTCATCAAGAACCGCGAAGGACTGGCGCCGCTGGTGGTGCTGGCGTTCTGTACGACGCTGTTTGGGTTTTCGTTGACGGGGTTTCTTCCGGTGATCGTGCAGGAAATCTTTCACGGGGGGCCGGGGACTTATGAAGTTCTGCTGGTTTTCTCGGGCGCCGGATCGATTTGTGGGGCGCTGATCGTTGCGGCGCTGGAGAAGCTGAAGGGGCAGGGACGGCTCGCCGTGCTTACGCTGTTCGCGCTGGGAGTGGCGACGGCTGGGTTCGCGTTTTCAAAGTGGCTTCCGCTGTCGTGCGTGCTGATTTTCCTTGCGGGGACGGCGGTGATGGCGTCGGTTTCGCTGATGGTGTCGCTGGTCCAACTGATTACCGCGGACGCGATGCGGGGACGGGTGATGAGCGTCTACAACCTCGCTTTTCGCGCGGGAATACCGCTGGGAGCGCTGATGCTTGGCAAGCTGATTCCCGCACTTGGCGTCTCCACTGCGATTGCGGGATTTGGGACGTGCCTGGTGGGCGTGGCTGTGTACTTCCTGCTGGTGATGAGGAAGACGGAGACATTTCGGCGGCAGATTGGCGCGGGAGTGTGAGGGATTGAACTCACGCCCAATGGTCAGGAAATGGCGACCTTCGTGTTTGCCCGCGTAAATCCGAAGAAAGAAATGTAGACGTAACAGAGGACGGGCAGAAGGAAGGCGTGGTGAACGCCGATCGAGCTGTCTGCGATCTTGCCCTGGACTACGGGAATAATCGCTCCGCCGACGATGGCGGCGACCAGCAGGCTGGAACCACGCCCCGTGAGTGGACCGAGGTCGGCTATGCCAAGTGTGAAGATGCACGGGAACATGATCGAGTTGAAGAGCCCGACCGCGATGATCGAGACCATTGCAACGTGTCCGAAGGAGAGCATCGAGACCGCTACCAGCAGACAGGCGATGGCCGCGGCAATTCCCAACACGAAGCCGGTTGAAAAGCGGCGCAGGACGGCGGAGCCGATAAAGCGGCCCACCATGGCGCCTCCCCAATACAGCGAGACGTAGAGGCTGGCCTGCCGGGCCGTCAGATCGCCGATGGCGGGAAGCTGGAAATAATTGATCAGGAAGCTGCCGATGGCGACCTCTGCCCCGACGTAGAGAAAGATGCCAATCGCTCCAAGATACAACTGCGGATGATTGCGCAATCTGTCCGTGGTGAGAGGATTTGCCTCTCCGGGCCGCAGGTCCTGAGTGAAGTTCATCGACGGCAACTTGACCAGCGCGAGTGCGACGGCGATGGCGATGAGCGTTAGAGCAATCCCAAGATAGGGTAGCTGGACCGATGAAGCCTGTTGTTCGCGCGACGCCTGGAGCGCTGCGCCGGTCAGGCCGGGAGCATCGATCGCTTTGGGAATCCTCGACAGAATGACGTAACCGCCGAAGATAGGCGCCAGAAACGTGCCGAGTGAATTGAAGGCTTGCGCGAGGTTAAGACGGCTGGAGGCCGTGCGCTGTGGACCGAGGTTTGCAACATAGGGATTGGCGGCGACCTGCAGTGCGGTGATGCCGGCTGCGAGCACGATCAGAGCGCCCAGAAAGACTGGGTACGACGGTATTTTTGAAGCGGGAATAAAGAGCAAAGCGCCGGCGGTCATCACGAGGAGCCCGATGATCATGGTGCGCTTGTAGCCAACCCACTCGACGAGCTTGCCCGAAGGCAACGCGAAGATGAAGTACGACGAGAAGAAGGCAAACTGCACCAGCATCACCTTCGTATAGTCCAGGTCGAAGATCGCTTTCAGATGCGGGATAAGGATGTCGTTCAATGCGGTGAGAAATCCCCACATGAAGAACAATGTGGTGGCGATGCTCATGGCGCGTACATCGGTGTCCTGAAGGTCTGGAGCGTAGGCGACTGGATTGGCGCTCGGAGCTGCTTGCATCTGGTGTCCTCGTTTTCTGAATGTGTCTCAACGATTGGGAATGCGGTAGAAGATGATCTTCATTCTCGCACCCGGGGCGGCGTGCTGCCTACCAACGCTTTTCGATGATGGGAAACATGTGGAATTCCGTCTACTGCCCAGTGTCTATAACCGATAACATTCCACCCAGGGTGTTTGAGATCGAATACACATATCTACCCCTTGCCTCCAGGAATATCGGACGAGAAGTTGCGGGAAGAGAGATGTATCCATTCACCGTGGGAGAGGCTGGATTGGAAACATCTACTACCGCGACCGATGAATTTGTAAAACAGGCCACATACGCTGTGGTTCCTTCCACTGTAACGTCCTGCGCGTGGCAGGTTCCGCTTAAGATGGCTGTGCCTACCTGATAAAACGTGGACGGATTGGATATGTTGTAGATGTCCAAGGCCGGCACGTTGTAAGTGATGTCGTTGTCGTAAATCGTCTGATACCAGAAGTTTCCTTCAACGTCCAAGCCTTGCGGACTGTGCCCCGCTTGCAAACTGCTCAGCAGATGCGGCGATGCGGGATTGGAGACGTCAAAGACAAGAACGTAGGATTGGGCGGTGCTCTGCCCTGACACATAAGCGTAGTTTCCAACTACCCTGATGTCGGCTACATTCACACCGGCCGTTCCCGTATTGGTCGATCCCACAATCGCCGGCGATGCAGGATTGGAGACGTCAACGACCGCTAATGTGCTTGCGGCAGATGTGCCTACATACGAGATGACATAGGCGTACTTGCCAGATACCCAGAGGCCGATTCCATACAGTGGGACTTGAACGCTCCCTAGAAACGAAGGAGCTTGTGGGTTGGCAACGTCATAGATCTGCAACAGGTTTGTACTTGCCGTTCCTGTAGACGACAAAAGATAGACGTACTGTCCCTGCACTCTTATTCCGGACTGCCCTAAAGCTTCAGCTCCGGTAATCGACGTGGCGCTGATGACGGCCATGCTTGCCGGATTCGCAATATCCACCACATAGAATTGCGCAGCCGAGGACCCTGAACCTTGATTGCCGTTGTCTCCTAGAACGTAGGCGTAATTGCCTTGAATGTCGAACGCGTCCAGTTCGTAAGAAGAACCAGGCACTACGCTGCCTACGACGGTCGAATGCTGGGCTTCTCCGTAAACCTGGAAACTGACTGGAGAGGAAACTCCACCGCCGGGTGCGGGATTGGAAACTACTACCGGATAGCTGCCGAGTGAATATAGATCGGACGCGCTTAGATTGATAGTCAGCTGGCTGGCGCTGCTGTAAGTCACGGCGTGGGCGATGCCGTTGTACGTTGCCGTCGAAGTGGCGAGGAAGTTGGCGCCATTGATAGTGAGTGTCTGCGCCGCGCTTCCTACTGGCAGCGAAGCGGGAGAGAGGCTCGATATGCTGGGCACGGGATCGGTGCTTGCGCCGCATCCGGCAAGGAGCAGCGCTGCGCATAACAATCCAACGTTGCAGACCGCGAGGGAAGCGGCCCGAACCGTAAGGCTCATGGTCTAACTCTCCTGCTGGAATCCTTGTCCAGCGTTTGCAAGCCCCTCATGGCGGACGAACTTCCGCAAAAAGATCGCGGGCGATGGAGGATGAAAGGCCGAATCCGGCCCTCACAACGCGGGGTGTACCAAACGTTGTACCAACCAGCAGCTGCCATCGATCCAATCGGTCACTTCACAAACTTGTATTTCCTTAGACTTATGATGCCCCGGGCAGGGGTCAACTAAGGTACTAACATATTTGTAATCAAATAGTATGCCAGAGAGCACCGAGGGAGTTGGCATCTGGTAATGGGCGAGCAACGATCAGGACAACGAGCCGGATGTGGGAATGGCCTGCTGTGGAGACACACCAACGCTTGAAGTTCTTGCCGCAGTCCCCATTCCGGAGATCCGGAACTGGAAATGGAGCGCGACACAGTGAACACGCAGACTCTTGAAACAACCGCCAGGACGATGGTCGCCGATGGCAAGGGACTGCGTCGTGTCTCTCATCGCTGCCAGAGAATCTGTCCCGCTTCGAGAGGAACGAACGCTCCGGTGTGCGATGGAACGAGGCGTGCCGTATAGTCGGCGACCGGACGCTTTGCAGGGCAGCAAACCGAATAGACGATAGTGCCGGAGGGCTCCGCCGAAGATTTACATGCGGCCAGGATTTCTGGTTTGGCACCACTTTCCTGGATGGGACCAGCATAAAGCTCCACTCTGAATTGATCGGGATGAAGGCCGCCCGGGACGACCTCTATCTGGAACCGGTGTTGGCCGTCCTTTGTCTCAGTGGTGACGTTGCCGAAGCGAAGTGTGCTCCACTGCTCGGCGATACTGCGCTGCCACTGCAAGAGATCGCCGCCGAGTTTGCCATCGTTCGCGGCGCGTGCGTTGTATCCCGTGGCGGCCGGCAGATAATGATCGTTCGTATATTCACGGATCGCCCGGCTCGCCGAGAACTCAGGCGTAAGCGTCGCCATGCTTTCGCGGACGCGTCCAAGCCACCGGGAAGGCATTCCTTGCGCATCACGATCATAGAACTCGGGAGCAACCTGCTGCTCCAGCAACGCGTAGAGGCGTTCCACTTCGGAAGCGTCCCAGGCAGGGTCCTCACCGTGTTCTTTTCCGTCTCCGATGGCCCACCCGACCTCGGGGGTATAGGCCTCCGCCCACCAGCCGTCCAGCTCGGAGATGTTGAGCCCTCCATTGGCCAGCACCTTCATTCCACTTGTCCCGCAGGCCTCCCAGGGTCGGCGCGGTGTGTTGATCCAAAGGTCCATCCCTTTGACCAGTTCCTGCGCCATCTGCATGTCGTAGTCGCTGAGGAAGACAACATGGCCGCGAACTTCGGGGCGCTTGATGAAGTCGTTCCACTGCTTGATCAGCGCTTGTCCCGGTGCATCCTCGGGATGGGCCTTGCCTGCGAGGATCAATTGCATGGGCCGTCGCGCATCCGTGAGTAAGCGAATAAGCCGCTCAGGATCGTGCAGCAGGAGATCGGGACGCTTATACGTTGCGAAGCGACGCGCGAACCCGACCGTGAGCACGTCGTCTTTAAAGATGTCAGCAACGTTCACCTGAGGATCGCCTTCAGCCGAGAGCTGACGCGCATAGCGGTCACGCACCTGGCCGAGCATCGTCTTCCGCGCTTCCGTGCGCATGTGCCACAACTCGCTGTCGGTCAAGCGACGGACGTCATCCGCGAGTGGACGATCGCTCCGCCAACGGTCCGCTCCGCACACCTTGGTCCAGAGGTCGTCCGCTTCGGCCGAATCCCAGGTCGGGACATGAATCCCGTTCGTGACAGAACCGATCGGGACCTCCGCCTGTGGCCATCGCGAGAACAGTGGTTGAAAGATCTGCCTGCTTACTTCTCCGTGAAGCTTGCTGACGCCGCTGACCTGTCCGCTGCCGCGAAGCGCAAGGTAGGCCATGTTGAAAGGCTCCCAGGCATTTCCCGGGTTCTGCCTTCCCAATCCGAGAAGCTGCTCCATGGAAATTGCCAGCTCGTCCTTCGCATAGTGGCCGAGATACTTCCAGCAAAGCCCCTGGTCGAACCTATCGAACCCAGCCGGGACGGCCGTATGGGTTGTAAACAAGTTCCCTGCCTTGGTGATCGCCAGCGCCACATCAAAGGGCACACGATGATCCGCCATGTAGTATCGGGCGCGCTCGAGCACAGCGAACGCCGCATGACCTTCGTTGAGGTGACAAACCTCAGGATTCAAACCAAGCTCCCGCAGTAGACGCCAGCCGCCAATGCCCAGAACCATCTCTTGTTTCAGCCGCATCTCGGCGTCGCCACCGTAAAGTTCGCTCGTGATCCCGCGATGCGCGGCGGCATTGGCGAAGTCGTTCGCGTCGAGCAGGTAGAGCTTGTTTCTGCCAACATTCACCTGCCAACAGCGCAGCCAGATCCTTTCGCCGGGGAGCTGAATCTGGATCCGCATCCACTCCCCGTTCGCACGACGAAGCGGCTGAATGGGCAATTGGCCGGGGTCGTTTACGGGATAGAGCGCGCGCTGATTGCCATCGGCGTCGAAATCCTGACGAAAGTAGCCTTGACCCCAAAGCAAACCGACGCCCACGACCGGAACGCCAAGGTCGCTGGCCGCTTTCATCTGGTCGCCCGCGACATTTCCGAGGCCGCCAGAGTAAATCGGCAGGGCTTCGGTCAGCATGAACTCCATGCTGAAATAGGCAATCGTTGAGAGCGCGGCTCCGGGATGCGTCTTCTGAAACCACGCATCGGCCGAGAAGAATTTGCGTTTGTGCTGAAGCAAAGCGGACAAGAGTTCCTGAAAGTCTGGCGTTGCCAGAAGAGTCTTGACCTTATCTGCCGAGACCGTTTGAAGAATGACCCATGGGTTCTGCGTGGTCTGCCACAGATAGCTGTCCAGTGCTTCCCAAAGCACGTCTGCCTTGTGGTTCCAGGACCAATGCAGGTTCAGCGCCAACTCATTGAGTGCGTCGATGCCCAAAGCCGGCGCTGCCTTTGCCGCTGGAACCTTCTTGCGTGACTTGCTGGTTTTCGGATCGGTCAATTTGTCTCCTGAAGCTCTGGGCTATCGACGACAGCGCCGCAGACGCAAATGCCTGGTTCGCGGCGGCTGCCCTTTGGCCTCGATAAGATTTAAGTACCGACCTTCCTTGGAGCGCTCTTTCGCCGCACGCTCATGAAGCCTTCGGTAGCTCTGAATGCTTGATCTGTATGATGCGTTCCGCCTCAAGCCAGTCCTGGTCCTGCTGGCTTTCACCCCGCGCTCGCTGTTGGAAGAGTTCATAGGCCTCTTTGGCAATCTCAGGTCCCAGGTCGATCTGTTTCTTCGCCAACAGTGGCAACGCCGATGGATCCAGAATGCGATAGGCCAGCAGCTTGAGGCGATCGGTGAGCAGCGCCCAGACGATCGCATAGGCCCAGACAAAACCTGCACACTTCCAGCCCAGCGGCGTCATGAAGAGACCGTATACGGCGATGAGAGTGGCGATGATCTGCGTCCCAAGCACTGCCATCCAAAGAACCTTCGCGGGCTTGATCGTCCAGAACGGACCTCGCGTCCGTGTCAGGAAGATGGTGAGGTGTCCGGCGACAGATAGCTTCAAATACATCAGCGTCTGAGCGTGTGCGCGGTCCATGTGGAAGACACGCTCGCCAAGCCAGTTCTGGGAGATTCAACGAGGGCTCGTTGAAACGAGGGCTCGTTGAATAGTGGAAGTTCTATCGCACACATATCGGTGCGCCAGTTCGTTCTCTGTAGTTCATGCCACGTCGCCGGACGATTAAACTTGAAAGGGCGGAGTTATGCGGACAGGTACCGCAAGGCTGGAACGTCGTCAAAACATCTGCTGAAAGTATGGTCGTGTCGAGCGACATGCGCTGTTCCATTTTGCTCACAGTGCGAAACAGCCTGCGATTGCCGGACAAAAATGCTCACGCAACGCACTGTCGTCCCACAAATCGACGCTCACCCGGCAGGGGTGCTTTAGGCATCCAAGGAAGTCAGTGCAGCTTTCACATGGAGCGCGGTATGGACCGCGTATGCTCGACTGAGCCAGGCACACGAAGGGAACGACATGGAAATTGGAATGGTCGGATTAGGCAGAATGGGCATGAACATGGTGCGGCGTCTTCAGAAAGCCGGACACCGTTGCGTCGTTTACGACATCAACGCCGACGCCGTGCAAACGCTCGCGAAGGAAGGCGCAACCAGTACGACCTCATTTGAGGACTTCGCGCAAAAAATGAAAGAACCGCGCGCGATTTGGATGATGGTTCCCGCCGCCGTCGTCGATTCGACCCTGAAGAGCCTTATCCCGTATCTCAAGACCGACGACGTGTTGATCGACGGCGGCAACTCTTACTATCTCGATGACATCAGCCGAGCCGCCGACCTCAAGCCGAAGGGAATCCATTACGTCGATGCCGGCACCAGCGGCGGAGTGTGGGGATCGGAGCGCGGCTATTGCCTGATGATCGGCGGCGACGATGACGTCGTCCAGCGACTCCAGCCTATTTTTAGCGCTCTCGCTCCGGGGATCGAAGAAGCACCGCGTACACCGGGTCGCGAGAAACTCGGAGGCACCGCCGAGCACGGCTATCTGCACTGCGGACCGAATGGCGCGGGGCACTTTGTGAAGATGGTCCACAACGGTATCGAGTACGGCATGATGGCCTCTTACGCGGAAGGCCTGAACATCCTCCATCATGCCAACGTCGGCAAGCAGAAAGATACGGTCGATGCTGAAACCACGCCTCTGCGCGACCCTGAGCACTATGCCTACGACCTGAATCTTGCCGACATCACCGAGGTCTGGAGGCGCGGCAGCGTCATCTCATCCTGGCTTCTGGATCTTGCGGCTGCTTCGCTGCTCGAAAGCCCCGATCTCGCGAAGTTCGAGGGCAGAGTTTCGGACTCGGGAGAAGGGCGGTGGACACTCAAGGCAGCGATCGACGAATCCGTGCCCGCCCCAGTCCTGAGCGCCGCTCTGTTCGAACGTTTCAGTTCTCGCGGCGAGGCTGACTTCGCCGATAAAGTCCTATCCGCACTGCGGTACGAGTTCGGCGGTCACAAGGAAAAGACAACGGGAGGCGCCTGATGGCTGCCCCCGTTTGGACGCGCTGGTGCTCTTCGGTGTGACCAGGCGATCGCTCAATGCTGTCTGTCACTCGCTTGTGCAACCGCTCTAAACGATCGCTTCCTCGGCAAGGAAGCGATCATGAACATCCTCTATTTCCGCTTCGCCAATTCTTTTCTGGAGCCAATGTGTATGGACCGAAGCTCATCGTCTTCTCTTTGCGGTTGACGCGATATGCCCACCGCCAGAGCTTGCCGCCCTCGGGTGAGATGTACAGGTAGAGGCCGCCGCCCTCGAACAGTTTCGTGGCCTTATTGACGGCCTTCGTCGTTTTGATCTTTGCTTCCGTGAGTTTCATCTTGACTCCATTTGCTTGGCATCTACCCACATTTCCCGTCTACCCACAGATGTGGTGGGCTTGGGTGCCATCAACTGGGACTAACCTGGAAAAATATTAGGATGAAAGTCCAGCAAAGGCCAACTCTGCGTGCGGGTAGGCAGACCTATGTGGGACTAACAGGGATCAATTGGGAGGGGTAATTGGTGGCCCGGGCAGGAGTCCAACCTGCGACCTTCGCGTTAGGAGTAGTTTCTCTAGGGCCTTGCACAGAGTAGCACAACATTGCATAGAGTAAGAAATCGCCAATGTTCACAGGGGTGTGGAGTACACTTGAATCAGCAGGGCGACGCACACGCTCGCAGGCGTAAAAGACGGCAGGTATCCCACTCGGTATCCCACGTTCGTTTATCGGACAGAATTCGCACTATTTGTCCGAGGGTCGCAGGTCGAAAAAGGAGTAGTCCGATGGCAAGAAAAGTTATCCCTGTCGAAGGCATTTACGAGCGCGAAGAAGGCTCAGGTTTTTGGTACGCCAGGTTCAAAATCAATGGCAAGCTGGTCCGAAAGTCCTTCGGTAGAAATCGTGCTGCGGCCGTCAACTATGTGGAGAAAGCCCGGACGCTTCGGCGCTCTGGCGAGGGGATCGTTCCCGAGACTGCGAAGCGTCCTGTGCTGACGATTACCGAACTCGAAACACTCGGCGGAAGTGTGACCGTCAACGAACTGTGCGACGACTATCTCAAGCACCTTCAAGGTCGGCCTGATCTGTTCAAGGACCAGCGCAATCCTCCTCAACGTCTCGACCTGATTCGTGCGGCCTTCGGTCACAGGCCTGCTGCGAGTGTTCGGCCCTGGGAGATTGAGGACTGGTTGAGCGGGGTCAAGCGGCGGAGTACGCGCGGCGACGGACGACTCACGAAGAAGGCACCTCTGAAGCCTGGAACCCTGAACCGGCTCAAGGCACATCTCTCCGCGATCTACCAACACGGCAAGCTCCGGGATAAGGTGCAGGTGAATCCGGCGCGAGATGTGAAGCAGCGGCGGATGAACAACGGAGTGATCCGGTGGCTGAAACCTGAGGAGGAGGAGCGGCTCCGCGCTGCGCTGGTCAGTCACATCGAGACGAAGGCTCACCTTGCCCAGTATCAGGAGCCGCTTGTGCGGCATCGTCTCTGCGAACTCGACGTTGCCCTCGGAACGGGGATGCGGAAGGGTGAGCAATACGGCCTCAAGTGGACCGATGTTGACTTCGACCAGCGCGTCATCACTCTGCGGGATACCAAGAACGGCGAGAGCCGTCTGGTTTACATGATTGATGATGTCGTCGCCGCCTTTGAGCTTCTGCGGGAGTTGAACCTTGGTCGGCGGGCGGGACGGAATGATCCCGCTCCGGTCGGCGCTGTGTTCGCCATCGGCGATAACAAGAAGTGGTGGGCGCAGGCTTTGAAGGATGCCAAGATTGAGAACTTCAGATGGCATGACCTCCGGCATACGTTTTGCTCTCGACTGGCGCAAAAGGGTGTGGGCTTGAAGGTCATCCAAGAAGCTGCCGGTCACAAGACGATTTCGATGTCGGCTCGGTACGCTCACATGGATCAGACGAGCTTGCGGTCTGCCTTGGCAGTGCTGAATCGTTCGGTCGTGTAGGGCCTACTAAGCCAAACGTAAAATCTACGCTAGCTACCTGAGACAGAGTTGGGCAAACTGGGGAGAACGGCGTTTCACGGGAGTGATCCGTGACTGGCAGGGTTCGTTTTTGTACTAGGTCTCAAAATCCGCCTAGCGCAACCTCGTGGGGGTTCGCCCCCCTCCCGGCACCAATAAAATCAATGGTTTAGCAAATAAACGCATCTTCGGATGCGTTTTTCTGCGCCCAAACTGTGCCCAAAGTCAAGAGACTGCTCAGTGACGCATTGGAGCAAGGATGCAGAATTCGGTAGGATTCCAGATGATAAGACTTTCATTCGCTTTTGCGTCCCTCAGTCCCGACGAGAGGCGAGCGGTCGCGCGGCGGAATGGGGGTGCGTTTTCCCCGTGAGTCAGGGCAGCATACGACTAGCGGCGCGAAGAAGGGCGAAACAAGATGAAAGAGCAAGTAGTCTGGGGCATTCACGCCGGTAGAACGGGAGACGCCAACTCTCTCTTTTTGAAGAACAGTGTGGTCGCGATTGGCTGGCACGAAATGGGTGACCTTTCAAAGATTGCCTGCAACCGTGAGACCTTCAAGGCCCGTGTTACAAATGTGTTTCCGCTAGCGAAACCGGGTGCCATTCCTGGTATGGCGGGGCAGCTGTTCCGGTTCGTGTGCGAGATGAAACTTGGTGATCTCGTCCTCTATCCGTCGAAACTTGACCGGGAAGTTCACTTCGGGCAAATCGAAGGAGAGTATTTTTACGATTCGCAGGGTTCTCCGTCCTATCCCAACAGGCGAACCGTCAAATGGCTTAAGAGCGTTCCCCGCACTCAATTCACCCAGGGTGCTCTCTATGAACTCGGGGCAGCCATGAGCCTCTTTCAAGTGAAGAATTATCCTGAAGAATATCGGGCAGTCCTCTCAGGGAGTGCTGTGGCAGAACCAGTGGATGAAGACGAGACCGTAGCTGTAATTGCCGAAGAAATCGAGGAGAGTACACGAGATTTCATATTGAAAACTCTGGCGCAAGAGGTCAAGGGGCATCCGTTTTCACACTTTGTCGCAAACCTTTTGAGAACTATGGGCTATCGGACCCGTGTGTCGCCGGAAGGCCCAGATGGTGGGATCGACATTGTTGCCCATAAGGACGAACTTGGATTCGAGCCACCAATCATCAAAGTGCAGGCCAAGAGTGGCGACAAAGGAAACGTTGGTGAGCCCGTCGTCTCGGCGCTCTATGGAAAAGTTGGTCAGAGCGAGTTTGGCATGGTCGTAACCCTTGGTGGGTTCACAACGCAGGCCATCAACTTTGCTAAAGGGAAGGGCAATCTTCGCCTGATAAGCGGCAATGAACTCGTCGATCTAATCTTGTCCCGTTACGAGCTTCTCGATTCCGGTTATAAAGGGATGCTGCCTCTTCGGCGCGTTTATGTGCCAGAGCCGCTAGGCTCAAAGCAGCAGTCAGGCATATTGTTGTGACACCAGAATGGAAGGGACCAATCTGAAATGTCGATTACGCCCGAAGGCGGTTGGTCAGAGTCGCCTCAACAAGAGCGACGGGACTTGATGACGGCGCGATTGGGCCGGCCATCTGCCATGCACGTTTCTGAAAGGTGGATCGTCGGCCTGCTACTGTTGGTGGCCCTTTTGACATTTTTCTTTCCGTTGGCAGCAGTTCAACTGCCGATTCTTGGCAACCAGGAAATGAGTGGTTACGACCTCATCGCTAAAGGACGGGAATTCAACCGCGAGCTGACAGCATTGAAGCCCCAAAGTATCGACCAGGGAATTTCAGCCCCCACTCAATCTGAACCCAATGAATCCGATGCTGCTGTCTCGCATTCATCAATGCCGCTCTCATTTCAGCTTATTTCGCTTATTCCAATCGAAATAATTCTCAGTTTCGGATGCGCCGCTGTCGCTCTCTTATGTTGCCTGGGATCGTTTGGATTGGCTCCGACTAAGACGTTTTGTTCCTTCGGGGCAATTGCTTCGATTGCTGCTCTCCTTCATCTCGTCATTGCAAATTCCGACATGCATACGTGGTTTCGCGAGCAGATGATGGCTCGTCAGCCCGCTCTCGTGAATAACCCATTCGCTGGCATTGCCCAGCAAATTGAGACTTTAGCTGTAAATTCTGTTCAGCTTAAGCCTGGTTCAGGACTCTTCGTAGAAGTAGCGGCACTTTCACTGGCGGCAGTAATGCTTCTTTCACGGGTGCTGTCATCGTCTCCATCTATGGAGGCTGTGGCGGAACCGTATGCCAGTCAAGACAACGGGCATAGAAGAACATTTGGACTCATTCTTCTGCTCTTCGCGATGGTTGCTGCTGGTGTAGTCATAATTCATTATGTCGCCACACCTCCGCTGCAGCCCAACGCATTCACAGGCGAATTCTCCGCGAGCAAAGCCTTCACCTTTTTGTTTGGGAATTATGACGCGGCAAGCAAGTCGGCCTCGGTCAGCGTATCCGATCAAGCCTCGCAACAATCGCGAGGAACGTCAACGCTAATCTTGGACAAATCTTTTGCGCAAGGTGGTGAACAGAAGCACTTAATCGTCGTTTCAACGGCCACAGCCGGAGAAGATTGTCACGCCTGTGATGCCGGGATTGGCGCGTACTTATTTGTCAGGAGGGGAGATGGTTGGGTCGCCGAGATTGAAGACAAAGAAATAGCCCGCTTCGGCGCTTTTGGAACGGCAGGAAAAGCAAGAGCAATAGAGTTTGGTCCGGGACTATATGGGTTCTCCATAACGCTAGAGGATGGGCACCAAGGAGAGACGGACGCGTCGGAGTTGTTTGCGGCACCGGTCGGGAGTCATTTCCGTCCGGTGCTTTCGTTGGGCATTGAATCGGATAACCTTGGAGATTGCGGGTCTACAGATCCTGACATGATCTTGGGACACGACCCATGTGTTCAAAGCAAATCAGCCATTCGCTTTCTTAAAACAGTTCATCAAGGATTCTTCGATATAGCGGTGGATGAATCAGGAACCAAAAATACAGATAGCGGTGTCGTGCCGACAAATTCTAAGACAACATATATCTTTTCCGAAGACAAGTATATTCAGCAGCAGACTGCGCCAATCCCTTGAGCGGTTGGTTGAATCGCAACACTCAATGGTTGTCGATCTTTAGCTCGCTTCAAGCTCTTTGAGCGCGTCGGCAATGTCTGTCTGCGAGACTATTGCATAACGCTCAAATACGCTACGAGTGCGCCAGCCGCCAATCTTCATAATGACGCCCTCCGCGATCCCGGCGCGTCGCAGATTGCGAGCGGCTGTGCGGCGCAGATCGTGGAAGAGAAGACCCGGCACTCCGGCAGACCTACATGCGTTCGCCCACGTCTCGCGGAAGTCCCTTACCGGCTTCCCATCGGGGCGCGTTAGAGCATTTCTAATTTAGTGAGATACATATCCGCAAGAAGTAAAGAAGTTGGAGCATTCGTTTGGATCGATGTTGTCGAGTATTTGTTTGATCTCTTTCCAGAGATCGCCGAGGAATCGTTTTGCGGCTTTGCGGAGCA
>DASRLB010000540.1:0-4218 GCA_035648695.1 Acidobacteriaceae bacterium | reverse complement strand
GTAATGACCGGCTTCGTCCGCAACATGAACCACATCGTGATGGGTACCGACGACCAGAACCACATCGGAATGATTCTGGGATTCGTCGGCATCGGCGTCGTGGTCCTCACGTGGATCGTGGCGCATTACATCTCGTGGATTTACCCGCGCTTCCTGCAACACGTCCAGAAATTCATCACCTACCCGTTAATGTTAACCACGCTCAATCGCCTCTCGCCGAGCGAGCACTACACCGAAGCCGACATATCTCCGCGCTTCTGGCCGAACGGCAAGATCCCCGAACGTGAAGACTGGAAGCAGATGGCCAGAGATGGGTTCCAGAACTACAGGCTGAAGGTGGGCGGCCTCGTCGATAATCCGGTCGAGCTTTCGCTCGCGGATATCGAGAGGCTGGCTAAGACCGAGGAGATTACCATGCATCACTGCATCCAGGGCTGGACTGGCATCGCCAAGTGGGGTGGACTACCGATGAAGTCTCTCGTCGATCTGGTCCGCCCGAAACCCAATGCCAAGGTTGTGGCATTCTTCTCGTTTGGCGGCTCTCTCTATGGCGGCGCCTACTACGACACCCAAAGCCTTGAAAATGTGCTCAAGGCCCAATGCCTGCTTGCTTCCGAGATGAATGGAAAGCCTCTCACCGAGGTCTACGGAGCTCCGCTTCGGCTGCGGGTCGAAAATCAACTTGGCTACAAGATGGTCAAGTGGATTGAGCGGATCGAATTCATCGAGTCGGAGAAGACGATCGGCCTCGGTGAAGGCGGCAAGAATGAAGACGATGAATACTTCGATCTGCTGCCCAATATCTAATGACCTTTCCTAACGAGTTGGATCAGCCAGATGAGCGGAACCAGACAACTGCCGAGCACAGGGGCTTTGAGCACGTCGGCGTGCTCCTTGCACATATGCGACTGGAATGGCTCCTGCAGCACTTCCCGTCGCGCCTGGTGTGGGCTGTCTACGTCTGCATAAATGGCTTCATTACCATCGGTCTGCTCGCTGTGCTGGCGCTTTTTACGGGGAGTCCATTTGTTTTTCCATCGCTCGGCCCAACCGCGTATCTCTTCTTCTTTTCCCCGATGGCGGAAGCTTCAAGCCCACGAAATACCATCCTGGGGCATGCGATTGGCCTCATCTGTGGCTACGCCGCCTTTGCGCTCACAGCAGCCTCCAGCCCTCCTTTCGGTGCGCACCCCGGCGTTCATGCCGCGAGGGTCCTGGCCGCAGCGCTCTCACTCTCGGCTACCGGAGCGCTCATGGCACTGTTCCGGGTAAGCCATCCGCCCGCCGGAGCAACAACCCTGATTGTTTCGCTCGGCATAATCTCTCAGCCCAGGGAACTTGTCATCATCGAGATCGCAGTGATCCTGCTCACCGCGCAGGCTCTCGCCATCAATCGGCTCGCCGGAATTCCGTATCCGCTTTGGGCAAGCCAAGAACCCCAAATAGCACCGTTGTAGGATTTTGATTCCCGCATCGCTCACCAGCCGTATCTGAAAAAAGAAGAGGCATATGGACTACACATTCTTCGCCAATCTGCAGACAGAGTTTACGCTCCCTGAAAAAGGCATCCTGAGCCGGGTACTGAAGAAGGATGAACATGTAAACATCACACTGTTTGGCTTCTCGGCTGGCGAAGCTCTGTCCGGGCATTCCGCCCCGACTGCGGCGATGCTCTATTTCCTCGAAGGCGAGGCCGAGGTCCAGTTGGGAGATGACAAGGTCGACGCCCGGCCAGGCTCCTTTGTCTACATGCCCCCGATGCTGCCTCACGGCATCTCCGCCAAGACGGCACTTCGCATGCTGCTGGTTCAGGTGAAGAATCAGCCCAAGTAGCGGAGTCGCACGAAAGCTTCACTGCTCCGGCGATGTCACTCCAGGAGTTGCATGAAACACGGCGTACCATCGAAACCCGTGATTGTCATGACGATAGGGCACTCTACGCGTCCTGTGGCCGAGTTCATCCGTCTCCTCAAAGCACACGAGGTCAAACGGCTCGTCGATGTGCGCACGGTCCCACGTTCGCGACACAATCCTCAGTTCAACAGGGACCAATTGGCGGCCAGCTTGCATTCCGCTCGGCTTCACTACAGGTACATGCCTGGACTGGGCGGCTTTCGGCATGCCCGTCCAGATTCCATCAATATCGCGTGGCAGAACGCCAGCTTCCGGGGCTATGCCGATTACATGCAGACGCCTGAGTTCAAGAAGAATCTGGACGCTCTGATCAAGCTTGCGACGCAGGAGCAGGTGGCAGTTATGTGCGCCGAAGCTGTTCCCTGGCGTTGCCATCGTTCCCTGATTGCAGATGCATTATTGGCGCGAGACATCGAAGCAAGAGAAATCACAAGCGCTACTCGCGCAAGGGTCCACACACTTACTCCCTGGGGACGAGTGAACGGAACCCAAGTCACCTATCCGGCTGAACACTGAGTTGGTCGATCCGATCTCTGATTCAATCCATGGCCGATTTACAAGCCTTCTATCTACAAAATTCTAGAGACTTCCCTCGAACGGAACCGTCAACCACCCCTACATGCGCAAAACAATACTTTAGGGAACAGTGCCACGCTTCATCTTCGATCAGCACTCAACCTTGCGCGGGCCTGAACCTCACCCCTGGAGCGGCCTGTGAATTGGCGAGAACAGTCAGTATGGAGTGACCGGCGCCGATGCCGCCGACCGTGGGTTAAGCTGTGAGCGTCCGAAGGGCGCATAGTTCAGAGCCACAAGCGGAAGGGAGCCGGTCATGAAGGAGAAGTTACGATTTCTGGGCATGGATGTCCATGCCGAAACGATTGCCGCAGCGATAGCCGAACCGGATGGCGAGGTACGAAGTCTCGGTACGATACCCAACCGGATGGATTCGGTACGCAAGCTGATCAAGAAGCTTGGCCCAGTGGAGAAGTTGCGGGTCTGCTATGAAGCCGGTCCGACTGGCTATGTCCTTTACTGGCAGTTGGCGGAACTAGGTGTGCAGTGTGAGGTGATTGCCCCGTCGCTGGTCCCGGTGAAGGCCGGCGATCGGGTGAAGACCGATCGGCGCGATGCTGAGAAGCTGGCGCGGAGCTACCGATCCGGCGATCTGACGGCGGTCTGGGTTCCGGACGCGGGCTCTGAGGCGCTCCGCGATCTGGTGCGTGCGCGTGAGGCGGCCAAGCAGGATGAGTTGCGAGCTCGTCACCGGCTGGGCAAGTTTCTACTGCGCTCGGGTCACCGTCCGCCGGCTGGAGTTAGAGCCTGGACACATCTCCATCTGATCTGGGTGTCGCAGATACGATTTGCACAGGTAGCCCAGGAGTCAACGCGGCTCGATTATCTGCATGAAGTCGAACACATGCGAGAACGAGTTCTGCGACTGGAGCAGGCCATCGCCGAAGCGGTCAAGCTGGCCTCGCCGGCATTGCAGGAAGTCATCACGGATCTACAGGCTCTGCGCGGCATCGCGCAGATTTCGGCGGTGACGATCGCGGCCGAGTTAGGCCAGGTCTCGCGCTTTGCAGGTGCTCGTGAGCTGATGGGTTATTGCGGCGCTGTGCCGAGCGAGAACTCCAGTGGCACGCGGACTCGACGAGGCAGCATCACGAAGACGGGCAACGCCCACCTGAGACGGATCGTCGTCGAAGCGGCATGGAGTTATCAACGTCCTCCTGCCATTTGGGCCGGACTGCGCAAACGACAGCAAAGCGCATCGGATGAAGCTAAAGAGATTGCGTGGAAAGCACAACACCGACTGCATAAGCGATACGCGAGACTGGCGGCCAAGGGTAAAGACAAGAGAAAGATCGTCACAGCGGTGGGCCGCGAACTGCTGGGTTTTATCTGGGCTATAGGTACTAAAGCGGAAGCGACTGTCAGCCAGCGAATAGCAGCTTGAGAAAAAGCAAAAGCAAAAACTTCCTGATAAAGAAAAAGCAAAAGCGAACTTACTGATGAAAATCGTCGTCCAAATCGAGCACAGAGCCAGCAGCAGCCGGGGCAAGCACGAAGGAGAATCCTCGTTTGGCCTATGCGACAGGCTCAGCCGGACTCGCGATAACAGTCAGAGGCAGCTCCCGACGGATCAAGATTATGCGGTTTCGACCCGCGAATATCAGACTGATCAATCGTCGCTGAAAACTGCCCCGACTGCTGCTCGCTCTGTCCTCGAAAAACGACGAAACCAACAACAACACACCCATAGATTGCGCAGGTTTGACACGGTCACTCCATATCAGGCCA
>DASRLB010000539.1:0-10083 GCA_035648695.1 Acidobacteriaceae bacterium | reverse complement strand
CGATTATATCGCCCGTCGGCTTCGTGGCGAAAGCCCTGAGTCTTCCGGGCCCTCTGAGGCGTATCCTTCCCATACTCAAGTTTCTGAGAGGATCGCACACCCCAATGCTTCGCAAGATCGTCCTGTTCGCCTCCGCCCTCGTCACCCTGCAACTGGCCGCCCAGCAACCCATCCGCGTCACCGCCGACCTCACCCAGGTGGGCCGCAAAATCTATTCCTCCGAAAGCGACATCCCGGTCAAGGCCGGCCATCTTGCGCTCACCATGCCCAAGTGGATTCCCGGCAACCACGCCCCCAACGGCCCCATCGCCGACCTGCTCGACCTGGTCTTCACCGCCAACGGAAAGACGCTTCCCTGGCGTCGCGACGACGTCGACATGTTCGAGTTCCACCTCGACATCCCCGCCGGTGTGTCGACGCTGCACGCTCACATCGAAATGGGCGCCGGACGTTCCTCCGACAAAATCGCCGTACTCGAGTGGGAGCGGGCGATGATCTATCCGGCGCACATTCCCGTCGCGAAGATTCCGATCCAGCCGACCGTGATCGTCCCTGCGGGCTGGGGCATCGGCACCGCGCTCACGCCTGTCCACCCGCACGACCCAAACGCGAAAGTTGGCGGAGCAACGGAGTTTGAAGCGACCAACGTCGAGCAGCTTGAGGACTCGCCCGTCGTTTCCGGCGAATACTTCCACGAGTTCGCGCTCGCCCCCGACGTCACGCCCAAGCACTACATCGACGTAGTCGCCGACAATCCAGCCGACTCCGACCTGCACCCCTCGGTCCTCGCCGAGATCTCCAACCTCGTCCACGAAACCGGCGCAGCCTATGCCTCGCGCCATTACCACGTCTACCACTTTTTATTGACGCTCTCCGACCTCGCCGGCGGCGAAGGCCTGGAGCACGGACAGTCGTCCGACAACGGCGTCGGCGAACTCGGCTTCTCCGACGAGCGTCATCAAAACCAGGAAGCCGACCTGCTATCGCATGAGTTCACGCATTCGTGGAACGGAAAGTATCGCCGCCCCGCGACGCTCTACCAGCCCGATTTCGCAACCCCAATGCAGGGCGAACTGCTGTGGGTCTACGAAGGCATGACGCAGTACATGGGCAACGTTCTTGCCGCGCGCTCGGGCCTCGAAACCCAGGCCACCTACCGCGACAAACTCGCCGCCTCCTACGCCAGCCTCGACAGCAAGGGCGGCCGCCTGTGGCGCACCACCGACGACACCGCCATCGCTTCCAGCATCAGCCGCCGTCCCGGCCCCGCCTGGGCCAACCTCAAGCGCGGACAGGACTACTACCAGGAAGGCGAGTTGCTCTGGCTCGACGCCGACACCCTCATCCGCAAGCTGACCAACGGGCAGAAATCGCTGACCGACTTCCAGCACATCTTTCTCGGCAAGGGCGGCAACACCGGCCCGCTGATCGTGCCCTACGATCGCGCGGAACTGATCGCCGACCTCAACCAGGTCGTGCCGTACGACTGGGCAGCGTTCCTGCATACCCGCATCGACGAAATCAATCCGCACGCCGACGCCGCGGGCATTGAGCAGGGCGGCTACAAGGTCGTTTACGTCGACCATCCCAGCAATGCCGAACGCGGAGCCCCCACAGGCGCGCGCGGACCGATGGGCCCGAACGTCTGGTACTCGCTCGGGCTTCGCCTCGGAGCGGAAAACACCGTCGCCGACGTTCGCCTCGACAGCGCCGCCGACAAGGCCAGGCTCTCGCCCGGCGACAAACTGATCGCCGTCAACGGCCGCATCGCTTCCGCCGACACGCTGGGCGCCGCGATCAAGGCAGCCCAGGGCACGACCGAGCCGATCCACTTCATCGTGCAAAACGAAACCTACGTCCGCAACGTCGATGTCGACTACCACGACGGCGAGCGTTATCCCACGCTGCAACGCGTCGAAGGCGCACCCGATCTGCTTGACGAGATCACCAAACCGCTCTCGCCGCTGACCGTCCTCCCAAAGCAGGAACACAGGCAGGACGGCGACGACGACGCCGACAGGCCGGCACGGCAGGGGCGGCCTGCGGCCACCAACTAATGCTGACCTAACAACGTCCCGCGTCCAATCGGCGCGGGACGACTTCTTTCCGGGAGATACGCATGTCAACGTTGCGAAATATTTTTGCAGTTTTCGCCGCTCTAACCGCGGCCGGCGTTATCGCTCAGACGGCCCCTGCCTACACCGGCGTTCCGGGCGACTACATCGCACGCGATTTCCACTTCACCAGTGGCGAGTCGCTGCCCGAGTTGAAGCTCCACTACCTCACGCTAGGTACACCGCATCGCAACGTCGCCGGCAGAGTCGACAATGCAGTGCTGCTGCTGCACGGCACCGGCGGAAACGCGCACTCGCTGTTCTCGCCAGTATTTTCGACAGTGCTTTTCGGACCCGGACAGCCGCTCGACATCACCAAATACTTCCTCATTTTTCCGGACGACATCGGTCAGGGCGACTCCTCGAAACCCAGCGACGGCCTGCGCATGAAGTTCCCGCACTACGACTACGCCGACATGGTGCGCTCGCAGCACCAGATGCTGATGGACGGCCTGCACGTCGACCACCTGCGGCTGATCTTCGGCACGTCGATGGGCTGCATGCAGAGCTTCGTCTGGGGCGAAACGTATCCCGGCTTCGCCGACGCGCTGATGCCGATGGCCTGCCTGCCCGTGCCGATCGCCGGCCGCAACCGCATGATGCGCTACATGGCGATTGAAAATATCGAGCGCGACCCGGCGTGGAAGAACGGCGACTACACATCCGAGCCGCTCGAAGGCCTGCGCACCGCCAACGAAATGCTCCTCATCATGGGCTCGGCTCCGCTGGTGATGCAGAAGGTCGCGCCCACGCCCGAGGCCGCCGAAGCCTACGCCGACCGCTCGCTCGAACGCAGCACGGCGAACACCGACGCGAACAACTTCATCTACTACGTCAACGCTTCGCGCGACTACGACCCCAGCAAGGACCTCGAACGCATCACCGTGCCGGTAATGTGGATGAACTCCGCAGACGACTTCATCAATCCACCCGAGCTTGGTATCGCGGAGAAGATGGTCGGGCGCATGCCGAACGCGAAGTTCGTATTGATCCCCATCTCCGACAAGACCCGCGGACACGGCACGCACACCATGGCCGCGGTGTGGCAGGACCGCCTCGTCGAGTTGCTGAAGGAGTCCGAGCCGAAGCGTTAGAAGATATCTCCTAAGCACGCTCAGCCGCAACCCAACCAGCAACTGAAAACTGGCAACCGGCAACTCGTAGCTGGTAGCTGGTAGCTCGTAGCTCGTAGCTGAAAATCGGCCCTCCGCCGCAAACCGCAAGCGCCTGGGAATCTGACTCCGCAAGCGGTATAAAGAGCGCCAACGGCGCGCCCTATACCAGCATGGGGCGAAGCCCCATGAAGCCGGCGGAGAGAAATTTGAGGGCTGAAAGCCCGACCTATAATCGCGCCACTCTAGTTCCGCGCGAACGCGCTCGCGGCAGCTTCCGCAATCACTGCGTGCGCCACTTCGCGCGGTGACTCTGCATCGATCAGCGACTCCATCGCGCGCCCGATCAGCAGCAGCAACGGCGCCGGCCCGCACTCCAACTCGTCGAACGCTTCCAGCCTGCACGCGGCGTGCGACTGCTCCGGCTTCGCGGCGTGCGAGATCGCGCAACACGGCGTGCTGTCAGCAACTCCGGCAGCGCGTAAATCATGCGCCAGACGGCTCGTATCGCGCCCCGGCATATAGACCACCAGCGTCGCGTCCTCAGGCAGTGGGCCGGTCCACAGCGGGATGTCTTCGCTCTTGTCGGCCGCATGATGCCCGGTGCAGAAGATGAGTTTCGACGCGCTCTTGCGGTCGGTCAGCGGCAATTCCAGCGCCGCTCCTGCCGCAAGCGCCGCAGTCACTCCGGGAACAATGACGAACGAAATCTTCGCGGAACGCAGCGCGGCAATCTCTTCGCCCGCACGCCCGAACACCAGCGGATCGCCGCTCTTGAGCCGTACCACGGACTGCCCCGCTCGCGCCGACTCGATCATCAGAGAATGGATGCCCTGCTGCGTAATTCGGGGCCTTCCGCAGCGTTTGCCAACACTCGTCACCAAAGCGCGAGAATTTGCCAGCGCAAGAATTGCATCCGGCACAAGGTCGTCGTGAAAAATAATGTCGGCCTGCTCCAGCAATCGCAACGCGCGCACGGTCAGCAGTTCCGGATCGCCCGGCCCCGCGCCAACCAGATAGACGGTTCCCTTTTCCGCAGTCATCATTCCGGATACCCCGACACCGCGAAGCTATGTTCGCGATAGTGCTCTCTCGCCCGCAGACGCGATGGGCATTGATCGTAGCCGCACACTTCGCGTTGCGCGAGTTCATGCAGCAACTGTTTACGCGGCTTGCCGACAGGCTCAACCGCCGTCACTTCGCGGCGCAGACGGCCAAGCTCCATCAGCCATTCGCCCAGGTCGAGCGGCAGTTGCGCGTTCAACTCCTTGCGCAGCCGTTGCGCAAATGCGGGGCTCTCGCCCGCCGTAGAAATCGCAATCTGCAAATCGCCGCGCCGCACCACCGACGGAAAATAAAAATCGCAAAACGGCGGATCGTCGACGGCATTGCAGAGAATGTCCGCACCCGCGGCCTCGGCAAACACCGCGCGATTGACCTCGGCAGTCGCCGTCGCGGCAATCGCCAGGAAGGCGCCAGCAAGGTCGCCCGCCTTGTATCCCCGCTGCTTCCACGTCAGTTCACCCGATGCCGCCCACTCCCGCACCCGCGGCAACGCTTCGGGCGCAATCACGGTGACGCGCGCCTCCGCCGTCAGCAGGCTCTCGATCTTCGATTCGGCAATATTGCCCGCGCCGACCACCACGCAATGCCGGCCCGCCAGCTTCAGAAAAATTGGAAAGAGGCTCATACGTTTACCCCACGCTCGCCGGCACGCGGCCTGGCGCCGGGTCGCGTTCGACAGCTTCGACGACCGCTCCTGCCAGTTGCGCGCGCAATTCTTCGTTGCTGGTGCGCCCAAAATATGCGCGCAGATTTTCGCCCGGTTCGCGCGCCGAAAGATAGCCGCGCAACAGCCGTTCGATCGCTTCGGGGCAATCTTCCGCAGTCGTGCGATAGCCGATCTGCCGCGCGATGTTGGCGTGCTCTCCGACCGCGCCGCCGACGCAGAAATAAAACGCGTCGACCAGCGCGCCGTCCTTCTTGATCTTCTTGCCCTCAAGCCCGATGTCGGCGATCCAGCTCTGCCCGCAACTGTTGGTGCAGCCCGTCACATGCAGCTTTAACTGCTGATCGAACTCCGGCAACCGCCCTTCCATCTCTTCCACTAGCCACCGCGCAAAACCCTTGGTCTCGGCAATGGCCAGTTTGCAGAACTCGGTGCCGGTGCAGGCAATCGTCCCGCGATAAAACACCGACGGTTCCACTTCCAGCCCGATCCCGACAATCTCCTTCGCCAGCGCCAGTGCCATGTCGTTCGGAATATTGACGAGGAGGATGTTCTGCATGATGGTCGTGCGCAGTTGCCCATCGCCATAGGTCTCCGACAGCGACGCAAGCTGATGCAACTGCGCGGCAGTCACGCGACCATTCAACACGGTCGCGCCGACATAGCTGAGGCCGTCCTGCTTCTGCCGATGCACGCCGACGTGGTCGCGATAAATGTCGTCTGCGACCGGCCCCTCGTCGCACGAATCGAACTTGTAGCCCAGCTTTTCTTCGATCACTTCCAGCATCGTCTCCGCCGTCCAGCCGAACTTCGTAAACAGATACTTGATGCGCGCATGGGTGCGGCTCTGGCGCAGGTCGGTCTGCTCGCGGAAGATTTCGCACACCGCGCGCGCCACATCGTACGCCTTGTTCTGCGGGACAAACGCATTCAGCCTCACCGCCAGATGCGGCTCGTTGGAAAGCCCTCCACCCACGCGAACGCTGTAGCCAATCTCGTCCTTACCGTCGACCGTGCGCTTCAAAGCGGTGAGCGCAACATCGTTGATTTCGGGATAGCTGCACCACGACGGGCAGCCCGTCGCCGAAATCTTGAACTTGCGCGGCAGGTTGTAGAACTCCGGATTCGCCGTCAGTTTGTGCGCTATCTCGACAGCCAGTGGAGAAGCGTCGATCAACTCGTGCCCGTTGAGCCCAGCCAGCGGGCAGCCCGTAACGTTGCGCACCACATCGCCGCAAGCGCCCTTGGGCGAGAGGCCGATCGCCGTCAGCGCCTCCACAACTTCCGGCAGCGACTCGATCGTCAGCCAATGCAACTGGATATTCTGCCGGGTCGTAATGTCGGCGATACCGCGCGCGTATTTCTTCGTGATGTCGGCGATGGTGTGCAGTTGGTGCGCGGTCAACAGGCCGTTGGGCAAGCCGATGCGCATCATGAAATATTCGCTGGCCTTGCCTTCGCCGCCCACGCCGCCAGTGATGCCCACGCCGTCGCCCTGCGTATAAATTCCCCACCACTTGAAGTACATTCCCGCCCACTCCGGCAGCACGCTGGCGCGGCCTTCACGCGCAAACTGACGAACTTCCTCCCAGGCGTTCCACGGGTTCTTCGCGAGCTTCATGCGTTCGGCCCGTTGAGCTTTGGTCTCTTTGGGCGCAACCGCAGGGGTCGGGGAAGGGGCTGTTTCGTTCAAGGTATGTATCTCCGTTCGGACAAAAGAAAAGGCCCACTGGATTCGTGGGCGCTTGGGGTGGGACTTCGCAGACTGCTTAGGTTCTAAGCAGACGGATCCGTCGCCTCAGCACCGAGGCGAAGACAACAGGCGGCGATGCGAGCGAAGTTCATGTATTAAGAGTACCTCCGCTCGAAGAAACCGTCAACCGTGGCGTGCGTTCCTTAGGCCTTCGGAGCAGTATTAGGCCTCGGCGAAGCCCCGGGAGGCGTGCTGATATTCCCCAGCTTCAGTTTCAACTTCTCATAGGCATCGACGACATTCGCCGGAAACGACGGCATCAACTCTTCCAGATCGCGCTTGAGTTCCGCCACAATCTCAGGATGGAATCTCGCCACGTCATAGCTCTCGGCTGGATCGAGCGCCAGGTTATACAGTTCCGGATTTTGCAGCCACGCACTTTCCTTCGCCGCGGTCGTCCTGTCGTTAGTGTAGATTTCCCCACCGACTCCCTGCGCCACGCGCAGCTTCCAATCGCCCTTGCGGATGCAGTGCACATCCAGCCCATGATTGCCCATCGCGGCGAAATAGATACGCGGCTTCGATTCAATCGTCTTCCCGCCGGAAAACAACGTTGATATGTCCACGCCATCGAGCGGCTTTTCCGGAAGCTTAAGTCCGCACATCGCAGCTAGCGAAGGCAAGATGTCGAGATTCGAGCAGGACTCCTCCACAACTTTCCCCGGCGCGATCGTTTCCGGCCACCGCGCGATCAGCGGCACCCGGAACCCGCCTTCAAACGTCGATGCCTTGCGCCCGCGTAACATGCCGGGACAGCCCTGGTACCACGGCCCGTGGTCGCTCGTGAACAGCACCAGCGTGTCGGACTCGATTCCCTTCCGCTCCACCGCCCGCAGAATCTCCCCGGCGCTCCAGTCGATCTCCGCGATCGCGTCGCCAACATCGCCAAACTCCGTCTTGCCATGAAACCGCTCCGAAGCCACGGCACGATCATGCGGATAAGAAAATCCGAGGTACATGAAAAATGGAGTCGCGCCGCTCTCATCGATAAACTTCACCGCCTCGTCCGTATAACGCGGAGTCAGCAGCTTGCGGTCGGCCTCCGCTTCGAGGACCGTGGTGTCCCGCATCAGCGGCATCGGATACATGTCCACGCTATACGGAACGCCGTAGAACGAATCGAATCCACGGCTGGTCGGCAGGTATTGCGGCGTGCTTCCCAGATGCCATTTCCCAATCGCCTTTATTTTATAGCCACGCGCGTGAAACAGATTGGACAACAATGTTTCATCCAGCGAAGTTCCGCCCGTGTCCTTCGGACCGAAGGCTCCCGTGGTGCCGCTGCGCAGGCCGTACCGTCCGGTCAGCAGCGCCGCGCGCGAAGCGGAACAGATTGGATGGCCCGCATTGAATCGCGTGAACCGCATGCCTTCCGACGCCATGCGATCGAGGTTCGGCGTCGGCAGTTTCGATCCGTAACACCCGAGGTCCCCAAACCCCAGGTCGTCGCAAATCATCAGGACCACATTCGGCGGCCCCTGACGTTTACGCGGCTTGAACGCCGCAGACACTTTAGCCTCGCCGAGCGTTGGAAGCGAAAACGCCGATGCCCGCTGTGTAGCCGCAACACCGGACGACACCAGAGCGATAAATTTGCGACGGTCCATGAATCTCCTGACAGATTTGGGGAGCGGCTCAGCCCAGCCGCGACTCGGCATCCTTCATGGCTTCGTAAATTTGGTCGAAGGACTCAATGGCGTACAGCACTTTCTGCATATTACCGGTGTCCACTTTCTCCTCCAACACCTGGTCGAGATCGAAGTCCCGAATCTCAAGCCCCGCGCCGCCCTCGACGACATGCGTGCATTCACCGTGCGAAGAAATCAGCCCCGAGCCATAAACCTTGATCGCACCCTGCTCGCGGATCACCCCAAACTCCACCGTAAACCAGAACAGCCGGCCCATGCGCTCCAGATCGTCGGCGCTCGTCAACGCGGCGCACACCTTGCCGTAGTGCTCCAGAAAATTCGCGAACACCGGATGCGCGTGCATCGGCACATGCCCAAACACGTCGTGAAAAATATCCGGCTCCGGCGTATACCCCATGGCCTCGCGGCTGCGGATCCATGTCGTGGTCGGAAACATCCGCGCAGCCAGCATTTCGAAGAACGCATCCGCCGGCAGAAACCCGCTCACCGGCGTCGACTGCCATCCGGTCCGCGGCTGCAAACGCGCGCTCACGGCAGCAAGGTTCGGCAGTTGGTCTGCCTTCAGGCCAATCCGCTGAAAGCCGTCGAGATACTCAGCACAGGCGTGCCGCTCCAGTTGCGGCATCCGGCGCGTCACCAGTTCCGACCAGATGGCGTGCTGCTCCGGCGTGTACGCCGCCCAGTCCTGCTGGATGAGGAACGGAACGGCGGCTTGGAGCGGGCTTTGAACTTCTACTGCGGGCATCGAATTCTCCTGATTGTTTGGATGCCGTACACACTGCGTGCGCTCCGGCTCCGAGGCAACCGTAAGTGATAGCAGACCCGCTATGCCGTAGACAAGTCGGCGCCTCTCGCCTCCGAGCCGAGCGCCGTAACACCGGCAACAGCAAGCCCGATCACCAGCACCGTTACCGCCAGCACCGGCGCCAGCCGTCCGCCAAAAAAGCGTGCCGCGATGCCCGCCTTCAGCACAATGTTCCACGAAGAAAAGAATGCGCCAAGCTGATACGCCAGCCCCGGCAACACCGAGCGCACCGGCCCCGGCGAAAGCTCGTTGAGGTGCGCCGGAATCACGCCGAACGCGCCCTGCACCATGAACTGCATCAGGAAGCCGCCCAGCGCAACCAGTAATACGGTATGGCTCCACGCCCACAAGGGAATGATGAGAATGGCCAACAGCGCCGCAGCGATGATGGCCCGCTTGCGCCCGAAGCGCTCCGAGAGCGTGCCGCAAACGACGCCGCCCGCAAACGCGCCAACGTTCCCAATCATCGCAACCCACGACACGCGTTCGGGCGCAAACCCGTGGTCGTGTTTGAGGAAAGTCGGATAGAGGTCCTGTGTCCCATGGCTGAACGACATGAACGCAAACATCAGCAGCGTCAGAAACGCCAGCCGCGGCATGTACTTCAACATCTGCCGCAGAAAATCTCCGCGCGGAACGATCACGCGCTGCCCCCGCGGCGACGACTTCCACGCAGGCGATTCCTCCACGCGCGCGTTGACGTAGAAAACAAGCAATGCCGGAAGTGAGCCGACTACAAACAGCATACGCCAGCTTGCAAAGAACCCGTGCAGGCCCATATGCACGATCGACCAGCCAAACAACCCATACACCGCCGCCGCGACCAGGTTTCCCGCGACATAACCTTCCTGCAACAGCCCCGAGAAAAATCCGCGCCCCTCCGCCGGCAGCGACTCCAGCGCCAGCGCCGCTCCCACGCCC
>DASRLB010000538.1:0-2120 GCA_035648695.1 Acidobacteriaceae bacterium | reverse complement strand
GTCAGAGTTGCGTGTCGCAACCCAACCCTACTCAGGATCGCCCCGGTGGCCGCTGACCGGCCTGCCTGCGCCAGACTCTTGGCGGTCGCTCCGGCGGGCCGGTCAGCGGTCTCCTACACCATCACCAGGGACACGACCTGGAGGTACGCTAGCCGATGACCTCATCGACTTCTGCGCTGCAAACTATCGCGCGCAGGAGCTGGAGGTGATTCGGGAAGCCGTACAGGCCCATCTCAACGAACGGCTCACGGAGCCGAAGATGCGGGAGCGGTTCGAGGCTGCGCGCCAGCGCCGGTTGCGGGGTGATAAAAAGATTGCGGTGATCGCGCGCCGCGATTCCTAGAGTTGGAATTTCATTTGACGGGGATCGCTCGGCAGTTCTGGGCCGCGCCAACGTCGCTTGCGGTGCCGCCAAAGAGGCGGTCGTTTCATCGCACTGTTCCTAACGAGTTGATCCGTAGGTGAGGCGCTTGCCCTTTGCGCCACGAAGGGCGCGCGCGGCGCGCTCAGCGTCATTGATGCCTAGCTTCTCGCGGTTGCTGTAGCGGAAATCGAATTCGGCCAGAAACCGATGCAAGTGAGCCTCGGAAATGTGCTGATACACGCCATAGACGCCCCTCTTGAGGATCGAGAAGAAACCCTCGACGGTGTTGGTGTACGCCGTGCCGCGCACGTACTCGTCTCTACTGTGATTAACCGTGGCGTGCGACGCGAAATTCCAGCCAATCCCCGTATAAACGTGCGCCTCATCGGTCATCAGATGCGAAGCGCGGGAAGCGTGAATTTCCATGACGCTGCGAAGGGTATTGGCCCGAATGTTCGGCACGTGAAAGGAGCGGGCCGCGCCGCCTCGCTCTACCAGCGAGAAAACCGCATTCATGTGAGCAGAGCTGCCCTTACGCACCTTGGTGCCGGGCCGGCGACCCACGAAAGTTTCGTCTGCTTCAAGAACCACATCGGCACCGCCAAGCGGAGAAATGATATCGATATCGCTTTCCATCATCTTGCGGATACGATGCCCCAGGTGCCACGCGGTTTTCATCCCGCAGCCGAGCGTGCGCTGTAGCTGGCGGGTGCTGATGCCCTTTTTGCATGAGCACATGAGGTAGATCGCCTGTAGCCAGTACCGGAACGGCGCGTTGCTCTCTTGAAAGACGGTGCCGATCTTGACCGTGAAAGGCTTCTTGCACGCATAGCACTTGCGCAGCCCGGCGCGCGTCGTCTTACCCTTCAACTCGCCTATCCGCTTGTACTCGCCGCAGAACGGGCAGACCGGGCCATCGGGCCACAGATGCGCCTCTACGAAAGCCCTGGCGGCTTCTTCATCGTGGAAGTGAGGGGCATCGAGTTCGGAACGCATGATCGATCTCCTTATTGAGACCAATCATACCCCTAGCGGTTAGGTATGTAAAGTGAAACATCGCCCATTCAACCTAAGGTGAACAAATGTAGAACAAGCATTGCCCGAGTAGTGGTGTAGTCCAGTCAGCACTATATCCTGTGTCCTGCCAGCGGATTCCATTCGAGCATTTTGAATCGGTCCCAGTTATTAGATTCAAGTATTGACGGCCCATCTATTCCCATGCTATCCCATGATCACCCAAAGACGTGCGCCGGCGTTGGGGGAACTCGGCGGCGCAACCGGGCCCGCCCTTTGCCGGTCGTCTTTGGGAGAGCGTTGGGGGAAGTGAGTGGAACTGTTCTTGTCCACTTTCGTGAATAGGGTCGACCGCAAGGGGCGTGTTTCTGTGCCGGCGACCTTTCGCTCCACTCTCGCCACCAATCGTCACCCCAATCAGGTGGTGCTGATCCCCTCGTTCAAGTACGAGGCGCTCGACGGCACCGGCAGCGATCACTTGACCGAAATGATGGAGGGTCTCGGCACCCTCGATCAATATTCGGACCGCCGCGACGATCTTGCCTTGGTATTCGCCGACTCGAAATCTTTGCAACTCGACGGCGAAGGGCGAATCGTCTTGCCCGACGATTTGAAGGGCCATGCCCATATCGACGACGAAGTGGCCTTTGTCGGGTTGGGCAAGATGTTCCAGATGTGGGAGCCGGGCCGTTTTACGGCGCATCGCGCCGAGGCGCTCGAACGCTCGCGGCGCGACCGCGCC
>DASRLB010000537.1:0-2745 GCA_035648695.1 Acidobacteriaceae bacterium | reverse complement strand
GTTTGCGAGAAGTTGAATAAACCTTTGGCCGACCGCTCCGGTCGCGCCGAGAATGCCTACGTTACGCCGTTCCATCTGGCTAGGATAACGCATCTGTGAATGCAGTCTGATACGAGCTTGGAGCGTCGAGCTATGAGCTTGGAGGAAGGACGGGCAACGGCAAAAGCCTCGACGCAAAGTGCGCGGAGGGAGCGAAGTTTCGCGAAGGAAGACAGCAACGACAAAAGAAAATGCTGCGATCTCTCCACTCGCGCTACGCGCTTCGGTCGAGATGACAGAGTTGTGGGGAGTCGAAAGAAAGCACCCCGGGCTTGATGGCCATCCGGGCTTTGGTGGGCTACCGGGGCTTTGATGCGTCAACTGGCCACAGCTAGTCGACGTACTCGACGACGCGGCGGCGGCGGCGGTAGACGCGGTGGCTGCCTCCGCCCCAGGCGAGCAGAAGGGCGATGACGTGGATCAGGAACCATAGACCGAGGCCCTGGTCTTCGTAGATCCAGAAGAGGATCAGGATGCGAGGGATGAGGAGCGCGATGATGACCGGGATAATGCCGACGACGGGTGGAATGTAGGCCGTCATGCTGTGCTGAAACCAGGCGAGGATCATGCAAAGGCGCGGCAGAAAGAGCGAGAGGACGAGAAACCAGAGAGGAATCGTGTGGACGTTCAGCGTCAGCGAAGTGTTCATGGCAGCCTTTCGTGCTATCTGACTTCGAAAGATGAGATGCGAAGTGAGGCCCGAACTTTGGATGCGGTCGAAACTATTTGATGGCGTAAGTGAAGTCGGCTTTGGCTGTGCCGCTGGGAGGGACGGTGACCTGAATGTCCTGCTCGCCGAGCTTTTCGTGGACGGCGGCGAGAGTGTAGTTGCCCGGAGGCAGGCCGCTAATGGTGAAACTGCCGTCGGCGGCGGAGACGGCGAAGAACGGCGTGGCGGAGACGTTGATGAAGGCGTTCATCCAGGGGTGGTTGTTGCAGCGGACCGGGAGCATGGTTTCGGGCTGCGAGAACTGGCGGGTCTGGGGCGCGCCCATCGGACCCTGCGAAACGTCGATGCTGGGCTCGCCTGGGTTCGCGGGGGTGGTGTGAATGTTGTGCATGGTGGGGTCGGAGTTGCGGAACTCCACCGAACCGCCTTGCTGCAGCGCGATGACATGCGGCGTGTAGCGGCAGCCCTTCTGGTCGAGCACGACGGGGGCTGCGTTGGCGGGGGCCTTCGATGGCGGCGCGCCGGCCTTGACGTAAACGTAGACGTTGGCCAGCTTGCCGTTGGCGACGATGTACTGCTCCGAGTCGTTCTTGGGGGCGAGCATCTCGCAGGCAGGGTCCATCGACATGTCGATGTCGACGCGCGCCGGAGGCTTGCCGGTGAAGTGGATGGTGCCGGTGATGCTGCCGGCGTTGGCGACCGGCGCGGGAGCGGCAGGGACTTCGACCTTTTCGATGGTCGTAGTGGTATGGGTGGTCTTGCAGCCGGAGAGGGTGAGGGTGGCGGCGAGGAGGATTGTTGCGGCGGTGCTGAGGTTCTTCATAGCTTCTCTTCCTATGATGCGCTCACGGAGTTGTTAGAGGGCGGCGATAACGGCGTCCGCGAAGGCGCGCGTGCCGGCCGTGCCGCCGACGTCGCGGGTGAGGGACCTGCCCTCGGCGTAGACGGTTTCGAGGGCGGCGTGGATTTTTTGGGCGGCTTCGGATTCGCCGAGATGGTCGAGCATGAGGACCGCGGATTGCAGGACGGCGGTGGGGTTGGCCTTATCTTGTCCGGCGATATCCGGGGCGGAGCCGTGCACGGCTTCAAAGATGGCGCACTCCTTGCCGAGGTTCGCGCCCGGGACCAGGCCGAGGCCGCCGACGAAGGCCGAACAGAGGTCGGAGAGTATGTCGCCGTAGAGGTTGGTGGTGAGGATGATGTCGTATTGATAGGGGTTGAGGACGAGCTGCATGCAGGTGTTGTCGACGATGTGCTCGGCGTAAGTGACTTCGGGGAAGGTCTCGGCGACCTGGCGGCAGCAGCGCAGGAAAAGGCCGTCCGACAGCTTCATGATGTTGGCTTTGTGGATGGCGTGGATCTTTTTGCGGCCGTGTTTGCGGGCGTAGTCGAATGCGGCCTGCGCGATGCGCGTCGAGCCCTTGGTGGTGATGATTTTGAGCGACTGTGCGATGTCGGGGTTAATCATCAATTCAAGGCCGGCGTAGAGGTCTTCGGTGTTTTCGCGGAAGATGATGAGGTCGATGTTGGGGTAGTTGGTCTTGAGGCCGGGGAGAGATTTCACGGGGCGGAAGTTGGCGTAGAGGTCGAACTTTTTGCGGAGCGTGACGTTGATCGAAGAGAATCCGCCGCCGACGGGTGTGGTGACCGGGCCTTTGAGGGCGACGCGGTTTTGCTCGATGGAGTCGTAGAGAGCTTTGGGGATGTACTCGCCGGTTTTCGCGAAGGCGTCGGCGCCGGCGTCGTAGCGGTGCCAGTCGAAAGTGCAGCCGAGCGGCGTGCAGGCGGCTTCGAGGATGCTGACGGTGGCGGCAGTGACTTCGGGGCCGATGCCGTCGCCGGGGATGAGTGTAATTTTGTGCGTCCGTTGAGGCATGGCGTTCCTTTGGGGTTGTGCGTGCGGCGGGGGGTGCGGGGCAGTTATAGCTATCGGCTTCGAGCTGCCAGCTACCAGTTTCGAGTTGCCGGTTCCCAGTTGGTTCAGCGGTGCGTGCGTTTGGCTTTTACATCTTTGCCGGTGAGCAAGTCTTCAAGCT
>DASRLB010000536.1:0-5652 GCA_035648695.1 Acidobacteriaceae bacterium | reverse complement strand
AGCGTCCCGACTCCCGCCCGGTCTATCCGCGCTATCGCAGCGATGCGCCCTACTTCTCGCCCTATGCCATGTTCAGCGCCGGCCATTACTCCGGCCTGGGCGTTGGCAGCGGCACCGCCCCCACCGAAAGCGGCGGCATGACCGCCCTCGGCGGCACCTTCGGCGGCTACGTCCTTTACCCCACGCCCGGCCCCATCCATCTTGGCATCGACGGCCGGCTCATTGTCGAAAACAGCGCGAACTCCACAACCTTCGGCAACAAGATCCTCGGCGGACTGATCGGGTTCCGCGTCGACGGCTCGGGCGCCCCGCTCCCCGTCGTCCCCTACTTCCAATTCGAAATTGGAGGGGTCGGCACCAACAACGGGACCAGCACCACCCGCTCCGCCTCCTTCGCATATCAAGCCCAGTTCGGCGCCGATTTCCCCTTCGCAAACCGCCAGATCGCAGCGCGGCTCGAATACGGCGCCGGCCAACTCACCTCGATCGACAACACCAACCACACCCTGCAAACCTTCTCTGCCGGCATAGTCTTCCATCTTCGATAGGAATTTCGCAGGGACTGAAGATCTCTGCGTTGTCCCGACCGCCAGACAAAGCCTGGCCGCCCGCACCGACAACGACCGCGAGCGCGATACCCGGATATTTCTCTCCGACCTGCGCCTTGCGACCGGCTATTGGAAATGACCGTTATTTCGGCATCGGCATTCGCACAACCTGCGGAAAATAAATCTTCGGGTTGGTCACCAGCGACGGCACATTCATCGTGTTGCAAACATAAGTGAATACCAGGTCGCCTGTCTCAAACTCCGGATGCTCCTTGCCCGCGTAGCAGAACGTATTCTTGTCGTATCCCGGCCCAGGCTGCATTTCGGGCACTTGATAAATCACGTCGCCCTCGGTCCACGGACCCGTCAACTTCGGCGCCGTCCGCAGCAATATCTTCGACGAAAATCCCACCGGCTCGAACATCACGGCCACCCACCGCTTGCGTTCCGGGTGGTAGCGGATCGAGAGCTCGGTGCTCCCACTCTTCATCACCGCCTTGGCTTTTGTCGGATCGAAACCCGCTTTCCACGTCCCGTCCTCTGCGAGATATTCGAGGTGCGCCTTCGGGTCATTCAATCCGCTCAGCGGGATCCGCGTCGCTTGCAGCGGCCGGCCTCCGCTCTCATACAGAGCAAACAGGTACGCATATTTTCCCCAAACCACAGTTGTTGCCGACGGATAAGATTTTGCGCCATCGGCGACCAAAGAAGAAATTTTCACATCCCAATCCTGCGGGTCGCCATCGAGATGGCTCACGCGCGCCAGGTCGGAGCCGCAGGTTTCAAAGTCCATCGCCCACGGGCTCGGCTTCGCCGCGTGGCGAATGCAGAGCAGTGTCACCCATAGGTCTCCATTCGCCGTGAAACCGTCGAGCGCCCAATACCAGTGTTGCGGATCGGCGGGCGAAAAGTAGCTCTCGGCGCGACCGGCTTTATCGTGCTTTATCACGTAGTGCAGATGCCATTTGCCCGCATCGTCGCACGTCGAAATGCCCAGGCTGTTATGCACCTGCTGCGGATCGTGCCCCGCAACCACGCGCCCCTTGCCGTACAGTGTGTCCCCGAAAATCCACACATCGCGGCCGTCATGCAGCGGGATCGAGTACGCCGCATCCGCGCCCTCCCAACCCAGCGTCTTGCCTTTTTCCAGCGGAAATCTCGGCGTGCAATTCGCCGCTTGCCCCAGGCACGGAACAGCGGAAACAATCGCAAGAACAATCAAGGCTGTACTAAATTGTCGAGACAAAGCAAACTCCTTAAGACGAAGAAGCCACGGCCCGCATCGCTGTTCAGCGAGGCCGTCCGCGACTCCTGGCTACCGAATGATTTTGATGGAGAACTGCGTCTGCCGCGAAGTCCCCGTACCCACAAGAGTACCAATCGTCTGAGAGCTGCGCCCGAAATTTGGATCGCTCGTGAAGCCGTCTGGGTTGGCGAAGTTTGGATGGTTTGCAATGTTGAACAAGTCCGCGCGAAACTCTACGTTCCACTTGTCGCCGATCGCGGTATGTTTCATCAGCGACAGATCGACCTGCGCAAACTTCGGTCCCGTACCGGCATTGCGGGGAACGTTTCCGAAGGCACTCGACGGTGGAGTGACGAGCGCGCCCAAATTGAATTGCCTGTTCGGGGTGCTGTAGTTCTGCGCGCGGATGGAAGACCGGTTTGCTCCGGCGGCATAGTTCGGACGCTGCGGCGTGCCGTAGTCGTCGGCAACATTCGTCGTGATGTTCACAGGCAACCCGCTACGCACCGACGCAATCGAGCCAACATCCCAACCCCTGCCGAGCACCTTCGGCAGACCATGAATATCCGGGGCTTGGTAGAAGGCATCAGCGGTGAAGTTATTCCGAACGTCGATATCGCCGTTGGAGAAATCGTTCTGCGGGTTTGTGGGGTTCACAAACGCCCCGAACACGCTCACGGTGTCGTCGAACTCGTGGGCCCATGTGTAGTTCAAGTCGTACGTGATAACGCGGTGATGTCCGCGCAGAGCCACTTGCATGCTGTTGTACTTCGAATCGAGGTAGTCTCCCAGTAGCCGCTCATTGGCGAAGTTCGTACTCAGGGGATAATTCCCAGTTACTGCATTCTGATTATTGAACTGAAGCCCCGCAAACGCAGCGCCTGCCGGCAGTTTCAGACCGCGATCCGCCGCATAGGTAACTTCAAGCACCATGTTCGGAGCCAGTTCCTGTTGCCCGCCGAAACTGTAGTGATAGGCGTAACTGTCGCGCGTCTTTGGGTCGAACTCATCCACATTACGCACCTGCGGCGTGCATACCGGGACCGACGTTACTGGGTAGGCCAACGGAAAGCCCGGCGTGCAGGAAACCGTTCCGAATAATTCCTGAAATACATTGACCGATAGATTGGCCGAAGTATTGTCCGTAAGCGAGAAGACCGCGCCGGTAAGTTGCGGGTTATAGAACACGCCGAACCCACCGCGGATGACGCTCTTGCCACGGCCAAACGGGTCCCACGCGAATCCAAGGCGCGGCGCAAAGTTGTTGTAGTCGGGACTATAAAGCGGCGCACCCTTCGCCCCTACGGTTTGCGTCGCGATATTGAAGTTGGCGATTTGTCCGTCCCGCTCATGCAGTACGGTGTTGTACTCGTAGCGCATTCCGAGGTTCAGGATGAACTTCGGCGTCAGCCGTACATCATCCTGCACAAAAAAGTCGTAGTTCGTATTCCGAATCCGCGTCATCGGATTGCCCAGCGTGCCGAACGCGAACCCATTATTGTTTTCAAAGTCGGAAATGCTGCCGTAGTAAAGAAATTCCTGTAGTCCTAACTCCTCGTCCGACGCGTTATGACGAATATCCAGGCCGGCCTTCAATGTCTCCCGCCCCAGCACCTTCGTCAGCGTGTCGATGTACTGATACGAAGTCTGGGGACGAATACTCGCGAAAGTAGCCGGTCCCGGAGCGACACCGAAGTTACAGAAAAAGCAACTGAAAGAAATGACTGGGAACGCACCGCCCCCTCCGAGCGACTCAACATGGTCGGAATTGATTCCAAAGCCCGCTTCATTCAATAGTGTTGGTGAAAAAATATGCGTGTTGCTCAGCTTGAGGAATTGCGTCCTTGCGGGAGTGGGAGCAGTCTGACCGATCGACGGCCCATAGGTCGTATTGGTAAATGAATCGCCAATGTTGTAGCGAACATAAAATTTATTCTTGTCACTGGGGTTCCAGTCAATGCGGACCGAACCGGTATCTTCTCGCACAGTATCCAGCAAGCTGGCGCTGTACAGATCGAAGTTATGGCTTGCGTCCAAGGGATCCGCGCCCAGGTTGCCAGCCGGAATTGCCGCCACGACCGGCTGCATCGCAGCAATGAATTTCGCACGATTGGCAGCGTTCAGCACGTCGAAGATGGATGTGTTTGTGACCGTCTGGCGCACGCCTTCATAGTTCGCAAAATAGAACAACTTATTCCTGACAAACGGTCCGCCGATATTTCCGCCAAACTGATTGAGGCGTAACGGAGTCTTCGTACCCGGTACAGCAAAGTAGTTGCGCGCATCCAGCGCATCGTTGCGCAGGAACTCGAAAACCTCACCATGCACATTGTTGCTGCCGGACTTCGTAATGACGTTCACCACGTCGCCGATCGACCGTCCATACTCCGCCGAAAAGTTTCCTTGCAGCACGTGGAACTCCGCAATCGAGTCCACACTCGCGCGCGTCAGGCGAGCACCGCCGCGGCCCAGTTGCATCGATGTCGCATTCGTATCGATACGCGTAGCGTCCGCGCCATCGAGCAGAATATTCACCCCGGCGAAGCTCGTCTCCGCGCCCCCCAGGCTGGTCTGCCCGAATTGGCCGCTGGTCACCGAACCGGGAACCAGCGCCAGAAGGTCGGTGAAATCGCGCCCGTTGAGCGGAAGGTTCGCAACCCGCTGCGCATCGATCGTCGTGCCGAGGTCCGCGCTCAACGTATTCACCTGCATCTGGTTCGCGGTGACGGTCACCTGCTGCGTATCGGCGCCGGGCTTCAGCACGACATCCGCGCGATGCAGTTCCGAGGCGTTCAGCGCCACTCCCTGTAGTGTCGATGTCCCAAAGCCTTTGTACGACGCGCTCACGCTATAGCTGCCCACCGGCAGCGTGGGAACGTTGTACTGCCCGCTGCCATCGGACTTCGTGCGATAGGCGCGCTGCGTACCTTCATTCGTCACCACGACCGCCGCGTTCGGAATCGCCGCGCCGGTTGAATCGCGCACCGTTCCCTGGATGCTGCCCGTATCCAGTTGCGCCGCTGCGACGCCGACCGAAGACAGTACCAGGATTGCGATAACACTGCGGCATACACGCATGACGTTGCTCATGATTGGCTCCAATGGTTGTGAACTTTGGTTGTCGCTGACGGCCCGCGAGCCATCTTTCGCACCGGCTTTGTCACCGCCGGCACTTTGGCCGCCTTCGTGCTTTTCCGTACAGGACTCTTCTGTGGCCCTTGCAGACTTTCTTCAAGAAGCTTCTCGGCATACTTCACGTCCGCCGTCACGGCACGCCGCGCGCCCGTAGCGTCACCGTTCGCAATCAACTGATAGATGCGGTCGTGACGTGCCCAGTGCTCCGCGATATCGGGGACGAATGGAAGCACGCGATGACGGCCCTCGGAAAGCGCGCCGTACATCATTTGCATCGTGCTCTGCATCGCGCCGTTCTTCGCGGCACGAGTGATGGCGCCGTGAAACTCAAGCTCATAGCGGATAAACGTTTCCGCGTCCGCCGTCGACCGCTTCATGCCGTCGAGCGCGGCCTTCATCTGTTCGAGGTCGTCGCGGGTCGCGCGCCGCGCAGCGAGTTGCGCCGCGGCTGGTTCGAGTATTTCGCGCAACTCATACAACTCCATGTACTTGATTTCCTCCAGCAGCAACATCCATTGCAGATGCCGGCTCGCCATGCTGGTAAGCGAGGGCTGCAGGTAGGTGCCGTCGCCGGGCCGCGCTTTAAGCAAGCCGAGAAATACCAGTCCCTTCAACGCTTCACGCAGCGAAGCGCGGCTTACGCCGAGCATCTCGGCAAGCCGCGGCTCGGAAGGCAAGCGGCTGCCGCGGCGCAGGTTCCCAGCGCGGAGCAGAGCCTCGATC
>DASRLB010000535.1:0-11696 GCA_035648695.1 Acidobacteriaceae bacterium | reverse complement strand
GGTGGGGGTCGAGGTCTTCGTCGCGGAGCCAGAGCTTGCCGTTGGCGGCGCGGGCGCGCTCGAAGGCGATCCAGAATGTGCGGGCGTGGCCGAGGTGCAGGAGGCCGGTTGGAGATGGGGCGAGGCGGCCGACGTACAGTGTCGAGTTGGGCAGCGAAGCCATTTGCGGGTCAGAGATGCTTGAGGAATTCGCGGGCCTGGTCGTGCTGGGGGAAGAGGCGTTCTTCGGCCTGGAACTCGCGCGAATGGACGCAGCGGCGGCCCGCCTTCACGCGGACGGGGTGCTTGAGGTGCAGCATCTCGTGATACAGGAGGTACTCGATGGCGAAGCGCGGGGTGCCGGGCCGGTCGAAGACGCGGCTGACGACGATGGTGTTGTGGGCGGCGTCGTAGTGGCCCAACATGCGCTTGGCGACGTGGGCGGACCAGGTAAGCGTTGGGCGGCCTAAGAGTCCGTGGAAGAAGCGCAGGTTGAGGGACTCGAAGACTTCATCCAGGTCGAACTGGTGGCCCTGCGGAGAGGTGATGCGCTTGCGGCCGCGGGTCTGGCGGATGCGCTCGGCTTGTTTGGAGACGATTTCCGACTGCGTGTAGCGGCGGTAGCGGTCGTTGTGGTGGCGCTCGACCGGCTTGCGGTAGAGCTTGGCGAGCAGGATGTGCGCGATGGCCTGGTGGACGCTGTCGGGTGCGTGCTCGAGCAGGTCGGAGAGACGAATGTGGAGGCGGCCTTCGCGCAGACGGATGGTGGTGTTGAGCGAGGTGAAGCGGCGGAAACGGATGTCCATCGGCGGCATCGGGGCGCGCGGACGGAGCTCGCGGTACTCGATTTCGAAGATCGAGATGACGGAGGCTGGGACCGGGGGAAGGGCTAAAACAGGCACGCTTTCGCCAGCCTAACACGCGGGCTGTGGAGAACCCGCGGGCTGGAACGAGCGTAGAGCTTAGAGCGAGAGAGCTTAGAGGAAAAGCGGGTCGAGGGACGAGGCTTTACTGCCGGGCCCGGTCGGGTTTGAGTTGGGAGTTTTGAGTGGTGAGTCAATTCCAGGGGCGCCGCCGATTGCGTTATCACGCATTGCGATACATCGCAATACCCAATTCACTTAAGAAGGCGGAAACATTCGAGGTAGAGCCTGCGGGAAGGTTCTCAGGGACAATCGGAGGGTAGCCTTCTTTCACACCGGGGCTTTGGGGGACGTATCGCAGCGCGAATGGAACTTGGGAACCTTCTGGTTTTGGCGAAATTGATCACGGTTGGGCAACTGAACGATGCTCTGGATCGCCAAATAGGGAATAGCGGACGTCTCGGCGATCATCTGGTCGATGCCGGTCACATGACCGGGGAGGCACTCGCCAAGTTCCTCGATACATTTCCCGTTGAGCCCGGAAACATTGAAGACATTGGCATCGATGAGACCGACCTTCTGGGCCTGCTGATGAAGCAGATCTACACCGCCCGGCTTCGGTCCACGCCCGAATTTGCCGAAGCGATCAAGTTACCGCGCCACATCGTCACCGAATTAGTCCGTCTGGCGATTGAGCGAAAGCTGCTATACGCCAAGGGCGTGCGCGCGGACAATGCCGCCATCATGACCTACGACCTCACCGAGGAGGGCAGGCGATGGGCCATGGATGCGCTGAGCCGATCGCAGTACAACGGGCCGACTCCCGTGACTCTGGAACAATTCAATCACCAGGTCAATCTACAGAAGATTACCAATGAGGTTGTCACCTTCAAGCGTGTCCGCGGCAGCCTCAGCGACCTGGATATGGAGCAAAGCCTGCTCGAACAAGCTGGACCGGCGTTGAACTCGGGCCGCGCCATCCTTCTCTACGGGCCGCCGGGCAATGGAAAAACTACGTTCGCGTTACGCCTGGCCAATATCTTCACCGACATTATTTATGTGCCGTACGCGGTCGTCGTGGAGAGCCAGGTGATCCGTGTTTTCGACCCCAGCATTCATATTCCGGTCGAGGTGAAAGCAGACCCCGATGACCAGGAATCGCCATTTTTGCGCGGCGTGGAAGTGGATGCGCGATGGGTCCCATGCAGGAGGCCCTTTGTCGTTGCCGGCGGCGAGTTGAACCTGGAGATGCTGGACCTTCGCTACGACGCCGTGTCCAAGCTGTATGAAGCGCCGCTGCATATGAAAGCATTGGGCGGATGTTTCGTGATCGACGATTTTGGGCGACAATTGGTGAGCCCGGGCGACCTGCTCAACCGCTGGATCGTTCCTCTGGAAAGCCGGATCGACTACCTGAAACTTCATACCGGCAAGAGCTTCAGCATACCTTTCGATGAGTTGGTTATTTTTTCTACCAACCTTGATCCGGAAGATTTGATGGACCCCGCGTTCCTGCGCCGCTTACCGTACAAGATCGAGATTGGAGCGCCCTCGGTCGAACTCTTCAAGCGCATTTTGACGAAAGAGTGTGTGTCTCATGGAATAAAAGTGACCGATGAAATACTCGATTCCATCGTGCATCGAATTACGGTCGACAAAGAGCTTGAACTGGCTGCGTTCCAACCCAGGTTCGTCATTGAGCAGGTGGTTTCATCCTGCCGGTTCGCGGAACAAAGCGTGACTCTTGAGCCACGATTCCTGGACTATGCGCTGGACAATCTGCGGGTGCGGCGCGCCGCTCCGGCAGCGGCGCCTCACGAAGACCCCGGCGCCTCGCCGAAACTCCTCACTTCCTGGGAGTTGCAGAATGACCCCGAAGCGGAACACAAATAACGGCCCTCCGAAAGTGGAGGGCCGTTTTTGCGCCCGCATGGACAGAAGCGTGCAGGCCCACTATGTCAATAGCGATACTTCAGTCTCTCTATTGAGCGGCGTATAGTCTGAAGGTGTGCGATTTTGAGGCACTGAGGCGTGGGCGTGGGTTCCATTGATCCGTACCCAAAACCTCAAAAGCCCGATGGCACAATGGACAGGAGAAGGGTACGTGAAAATGGAATTCAACCGGCGCAGTGCGTTGAAACTTCTGATGGCAAGCGCCGCATACACGACTTTCGATGCGCCGCCGTTTGCCTTTTCTCAGGAAATCGCTTCGGCCATACCGGCGCGTGGAACGTATAAAGATCCTTCGCTTTCGATAGAGGCGCGGGTGAACGATCTGCTGCGTCGCATGACGGTTGAAGAAAAAGCCCGGCAGCTGGACATGTACGCTGCGCTCTCCGATCGTGTGCAGCCGCTGGCAAATCGCGATGCGGCGTTTCTGGTGGACAACAACTCCAGGTTGAAGCTGTCGCCTCCCGCCGTCTCAACGCCGAACGTCGCCAAAGATGCCAACGGCGCTACGGACGCGCAACTGTCGGAGGCGCAGGCAGCGTGGGGGACGCTGGGGGTGGGCACGATCCATGACCTTGACCCAAACGCCGAACTCGTCAACAAGATTCAGTCGTGGATGCTTGGCCACACTCGCCTGGGTATTCCGGTGCTGTTCGTCGAGGAGGGCTTGCACGGATATTTCGACGGCACGATTTTTCCAGCTCCCGTGAATTTGGCCGCGACATGGAACCGCTCGTTGGCGATGCAGACCGGCGCGGCCATCGCCGCGGAAGCGCGTGCGAATGGCGTTGCGATGATTCTTGCGCCGGTGCTCGATGTGGCGCGCGATCCTCGCTGGGGGCGCGTCGAGGAGGACTTTGGCGAAGACCCGTACCTGAGTGGACAACTGGGGCTGGCTTATGTGGAAGGCGCGCAGGGTACGAGTCTGGCGACGGACCACACGGTGGTTGCTGAAATTAAGCACTTCGCCGCTTACGGTTCCCCGGAAAGCGGAACGAATACGTCCGAGGCGCATGTGGGCGAACGCGAGCTTCGCACCGTGTTGTTGAAGTCTATGGAGCCTTCAATCCGCGAAGGCCACTCGATGGCCGTGATGGCGGCGTATAACGAAATCGATGGCATTCCTGTGACTGTCGATCGCCATCTTCTCATTGAAATTCTGCGCAACGAGTGGGGCTTCAAGGGCTTTGTGCTTTCCGACCTTGGCGCCATTCGTCATCTCTACGACCGGCATTTCGTCGCCGCAACGCCGAAGGATGCGATATGCCGCGCCATCAGTTCCGGCGTGGATATGCAGTTCTACGACTTCGACCACAAGACATTTCAGGATGCGATCAAGACCGGCATCGGCGATGGAACTCTTTCGCGAGCGGCCCTGGATCGCGCGGCTTCTTCGGTGCTTCGCGTGAAGTTCATGCTGGGTTTGTTCGATCGTCCGTCCGTGCCCGTGACTCTGGACAAAGCTGTCCGGCGCTGCCAAGCGCATCTGGATCTGTCGCTGGAGTCGGCGCGGCAGTCCATGACGCTGTTGAAGAACGAAGGCAATTTACTGCCGCTACAAAAGACGCTGAAGAAAATTGCGGTCATAGGACCGAATGCGGATGTGGCGCACTATGGCGACTATGCGGATGAGACGAAAGGCGCGCGCATCAGTATGCTGACCGGCATCAAGACGCTGCTGCCCGACGCCGACATCGTTTTCGACGATGGAGAAAATATCGCTGCGGCCGTTTCCAAGGTGAGCGGCGCGGAAGTTGTGATTCTGGGCCTGGGAGAAAATCAGAAAATATCGGGTGAAGGGTTCGATCGATCCAACCTCGACCTGCCCGGGAACCAGCAACAATTGCTTGAGGCGATCAGCGCCACGGGAAAGCCTATCGTCGTCGTGCTGCAAAATGGGCGTCCGCTGACGATTGGGTGGGCGAAGAAGCATGTTCCGGCGATTCTTGAAGCGTGGTATCCGGGGGAATTTGGCGGCCATGCGATTGCCGAGACTCTGTTCGGGATGAACAATCCTGCCGGACGCCTGACGATCACTTTTCCGCAAACCGTTGGCCAACTGCCCGACTACTATGACTACGATCCATCGAAGAAAGGCACATACATCGACAACGACGGAAAGCCTCTTTTTCCGTTTGGATTTGGCTTGAGCTATACGACGTTTAAGTACGACCGGATAACCGTTGCGCCTCCCGCGACCGGAAGCGGCGGCGACATTTCTGTAACGGTCGAAGTGACAAACACCGGCGCGCGGGCCGGCGACGAAGTTGTTCAGCTTTATTTCCGTGAAAACGTGACGTCGGTGGAGACCGCCGTGAGGACGCTTGGTGACTTCTCGCGCGTTTCTTTGAAGTCACAGGAGACCAAATCGGTCACGTTGCATCTGTCGCGAAAGCGACTCGCCGTGTGGAACGAAGATGGGCGTTGGGTTTTGGAGCCCGGCACGTTTACGGTGTGGGTTGGCGGGTCGTCTGAGGCGATGTTAGCTTCTCACTTCTCTCTGAAATAGCGTGTCAGGACGGACTGTGCCATGCGGCCACGGCGGAACGCCAGCAGACTATTATATTCAGGCGGGCCAGTTAGGGAAATGCGGGCGGCCGAGCCGGCCGCGAAATCTCCTCAGCGACTGCCTGTACATTAAGTAGATGCCCCGCGCCTCGTCTCTCATCGATACCCGCATCATCCATTGCGGAGATTGCCTCGATCAACTCAGGCAGCTCCCGGACAACTGTGTGGACGTTTGCTATATCGACCCGCCGTTCAACTCCAATCGAAACTATGAGGTCTTCTGGGGCGAGACCAAGGAGTTGCGGTCCTTTGAGGACAGGCACGAGTCGACGAAAGCCTATATCGAGTACATGCGCCCGCGTTGCGTAGAAATCGCAAGAGTCCTGAAGACGACGGGGTCGTTCTACTACCATTGCGACTGGCACGCGAGCCACTATGTTAAGGTCATGTTGGACCAGATTATGGGTGAGGGAAAGTTCATCAACGAAATCATCTGGAAGCGGCAGTCGGCGCATAACGACGCCAAGCAGGGCTCGAAGCATCTTGGAAGGGTGCATGACACGATATTTCTGTACGGAGGCGGGGATGCCGATTACTACTTCAAGCATCTTTACCGTGCATACGATGAAGACTATGTGGAAAAGTTCTACAAGCACGTTGAACCGGTTACCGGACGACGGTATCAGTTGGGGGATTTAGGCGCTCCCGGTGGAGCAGCGCCTGCCAAAGGGAATCCGCACTACGAATTTCTGGGCGTGACCCGCTACTGGCGTTTCAGCCGCGAGAAGATGCAGGAGTTATACAGTCAGGGGTTGATTGTCCAAACCAAACCTGGATCGGTGCCCCGGTTTAAGCGATATCTGGATGAGGGCAAAGGGGTTCCGATCGGCTCTATATGGGACGACATTCGCTCGATTCAAAGTCAGGACGTTGAGCGCCTCGGTTATCCGACGCAGAAACCACTCAAGTTGCTCGAACGGATACTTGAGATATCCTCGGGACCTAACGACATTGTGCTGGATGCGTTTTGCGGTTGCGGGACGGCGCTGGTGGCGGCGCAGCAGATGGGACGGCAGTGGATTGGGATCGATGTCTCGCCGACAGCGTGCCGGGTTATGGCCAAGCGGTTGAGGGATGTGGTTCGACTGCCTGAAAGCGAGTCGCTGTGGAAGGTTGGCAGAGGTTTCATTGTTCGCGATCTGCCGCAGACGGAACAGCAATTGCGCCGGCTGCCACCCTTTGAGTTTGAGAACTGGGCGGTCATTGCCTTGGGAGGCATCGCCAACAAGGTGCAGGTGGGCGACATGGGACTGGACGGAAGGCTCTATCCACTTTCAGCAACGCCAACCGTGAGACCCGATTCGTTCGACTTTATGGACGTGTGGTATCCGATCCAGGTGAAGCAGAAGGACAAGGCGGGACGGCCCGATATCGACTCGTTTGAGGCCGCCATGGTCCGCGAGGAACGGATGAAGGGGTTCTTCGTGTCGTTCGACTACACCAGCGACGCGCTTACCGAGATACAGAGGTTTTTCAAACAGACGGGAAGAGTGATCGTTGCGTTGACCGTGAAACAGATTCTGGATGATGAGATTGCAATGAAGCTGGCTTGACGCCAGACTAGAGTTCGAGCCGCGAGTCGTCGATCGCCAGCCGCACATTCCCATCCGACTTCTGCAACCGCCGCACGGCTTCCATCTTGTCGACGTTCGCCTTCAGCATGACCAGTGCGATCGGGATCGACTTGCCCGCGGACTTGATCGTCCGAATGGCCGTTTCGCGGTCGATGTCGCACACCTGCATCAGCACGCGGATGCCGCGCTCGACCAGCTTGGCGTTCTTCATGTGTACGTTGACCATCAGGTTTTCGTACACGTAGCCGAGCCGCGTCATGGCGCCGGTGGTGATCATATTGAGGATCATCTTCTGCGCGGAGGACGCCTTCATGCGCGTCGATCCGGAGAGGATTTCCGGGCCGACTTCGGCGCAGATGGTGACGTCGGCGACCTGCGAAAGATCGGAGTTCAGATTGCAGGTGATGGCAGCGGTTTTCGCTCCGCGAGTGCGGGCGTACTCGGTTGCGCCGACGACATACGGCGTACGGCCCGAGGCCGAGATGCCGATGACGATGTCCTTGCGCGTGGGGCGGCGGCGGGCGATGTCCCGCTGGCCGAGTTCGGGGGAATCTTCGTTGACGTCGGAGGCGGAAGCGAGTGCCTTGGGACCGCCGGCCATGATGTATTGCACCTGCGACGGCGCGGTCGAAAATGTCGGCGGGCATTCGGATGCGTCGAGTGCGGCAATACGGCCCGACGAGCCGGCGCCGACGTAGATCAGGCGTCCGCCATCGCGCAGCGAACGTGCGACGATGTCGATCACGATAGCGATTTCCGGCAGCGCCTTTTTGACGGCGGTGGTAATCTTCGCATCTTCGTGATTGATGATGCGGGCAATCTCGATCGCCGACTTCGTATCGAGTCCGATCGACGCTTCGTTGAGACGCTCCGTGGTGAGTGCGTCGAGGTCGGAGAAGTTCCGCGCAGGCGTTTTTGCCGTGGTGTGCGGTTCGAGCATAGTCAAAGTGGCCATAGGGCGGATGCGTAATCCATTCTAGCGCAATCGGACATGCTCTGCCGAGTTGGGCGCGGTTCGGACCCGTGCTTTGTGCTGCAATGGGGCGTTGGCGTGTAAGATGCGGTGCATGAGATCGCAGTTGTTAGGACGGTTTGTCGTGGCGGCAAGTTTACTTGGCGCGGTGTCCTGCGCGGCACAGACGCAGGACGAGGCGTTGCTGAAGCAGCTACAGCCGATCGTTGCCGCACATCATGGCAACGTCGCGCTCTACGCCGTGCAGTTGAACACGGGGAAGTCCGTTGGAATCAATGAGACGGAGCCGGTGCAGACGGCGAGCGACATCAAGCTGGCTATTCTGTACGAAGCGATGGTGGAAGTTCGAGCGGGCAAGGCGAGTTGGGACGAGAAAATTACGCTCAAGCCCGGAGAGGCTGTCGGCGGATCGGGGATGCTGCACTTCTTCGATCCGCCGCTGACCCTGACGCTGAAAGATGTACTGACGATGATGGTCATCGTCAGCGACAACACGGCGACCAATCTCGCCATCGACCGCTTTGGCGTGGAACCGGTGAACGCGCGCATGGAGGCGCTGGGGCTCAGCAATACGCACCTGTACAAGAAAGTGATGAAGCCGGCAACCGGGCCGATGCCCGCCGACCAGCCGAAGTTTGGGTTGGGCAAGACGACTCCGCGGGAGATCGCTGAATTGATGACGTGGATCGGCGAGTGCAAGCTGCATCCGATGCAGCCGGCGAAGGCGGGAGATCTGGCCTTTGCTCCCGCCGACGATGCCGACCGCGCGGTCTGCGCCGTAACGCTGGATATGCTGAAGGACCAGTTTTATCAGGAAACCATTCCGCGCTACCTGCATGGCGGGGACGGGACGACAGCCAGCAAGACCGGCTCGCTCAACGCTGTCCGCAACGATGTGGCGATTGTGGCAGGGAAAAGCGGGCCGATGGTGCTGTCTATTTTTACCTATGACAACGCAGATCATAGCTGGACGGTAGACAATGAAGGAGAGGTCACTATCGCAAAGCTGGCGAAAGCCATCGTCGAGGCCTGGTCGCCGACTGGCCTGGATGCGAAGATTCTGGTCCCCGGCTTGGGGCTGGATAAGGCGCCGGCGGAGTGACAGTAGACGCAGGACGAAAATCATCGTCTAAATAAGTGAGGGAAGAGGTAACGTGGAAGAACCGGTCAGCGGGAAGATGGTCGAGTTGGAACAGAAGGTGAAGGAGCCGGGGACTGGCAGCGTGGTGGGATGGGCGCGCGATCTGCTGGTGGCTTTCATCGCATCGATGGTCATCATTTTTTGCCTGTACCAGCCGGTGCGCGTTGAGGGCACGTCGATGCTGCCGGTGCTCCAGGACCAGGACCGGCTGGTCATCAACAAGATCGCGTTTTCCTGGGCGGGAGAGTTGGTCGGGGAGGAAATCCATCGTGGCGACGTGGTCGTGTTTCGCTACCCGCACGATACGACCAAGAGCTACATCAAGCGCGTGATCGCTTTGCCGGGAGACACGCTGCGCATCGATCATGGCCGCGTGTTTGTGAACGGGATCGCGCTGAAGGAGCCGTATGTGCCGGCCAAGTACGCCGACGAAAGCTCGCGGCCGGAGAGCGTGATTCCACCCGATAAATATTTCATGATGGGCGACCACCGTTCGGTCTCAAGCGATAGCCGCGACTTCGGGCCGGTATCGCGAAACCTGATCTACGGACGGGCCGCCTTCGTTTACTGGCCTGTGGATCAGGCCGGCGTCGTGCGTTAGGCGCAGATAAGAATAGGAAAGCGCGCGGACAGGCCAAGCCTGTCCGCGCGCTTTTTACGCGTAGTTGACGATCTTCGCGAAGGTGGCCGGCACGAGGCTGGCGCCGCCGACCAGCGCGCCGTCGATCTGGTCCTGCTGCATGAGGTCGCCGATGTTGTCGGGCTTGACCGACCCGCCGTACAGGATGCGGGTGTTCTCGGCGACTGCCTGGTCGCAACACATGCCGAGTTGGTGACGGATGATCGCATGGGCTTCATTGGCGATCTCCGGCGTGGCCGTAGAGCCGGTGCCGATGGCCCAGACAGGTTCATACGCGATGACCAGGCGGTGGGCCTCGGTGGCTGTCACGTTGAGCAGCGCGGCCCGGATCTGCCGGCGCAGCACTTCTTCGGTCTGCGCGTCTTCGCGCTCCGTCAGCGTCTCGCCGATACACACGATGGGCGTCAGTCCATGGTTGATCGCGGCCTTCAGTTTGAGGTTGACGCGCTCGTCGGTTTCGTTGAAGTACATGCGCTGTTCCGAGTGGCCCAGCAGGACGTGCCGGCAACCGATAGACAGCAGCATGGTGGGCGAAGTCTCACCGGTGTAGGGCCCTTCGTTGAGCCAGTGCATGTTCTGCGCGCCGGCATGCACGTTCGTTCCTGCCGTCGCGTCGATGGCGTAGGCGAGGGAACTCATCGTGGGGAAGACTGCGATCTCGTCGCGGGTGTGTCCGGCGACCATGGGAAGAAAGGCTTCGAGGAAGGCAAGGGATTCTTTTGGCGTCTTGTACATCTTCCAATTGCCGGCGATGAGGGGTGTGCGCATTCGGTCTCCTGTTGCGGGTTGAACTTCGACAATAAAAGAATAGCAAGGGTAATGGCATTGTCCGGCATTGCTGTTAGGCTTTCAGCTTCGAGTTGCGAGCCGCGAGCTACGAGTTTTGCTCGCGACTCGTAGCTCGCGACTCGCAACTGAAAAATTACCCTCCACGTTGGGCACAAAGGAGAATGCATGCAGGATTTTAGAAATGTTGATGCCTGGAAGAAGGCCCACGCACTGGTGCTTTCGGTTTACCGCGAGACGCAAACGATGCCTCGCGAAGAGGTATTTGGAGTAACGATGCAGCTGCGTCGCGGAGCCACAACAGTGGCGACCCGGATCGCAGAAGGCACTGGACGGAACAACAATGCAGAATTTGCTGCGGATCTGCGCCGGGCCATGTCGAGTTCCAATGAGCTTGAATACCTCATGCTCCTGGCCCGCGACCTCGGATACTGGAAGCCCGACCTCTGCGAGCGCCTCGTCGCCGACGCCATCGAAGTCCGCAAGATGATCTTCGGTCTCGTGCGCAAGTTGTGACTACTTGTCCGTTAACGCGGCGACTCCGGGAAGAATCTTGCCTTCCAGAAATTCGAGGGACGCGCCGCCGCCGGTGGAGATGTGCGTGACCTTATCGGCGACGCCCGAGTTATTGACCGCCGCCACCGAATCTCCGCCGCCGACGATACTGATGGCGTCCTCGTTCTTCGCGACGGCCTTCGCAATCGCATTGGTGCCGCGCGCGAAGGGTGTCAGTTCCGCGACGCCCATTGGCCCGTTCCAGACGATGGTCAGCGCGTCGGCGATTTCCGCCGCAAACAGCTTGATCGTTTCAGGGCCGATGTCGAGCGCCATCCACTCCGCCGGGAATGGCTCTGTTCCCGAGAAAATTTGCGTGCGGGCGTCGGCGGCGAAACGGTTCGCGAGGCAGTGGTCGATCGGCAGCAGAAAACGAACGCCGCGCGCTTCCGCCTTGTCCAGCGCAGCGCGGGCAATGTCGATCTTGTCGGCTTCGAGCAGGGATTGCCGGTGGTCTGGCCCTGCGCGTTGAGGAAGGTGTAGGCCATGCCTCCGCCGATCAGAATGGTGTCGACGCGATCGATCAGCGCGTTGATGACGGAAATTTTATCGGAGACTTTCGCCCCGCCGACGATCGCGATGAACGGACGGTTCGGCTCGGTGGTCGCTTTGGAAAGATAGGTGAGTTCCTTGTCCATCAGCAGCCCGGCGGCGGACTGCGCGACGA
>DASRLB010000534.1:0-12541 GCA_035648695.1 Acidobacteriaceae bacterium | reverse complement strand
AGTTAAGCCTCGTTGGGCCGATGGTACTGCACGCGTAAGTGTGTGGGAGATTAGGTGATCGCCGGCATAATTTATGAAAAGCCCACTCTTTGGAGTGGGCTTTTCTGTTTGGGGCTCACCCAATTGTTATGGTGCAGTGTGTGCGTGGATGATTCGGCCAGTGCAACTCCCAAGTTGAAGTGGCTGGCTGCCCTCGCGTTCGCAGAATGCCGTGAGGGTGACCTGATCGCCGTCCTCAAGCCAGGATCGGTGTTCACCATTCGGGAGTTGCAGCGGTTCGGCGCCGTTGCGCGTGAGTTCGAGCAGGCAGCCGGCGGAGTCGCGCTCCGGGCCTGAGATTGTGCCGGAGGCGAGTACGTCGCCGGGCTGCAGATTGCAGCCGTTGCTGGTGTGGTGTGCGACTAGCTGCGCAGGCGTCCAGTAGAGGTAGCGGGAGTTTGCGGTGCTGAGCGTCATCGGCGCAGTGCCGGCTGCGCGGCTGGCTTCGGTGGTGAGGCTGGCGGTGATGCGGATGTCGAACGCTCCACTTTGTCGATCTGCATCGTTGTGCAGGTAGCGGAGCGGGCTCGGATCGCCGGCGGGGCGAGCGAGGGCGGGGACGCGGAAGGGTGCGAGTGCTGCGAGTGGGGTGATCCACGGTGAGATGCTGGTTGCAAAGCTCTTGCCGAGGAATGGGCCGAGCGGCTGGTACTCCCATGACTGGACGTCGCGAGCGGACCAGTCGTTGAGGAGCGCGACGCCGAAGAGGTGCCCGCCGACTTCGGTGATCGGGATTGGCTCGCCGAGCGCGTTGCCCTGGCCGACGATGAGGGCGAGCTCGACTTCGTAATCGAGTGCGGCGGAGGGAGCGAAGTTTGGGGCCGCGGATTCCTTGGGCGGGCGCGATTGTCCCCATGGCCTGCGGATTTCGGTGCCGCTGATGACGATCGAGGAGGCGCGGCCGTGGTAGCCGATGGGGATGTGTTTGTAGTTGGGAAGCAGTGGATTGCCGGGGCGGAAGATTTCGCCGACGCGGCGAGCGTGATCGACGCTGGCGTAGAAGTCGGTGTAGTTGCCGATGGCGATGGGCAGGGCTAACTCTACTTCGCCTACCGGGTGCAGGAAACGATCGATGCTGCCCTTTGTACTGCTTGACGCATCCTCTCCGAGAACGGATGTAAGCCATCGGCGGATGGCCTGCCAGGTTTGCGGGCCGAGAGCAAGCAGCGAATTCAACGTTGGCTGCGTTAGCGACTTCCGGACTTCGGATGGCAGGGAGTCGCACAAGCCGTCGGCCGCACAGGCTGCGAGATCCAGGATGAAATCGCCGATGCGGACACAGAGGTGAGTGGAACCGCTTGCGCGGAATGCACCGTAGGGCAGGTGATTCAGGCCGAAGCCGTTCGCGCTTTCGATCCAGCTTTTTTTGCCGATGCTCACGAGTCTATTGTCTGCCTGCGATGGGCCGATTGCGGGTGGGCAGGAAAACTTTAACGCAAAGGGCGCGAAGGGAGCCAAGTTTCGCCACGGCGGTTGTGGCGACGCCGAAGGTATGTGAGCTAGTGGGCCGTGAAGATGAAGTCTGTTGTGCTGCGGTAGGTGTCGCCCGGTTGTAGTTCCGTGCTGGGGAAGTTCGGATGGTTGGGTGAGTCGGGGAAGTGCTGCGTTTCGAGGCAGAAGCCGCTGCGCTTCACATAGTTAGCGCCGGACTTTCCTGTTCGTGCGCCGTCGAGAAAATTGCCACTGTAAAACTGGATTCCGGGCTCGGTGGTGAGGACGTTGAGGACGCGGCCGCTGGCGGGGTCGAAGATTTCGGCGGCGGCGCGAAGCGTGCTGGCGTTGCCGCGGACAACCCAGTTGTGGTCGTAGCCTGTGGCGCGGTGGAGCTGCTCGTTATCTTCGCCGATGCGCTCGCCGATGCGCGTGGGCTGGGTGAAATCGAAGGGCGTTGCGGTAATGGCGGCGATTTCTCCGGTGGGAATGAGCGTGGCGTCAATGGGTGTGTATCGATCCGCCTCAAGTGTGAGTACGTGATCTAAGATGCTGGGATTGCCTTCGCCGGAGAGGTTGAAGTAGGCGTGGTTGGTGAGGCTAACGACGGTGAGTTTGTCGGTCGTCGCGGTGTACTCGATGCGCAGACGATTGCCGCTGAGCGTGTAGCGGACATGTGCGGTGAGTGTGCCGGGAAAGCCCTGATCGCCGTCGGGACTGACCAGCGCGAGCTCGACTCCGTTGGGCACTTGGTGCGCTTGCCAGTTGCGGCTGCTGAAGCCGTCCGTGCCGCCGTGCAGCATGTTGGGGCCGTTGTTGAGGGTGGTCTGATAGAGCTTGCCGTCGAGCGTGAACTGGCCCTTGCCGATGCGGTTCGCGAACCTTCCGGCGATGACGCCGAGGTAAGGATCTTTGCCCTGCAGATACTCCTCCGTGGAGTTGTGGCCGAGGACGATGTCGGAGATGTTGCCGTCGCGGTCGCCGGTTTCAATGGCAACGATGCGCGCTCCGTAGGTTGCGATGCGGGCTTCTACTTCGGCGGACTTGAGGGTGTAAAGGTCGACGTTTGCGCCGTTAGTAAGAGTTCCGAACGATGTGCGTGTGACGATTGTGGTCGGGGAGGAAGCAGCAGTCATAACAAACAGGATAACGCGGAGCAGCGTCATTGCCACTGTGCGCGAGCGGCGGTAGACGTAGAATGTTCAGCGTAGGCCCACATCTATCGAGGAGTGTTTCATGTCGCGTTTCGCCAAGTTTGTTTGCGCCAGTGTGATGATGTTCGTTGCTGCGATTCCCGCGGCAAGCTTTGCGGCAACTCCCGATCATTGGGTGGGAACGTGGGCGACTTCGCCGATGGGAGCATCGAACGAGAAAGGCGTTGTTGGCACGACCGATGCGACGTTGCGCGAGATCGTGCATGTGTCGCTGGGCGGATCGACAGTGCGCGTGGTGTTCACCAACGAGTTCGGCACCGACCCACTGACGATCGGGGCGGCAAGTATAGCGCTGGCGCCGAAGGGAAGCGACGTGCAGTCTACGACCGCGCTTGCGTTCCATGGAGCGGCAAGCGTGACGATTCCTCCGGGAGCGCTGGTGTTGAGCGATCCGATTGCACTGAACCTGCCGGCGTTGAGCGATCTTGCGATCAGCCTGTTTCTTCCGGCGCAGGCGATTACGTCGATTACGCAGCATGGTGCGGCGTATCAGACGAACTGGATGGTCGAGGGCAATCACGTTGCCGACAAGTCGCTCGACGGCGCGAGCAAGTTCGGATCGTGGCGCTTTGTCAAGGGTGTCGAAGTGCTGGCGAGCGCGAACGGCGGCGCGATCGTGGCGTTCGGCGACAGCATTACCGATGGAGCGCACTCGACGCTCGACACCAACTCGCGCTGGCCCGATGTGCTGGCTGCGAGACTGCACGCGGACAAGAAGACTGCGGGACTTGCGGTGCTGAACGAGGGCATCGGCGGCAATCGCCTGCTGCACGACATCGCAGGGCCGAGCGCGCTGGCGCGGTTCGACCGCGATGTGCTGGGACAGAGCGGTGTGCGTTACCTGATCGTGCTCGAAGGCATCAACGATATCGGACGAACGGCGCAACCGCTGCGTCCGGGCGATCCGGTCACGACGCCGCAGATATTGATGGCTCTACAGCAGATCATCGACCGCGCTCATGCGCATGGCATCAAGGTGTATGGTGCGACGCTGACGCCTTATCATAGCGCCAAGTATGCATCGGCCGATGGCGAGACGATGCGCGCGGCGGAGAATTCGTTTATCCGCAGCGGCAAGTTCGATGGCGTCATCGACTTCGATAAGGCGACGCAGGACCCTGCGAATCCGCTGGAGTTTTTGCCCGCCGATGACAGCGGCGATCATCTGCATCCGAACGATGCAGGCTATAAAGTGATGGGCGACAGCATCGACCTAAAGCTGTTTGAGAAGTAGCCGATAAGGTGGGTGGGCCCCAGGTATTTTGAAAAAAGCGGCTGAAGGGCACTCCCTTCAGCCGCCTCTTTGTTTGTGCGAGTGTTATTTGAGTTCGTAGTCGGCGAAGAAGTAGCCGATCTCGAAGGCGGCCGTGTCCTCGGCATCGGAGCCGTGGATGGCGTTCTCGCCGATGGAGTTGGCGAACTGCTTGCGGATGGTGCCTTCTTCCGCTTGCGCGGGGTTGGTCGCGCCCATGAGCTTGCGGAGGTCGGCGATGGCGTTGTCCTTTTCGAGCACCATCGGGTAGATGACGCCGGAGCTCATGAAGTCGGTGAGTTCGCCGAAAAAGCCGCGCTCGGCGTGGACGTAGTAGAAGCCTTCGGCCTGCTGCTTGGTGAGGACGATTTTCTTGATGGCGAGAAGCTTGAAGCCGGCGTCGCTGATCTTGGCGAGGATGGCGGCGGTGTCGCCCTTGCGGACGGCGTCGGGCTTGATGATGCTGAACGTGCGCTGTGACAACGGAATCTCCTTACGTTGACTGCTTTTACCAGTCTAAATGGTGGTGTCCTCGGGGTTTCCGTTAATGGACGCCATGTCCACCGGGGCACCCCCCTCCCCCTCCCCCTTTAGGGTACCTTGGACGGAAGTGCTTTAGAATGCTGGGCTCCAGGGCAGGTAATAACTTACTTGACAAATCAATGTCTGATAATGATACTGTAGTGGACAGGGCGACGCACTAGAGTGATACGATGATTTCCCATGATTCGGCATGAATTTGAAGATTTCTGGCGAGAGCCAAACAAGTGCGTTACCGACGACATAATCTTTCGTCTGTCAGTGGGGTATGGTGCTGTGTACTCTTTCGACGACATTCCGGTCATTTGTCAGTCGGACATGGAACTGGCGGTTCACGGAAGCTATAGTTGTTTGACGCGGGCAATGTCCTACAACTTCACCATTAAGGGGGTGGGGCCGATCACGAGATATTGCGCAGGAGGTCCTGAGCACCATGATTCTGGTCGATACCATCACCACCTTCTCAGGCACGAATCTGATCCTCGGCAAAATCTTCCTTATGCCGAGGCGCGTCCAACACTTGAGGGCATGTCAGCTCTAGAGATTTGGAAACTGATCTGCATAGAGGGAAATATCTCTCATACAGGAACTTTTTATGAACCCGAAGTGATGTGCCAATGAACATCGATTGCTCAAATATCGCCACTATGTGGCACGCGCTTCCTCTCGTCAGGTCTTGCGACACCGTGCGCTCTGGTGCGCTACGTATGTCAACTCCGTTCATGTACCCAAATGGAGAATATGTTGATCTCTTTCTAGATTCGCAGCACCCTCTGCTAAATACCTACAAACTTTCGGACTATGGACAGACCTCCCAATACCTTAGAAGTTCTCTAGTGTTGGCGAGTAGCACGGCAAGAAAGAGAGAGATAATTCGTGACATCACTTCTCAGCTAAATGTTAGCTTTTCCGGCGATCTATACATAAACCTGGCGCAAGAGGAGATAGGTGATATTTCGGATGCAATTAGAAGGCTTTCTCAAGCCTGTGTCCGTATTTCAGATTTGGCCACGCATCAGCGCCTACGGTCGGCGAACCCTTTTAGAGATGATGTCGAGGATTTCTTTGAAGCAAGCCACCTCGCCTATACCCCAGATGTGAGAATTGTTGGTCAGTTTGGCAAAGATGTGCGGATAGATTTCGAGGTTAAGAATGGAAATCGTCAGTCGTATGTGAACGTTCTTGCTGCTTTGAACGAGTCGGCCGCTCATGCATCCGCAAATGAGATTTTTATAAAATGGCATGACCTTCTCCCAACGGGGAAGCTTTCAAATCACAAGCTTGTCACTGTCTATAACTCCCTATCAACAGCGATACGTGAAGTTGATCTGGCGAGGTTAAAAGAGACATCCAATGTCGTCTCATATCCTGACGAGCAAGATTATCTCGCCAGTCTTCTCTCGGGCGACGAAAGTTCTTCGGTTCCTCAAGAGGTGCTTGCATGACAGAAAAAGAGACGCTTGATGCCGCAATGAAGAAAATTCTTAGTGTTTCCAAGATGGAATTGCAGCGCAGGATGGAGGCGGAGAAGCGATCTAAAACTTTCGCTTCCCGCGTCCCTGCCTCTTCTTAGAAGGCTGTTTCTCCCACCTTGCCAGTGACCTCGGCATAGGTCAGCCGCTTCCCCGCGACCTGCGATAAAACTTTGGCAAAACGAGCCTCGTCAGTCTTGCCGAGGCGATTGTTGAAGCGAAATACCTGCTCGTCCAGATAGCGGTCTAGGTGGAATGGTTCGACCGCAACGTAGGTGCCGGACAGGTTCCGCTTAAACAAGCTCCAGAAGTTCTCTAGCGAGTTGGTGTGAACTTGACCGTTCACATAGGTCTCGGAATGGTTCACGGTTTCGTGTACGAACTTCTGACGCAGGGTGTCATGCACGACCGCTTCATCGGTGTAGACGGCAGAGCCATACTTTATATTCTTCAGAATCTCAACCTGTAGGGTCTCGCGCTTGACGTTCTTTACGACCTTGGCCCGTACCTGCCTGGTGTTGCGGTCAATCATCCCGATCACTGGGGTCTTGTTGTCTTTCCGAACCTCGTATCCGTCTGCCATGCTCTCGGGGAACTCTTCGCGAATCTTCTGGACGCGCCACTTGTGCATATTCTCCAGTTTGCCGCCAACAAAGGACTCGTCAACCTCGACAGCCTTATCGCCATGCTCCCACTCATCCTTTGCGGCGTGAGCAACACCGGCAGGGGCATTACCAAGCGGGCCGGGCGTGCCGAGCTTTGAGCCGTAGTTGGTATCCTTCATGGCGAGCCGAATGCGGTGCAGCATGAACCACGCTGATTTTTGGGTGATGCCGATAGACCGGGCAATCTCATAGCTGCTCACGCCGTTCCTGCAATTGGTAATCATCCAAGTGGCGAGAATCCATTTGTCCAGACCGAGCGGTGAATCCTCGAAAATGGTTCCCACCTTGGCGGAGAACTGACGCTTTGCGTGCTTGGACTTGCACTGCCATTTGCGCTGATTCGCCAGCCACGAGACATCGTTCCGCCCGCAAGTGGGGCAGATGACCACGCCGTCCGGCCAACGCTGCTCTACCATGTAGGCAATGCAGTTGTCAGGGTCGCTAAAGTGAACAATCGCTTGCTGTAAGGTCATACCTTTGATGTCCATGACCCTACTCTAACTAATTAGAGTTGATTTGTCAAGTAAGTTATTACCCCAGGGCAGGAGGTCGTCGCAAGTGGTTCAATCGAAACGACTTCAGTGCAAAGTATACCGAGACAAGGAGTTATGTGCTACTTTCTGGCTGTCCGGCCGGTTCGGGTTGCGGTTGAGCTTCGAGCGACGAGGTGTTGAGTGTCGAGGACGAGCGGGTTCTGTTCAGGTGCGAGGGTTGAGGGTTCGAGGAGCGAGGGTCTTGGAGAGCTCAGAGCGTAGAGCTATTCAGCGTAGAGGTGCAAGGCGCGTTGGCGTCTGAAGGTATCCTGTTCAGTATTGAGTTGTGAGTTTTGAGTGCTGATTTAATTGTAGCGGGTTGAGAGAATAAACACGCCAACTATTAAAAATTGACTTCGCCTGTATTGACGGGCGTTTGGTAGATTATGCACAGGCTGGGGGGCTTGACACCATTTGGCGACGGAGGACGTTATGGCGGAGAAGATAAGCCGGATTGCGCAGGCTACACCGATTTTGAGGGTGAAGGACCTTGAGGCTAGCCTGGGGTACTACACGGAGAAGCTGGGGTTCAAGGTGGATTGGACGACGGGGAACTTTGCGTCGGTGACGCGGGACCGCTGCTCGCTGATGCTGACCGAGGACGCGCAGGGCCATGCGGGGACGTGGCTGTGGATCGCGGCGGAGGACACGGAGTTGCTGTTTGCCGAGTGGAGCCAGAGCGGGGCGATGATTCGGCAGGGGCCGACGAACTTTCCGTGGGGGTCGCTGGAGATTCAGGTGACTGACCCGGATGGGCATGTGCTGCGGTTTGGGTCGGATGGGAAAGAGGGGATGGCCATGGGGCCGTGGATGGATGCGGAGGGGAAGTTGTGGCCGATGGGTGCGAGTTAGGTGGGAAAGGGGCGGTGAACACAAGCGCGTTTCCCAGGATTGACCGGGCGCATGATCAGAATGTGTTTTAACTTGCGCCCAATATGATTGGGGGTTAGGCTGTCGAGTAGACAAAAAATTGCAGTGAAGTACCACTTCGGTAAAAGAACCGTGCTGCGGGCCTCGCACAATCCTCGAATAAGTAAGAGGGGTGGTTCATGGTTGTTTATGGTCGCTTGGTATTCCGGGCAGCATCTCTGGCGATAGCCATTGCGGTCGCCACGCCCATATTCAAAGCGCAAGGTACTTCAGCGGCGGCCCTGCCCCCGCCCGAAAGCCCGCAACCCTTACAGATATGGGATACAAGTAAGGTGCCTCCCGACCTTATAAAATCCTGCGACGCACCTGCTTTTCGTCCTCCCAAGCAGCCACCGGACGTGGTATTTGAATCCCTGCTTGCACACAAACGATACCGCCTGGTAATAGGTCCCGGGTTTTTTGGCGTCAATTCACCCGATAACAGGGATTTTATAGAACCGACGGCGGCTATGGTGGACGCCGCCTTGGATGCGCGAGGATTCCAGCCTTTGCCGGACCCTGAAATGTCTTCGCTCACGGGTGACACAAAAAAACACTATCTCTCGGGCAAAACCGCGACAGAGGAAAATATACGTAGCGCTCTTATTTTGCTTTCGACACTAATGAATTCGGACCCTAATAACCACGCCATTATTTATTTTGTCGGGCATGGAGCCATTTCGCCAAGCCATCTGGATGTAACACTTTCCGTAGCGGACCAGCCCGTCAACGATCATGACGGCCTCCGGTTTTCCGATTTAGTCGGGCTCTTGACGATCAGGACGTATCAGACCACCAGCGCTCTCTCCATTCCCAATTACATCGTCGTACTGGATACATGCTTTTCCGGCAATGCAGCTCTAGGGGCCTCCGCTCAGGTCGTTGAACAATATGGCGTTCAGTCAATACAAGAAGTGGAACATATTCCCCACCCGGAACAAATTGCCATTCTCTCTTCCACCCAAGCAGGAAGCAACAGTGAAGCATTCGGTTTGAAAGATACCAACGTTTCCGCATTTGGTTACTTCTTCGCGCGGTCCATACAGGAGGATTGGAACTGCACCGACAGTGAGACGCGTGACGGAATCATCACCCTTACGGAAATCAAGGATTACGTTTCACCGAAGCTGCAAGAGGCAAAAGGCATGGGTTATCTCGCCGCCGATATGAAACCCTATCTCCCTCGGGCCGACGATCTTAAGTTTATGGATTACGATCCGAACAGAACGACCGAAGACGGATTCGCTCGGCATATCATGGCCGTCAATTTCGCTCCTCGAAAGAGCGGAGATCTTGCGACGGTTCAAGTGGCGAATGGAATGATTTTTACGTGCGCTACGATAAACGGCTGCACTCTGCCAATCGCCTCAGATCCGGGCCAGACCTTTAAAGTTTCGGCCACGGCGCTGACAAGCGGTCAGCTTATAAAGCTAAATTCACTCACCGGCGGACAAGCTGGATCATTTACTGCTGCGGCTACTCTGATTGAAGGCCTTGATCTTACTTTAGGCGAAACGGGCCTGACTCCTGCGCTTGGCCGCGAGGTTTCCCTAAAGAATGTATCGGCGGGGAAAACGAAGACCTCGTCGGGTGTGGTTCTTTCAGTCAATAAATAGGAGCAATCAATGAATCTGCGCAGAGTTTGTCCAGTCGTCGGCTTGTTTTTTCTGGCGGTCATTCCTACCGGTTGCGATCCAACCACCGCAATTTACAAAATTTTCTCCGATCAGGGTCTCACTCTGGTTAAGCCCGCCCGGTCCTATATACAGATTGGAGGGCTGGTCATCCTTCCGAAGGGAACGAACCAACTGCTCTATCAGGATCCCTGGGACGTTATCGATCAGGCGGCTGGGCAAAATGCGACGCCTCCTAGCACTGACTTTTCCGCGGTCATTATGAGCCAGTCAGATAAGAGCGCGAGCGGCGTCGACTTCAAAGCTGTTCTTGCCCAGTTAGTGTCCTTACCGCTGGGCTTTGATCTTAGCCACAATAGGAGCCTTACACTCGGCCAGATCCAGGCGAATGGAACACGCTATACCACTCCCATGATGGCTGCGTTAGTCGCGAAACCCAACACTGCCACGGCGCTCCGTGATCGCCTTAATGAAGGCAGCCGTGTCTTTGTCATTCAGGAGGTCTACACCGGTACAAGCCTGTCCGTGACATCGGGAAGCGGCACAAATATCAGCGCGTCGCTCGGCAGCGGCGGCCCGGTTCCTAGTTGTATTCTCCCGGATTCGGGATCTGGGACTGGCGGAGCAGCGGGGAAGAGCGGAGCTACAGGAACGACGGGCACGACCGGAGCGAGCGGGGCCAAAGGTGCAACAGGCGCCACAGGAGCCCCGGGGATCACGGTGGCGGCAGGCTCTACTGGAGCCACGATAGCGATAGCGACTGGGGCCACCGGAGCGACAGGAACTAGCGGAGCTACGGGAGCCAGCGGAGCAACGGGAAAGACCGGAGCCACAGCTGCGACGATAGCTGGAATAGGGGGTATGAGTGCGGGAGTTTGCTTTGCTAACGCGGCTACACTCTCTTTTACCTCGACCACTCCAGTACCCTTTGCGGTCCGTTTGAATGAGGTCACGCTTGTAGGCGGTACGACGCCAGCCATCAAATATACGGGATACAAGTTGCCAAACGGTGCGCTGCCGGCCAGCGATCCAGAGGTGGAGAACTCCATTGCGATCAATTCCCTAGCAGACTCATCAAGCTTGACCCCGATACCGCACTGAAAACGCTTGAGTGCGATACGGGCCTAGAGGTCGCCTGATTATTATGCGAATCAGCGATCATAAATCGCTTATCGGACCCGCAAACATTGGTTTAGTAGCGCCAGCTGGTGAGGTCGGCGTTGGGTGGGGCGGTTTTGGCGATGCGGTCCATGATTTGGGGAAGGTACATTTGGTTGTAGTGGAGGCGGGAGTAGGCGTTGGGTTTGGTGGGGTCGCCGTTCCAGCAGTGCTCGGCGCGGGGGCCGTATTTGACTTCGCCGTCGTAGGGGACGCCGTGGCCGGGGGCGCCGGTGGTCTTGAGGAAGTCCTCCATGAGGTAGACGGCGTCGTTGAGGAAGCAGGTGTCGTCGGAGCCGGCGTAGAGGTGGAGCTTGCCCCTGGGCGATAGTCGCCGACAACCAACGCCCGCCGCAAGCAGAAGCGCGCTACCCTTCGCGGGTGGCGCGCTATGTCCTGGTGTGAAGTTTGAAAGCGGTTACGTCCGCGCACTCCGCGCCAGTAGCCGCCGGCCGAAACCCGCCAGCACGATCAGTCCCGACCCGTCCAGCACCAGGCCCGAGGGCTCCGGTACGGCCGAGTTCGAAAGCGTGAATGCCAGGTCCTGGCCGATCGACGTCACGGCGTTGCCATCGAAGCTGTTGAACGTCCCATCACCCTCGTCCGAGACGGCCCAGCGGACATTGCCGCTGTTCACGAACGGGTCGGCAACGATGGATATCCAATAGGTCGTACCTTCGGTCGCCACAAACGGATCGATCGCGGTGCTGAAGTTGAACACCCCAAACCCATGCGCATCCGGCGTCGAATTGGCAGTCTGTCCGGCGTCTCCCGCAATCACCGTGGACGCCAGCAGCGTTCCAACGGCCCCGGGAAAATCGACGTTATCGAAGTTGTCCTGGTAGAAGCTGATCGTGAAACCATTGATGGCCGTGGAGCTCGGGCTCAGGAAGCCGGTCCAGGAAACGTTGTTGATGGTCCCCGTCGTCGACAGCGAGAAATCGTCGAACTTCTGGTCGAAACCATTGGTGCCATTCGCCGTCTGCGATTGCCACGAGCCGCTCAGGGCGGGGTCCGTGCGCTGGCTATACAGAACGTCCGCGGAAGCGGGTAGCGCGGCTGCGGTAAGCAGCGTAAGGGCAGCAAGCGAAACAAGTATGTGCTTCATATATCTCCTTCGGAATGCAAGACTGGGCCTGCACCGAGGATGTGCGGCTGTCCCATCTTTGTACATAACACGAATGGGCCAGCCGAAAGGAAACGAAGCGCCTCAACTCAGCGGCTCGGCCTTCTTTTCCTCGTCCATCGCCAGCGGCTGCCACAGCTCCAACCGATTGCCGTCGCAATCCTCGATCCACGCAAAACGCCCGTAAACATGGTCCTCACGGTGCGGATCGACCCAGACGCCCTTGGCCTGGAGCGACGTCAGCAACTCGTCCAGATCGTCGACGCGGTAGTTGATCATCACCGCCTGCTGCCCATGACCAAAGTACCCCGTGTCCTGCGGAAAGGCCGACCACGCGGTCATCCCGGTTCCCGCCGGCACTTCGTCGCTCCACTGAAAACTCGAGCCGTTGAAGTCGCTGAGCTTGATGCCCAGATGCTCGGCGTACCACCGCGCCAGGGCAGTCGCATCCTTCGACCGCAGAAACACACCGCCAACACCCGTCACTCGCGCCATCGCTCACCTCATCACTCAAAACTGAACCGGACCTGTCTTTTCTGTACGCTCAATAGCTCATCGCTCTACGCTC
>DASRLB010000533.1:0-29640 GCA_035648695.1 Acidobacteriaceae bacterium | reverse complement strand
AACGTCGGCAAGTCGTCCCTCATCAACAAGCTCCTCGGGTCGAAGGAGGCAAAGGTCTCCTCCACCCCCGGCCGTACCCGCGCCATCAACTTCTTCGCCCTCCACGAAGGCACGGAGGCGAAACACAACGTGCGCCCGTCGCTGATCTTTGCCGACCTGCCGGGGTACGGCTACGCGAAAATTTCGAAATCGATATCCGCCGAGTGGCCGTCATTTATCGAGCCGTATCTTAATGAGCGCGAGACGCTGGCGCTGTGCGTGTGCCTGGTCGATACCAACATCCCACCGCAGGAAAGCGACACGCTGCTGCTCACCGCGCTGAAGCAGATGCAGCGGCCGCATATTGTTGTCGGAACGAAATCAGATCGTCTATCGGGCAACGCGCTGACCAAGTCGCTCAAGACCTTGAAGGAGGCGCATGGCGAAGAAATTATTCTGCCGGTGTCGGTAAAGACGGAGAAGGGTGTCGCGGCGCTGTGGCCTCAGATCGTCAGCGTTATTCAGGACTGAAGTGCTGCTTTTCTTCGGGAGATAGCCACATCCAGCGGTTGCCCTGACGAACAGAACGCTGATACTTCGACAAGTCGCGAAGCCATCTTTGCCGGATACGATCCGTCCCCGGTGCAGCCTGTTTTGGCAACACAATTTCGACGGGCGACCATGCTCGCTGCGAAAGCCACCTGGCAAGCTGTGGCGACGGCTCCGTGAAATTTCCGAGATCAACAAACGCAGCGTCTGTCTCGCCAACGTTGGCCTGAGGCATTTGATTGAACTTTAAATTGGTAAAAATAAAGGTCGCGGCTAGACCTCGCTCTGTAGCTTCCTTCAAGGCAGCGGATGGCTCGAATATCAGACCTATTGCGAGAGAGTTTCCACGCCGAATCTCGTTCTTAATCGCGCGTAAAGCTTCATCGAGCGTATTCACAACGAAGTCGAACGCTCCGTCGCGAAAGTGCCCCTTCATGCGAGCAGCATCTGCATCGACGACCAGCGACACGGCGCCCGCGAGACTGGCAGCAGCAGCCAAACCCGTTTCGCAGGCACCCGGGAACGCCGCAAATACCAACTGCCGAGACCAGTCTTCGCGCCGACACAGAAGTTCGCCGTAGAGACGAAGCGTTCTGAGTTGCAGTTCGGGTTGTTGGAGCGCATTGTTCATAGAAATAAAAAGAGGCCCCGCGAGATCTTCGCAGGGCCTCTCATTGTAGAACGCTACTCGCCGTAATACTCCAGTCCAAGGTGCGTGATCAAATCCTCGCCCATGATGTGGCGCAGCGTGTTCTTCAGCTTCATGGACTGGATGAACAAATCGTGCTCCGGATAAACGCCCGGCGCGGAATCCGGCGCCTTGAAGTAGAAGCTGAGCCACTCCTGAATGCCGAGCCCGCGCAGGCTTGGCGTGCGTGCAGCGAGATCCATGAAGAGGCAGAGATCGAGGGCCAGCGGAGCCGCCAGGATCGAGTCGCGGCATAGGAAATCGACCTTGATCTGCATCGGATAACCGAGCCAGCCGAAGATGTCGATGTTGTCCCAGCCTTCTTTGTTGTCGCCGCGCGGGGGATAGTAGTTGATGCGGACTTTGTGGAAGATGTTGCCGTAAAGCTCGGGGTTCTTGTCGGGCTGAAAGATGTGCTCCAACACGCCTAGCTTCGACTCTTCCTTGGTCTTGAAGTTGTCTGGATCGTCGAGCACTTCGCCGTCGCGGTTGCCGAGGATGTTGGTGGAGTACCACCCCGCGACGCCAAGCTGCCGCGCTTTGAACGCTGGCGCAAGGACGGTCTTGAGGAACGTCTGGCCGGTCTTGAAGTCCTTGCCGCAGATCGGCGCGTTCATCTTCTTCGATAGCTCGCGCAAAGCGGGAATATCGACAGTCAGGTTCGGCGCGCCGTTGGCGAAAGGAATGCCTTCCTTCAGCGCGGCCCAGGCATAGAGCATCGACGGCGAGATGTTTTCGTCGTCCTCGACAAGGCCCTTCTCAAAGGCTTCGAGCGTCTGATGCACCGCGCTCTGCTCGATGTAGATCTCGGTCGAACCGGTCCAGATCATCACCTGACGATCGGTCTTCGCCTTGAACTCCGCGATGTCGTTGCGAATCTGGTTGGCGAGGTCGCACTTGTTCTTGCCCACCTTCTTTACCTTGGGGTCGAGACGCTTTACCCAGCGCTGGTCGAACGCGGCCGGCATCGGCTCGATGCTCTCCAGAAACGGCCTCATGCTGTCGAGTTGATCGCGGTCGAGCACGCCGGCGGTCTTCGCGGCGTCGTACAAATTGCCACCGAAGATGTCCCAACCGGTGAAGACGATGTCGTTGAGGTCGGCGATGGGCGCCCAGTTCTTGATAAGCGGAGTGTTGTCGTCGGTGCGCTTGCCGAGACGGATTGTTCCCATCTGGCTCATCGAGCCGATCGGTTTGGCGTAGCCACGTCGAACGGCCTCGACGCCTGCGATCAGCGTGGTTGCGACCGCTCCCATTCCGGGGACCATGATTCCAAGTTTTCCAGTGGCAGGCTTGATATCTGCCGCATTCGGCGCGGCGGCTGCGGGTGTTGACATGCGTTGCATACCCTTCTGTGGAGCGAATTTCCGTAAGGCGGACACTCAAGTATCGCGCACTTGAAACGCGCACACAAATGGGTTGCTGCGTTAGCGGTTACGCATTTTCAGCGCCTGTACGGTTCTTCCAGTGGGTCCAAACGAACAATGCGATGCCCGCAACTAGCACTACTTCTACGCCAATATGGAAGCGATCGAAGAAGGCTTGGAAGCGTGGATCCGCGCGCCATTTGTCACCCAGCCGCATGCCTACGTAAGCGAGAGCGTAGCACCACGGCCACGAGCCGATGAAGGTGTAGATGTGGAAACGGAGTTGGTTCATCTTCGCGATCCCCGCCGGCAGCGCGATGAAGGTGCGGACGATGGGAAGCATGCGTCCGACAAGCACCGTGATCGAGCCGTACTTTGCGAAGAAGTGGTCGGCCATGTTGAGGTCGCGCTTGCTCAGCAGGAGGTAGCTGCCGTATCGCTCGACCATGGGGCGACCGCCTTTGGCGCCGATCCAGTAAGCGGGAATCGAGCCGAGGTTCGAGGCCAGCGATGCGACGGTCGCGAGGATGATGAGCTGTAGCTGCGTATGTGCCAGAGCATAGCCCGCGAGCGGCATGATGACTTCCGATGGGATCGGGATGCAGGCTGACTGGATCGCCATCAGCAGCGCCACAGAGGCGTAACCCCCGCTGGCGATGAGGCTGACGATAAGAGCGATAAGCTTCTGAGACATTGTCTTCAGTATATCGGGCCGACCACAGCGCCAGCTTTGTTAGCATGAAGGCATGGCAGATTCCGCAACAGCAACAGCCGTTGAACCCGCAGTTCCGAGCGCGCGTCCCGCATCGTCGTATGCAGCGCATGACCCGTCAAAACCGCCAGTGAAGCGTCAGATTGTGTGCTTCAGCTTCTACAAGGTGATGCCGGAATGGCGGCGCTTGCCCGCGGAGGAGAAAGCCGCGCACAAGCAGGCGTTTGCAGACGTGCTGGACAAGTGGAACAAGGTGGGCGAGTTCCTGTCATTGACGTATTCGACGATCGGCACGCGCGGCGATGTAGACATGTGCGTCTGGTCGATTGGCTATGCCGTCGATGAGCTGAACCGGATGCGGAGTGAGTTGATGGCGACTCCGCTGGGAGGCTATCTCACCACGCCGCACAACTTCCTGGCCATGACCAAGCGCTCGCAGTACCAGATCGGGCGCGAGGATGAGAGCGAAGGCGAAGGCCGTGGAGCGATTCGTCCAGGCGGGCAGAAGTACATCTTCATCTATCCGTTCTGGAAGACTCGGCCGTGGTATTTGCTGCCATTGAGCGAGCGCAAGCGGTTGATGGACGAGCATATTCGCATCGGGCTTTCGTATCCGCGCGTGAAGCTGAATACGACGTACTCGTTCGGCATTGACGACCAGGAGTTTGTAGTGGCGTTCGAGACCAACTTCCCCGATGACTTCGTCGACCTGGTGCAGCAGCTTCGCGAAACCGAGATCAGCATGTACACGCTGAAAGATTTTCCGATCTTCAGTTGCGTTCGTTTGCAACCCATGGAAATGCTCGACCGGCTGGGGTAGGGTGCGATGGCGAGAGGTCCTGTGGGGATGAGCGGTGTCGGTTCGCGGGGCCTGAAGGCACCGCAGCGGCTTCCGGCGGCCAAGCGTAAGGCTGCAGTCAAGGGTGTTGCGCCGGCGAAGGCTCGGGCGATTGCGGCGAAGGAGCCGGTTGCGCCGAAGACCAAGCGCGGCAAGACGGCCAAGCCGCTCGCGCCGGAACGCGTTGCGGCGATACTCGACGCCCTGAAGAAGACGTATCCAAACGTCGTGTGCGCACTGACGCACAGGAACGCCTTCGAGCTCACCATCGCCACGATCCTCTCCGCGCAAACGACCGATGTTGGGGTGAACAAAGCTACTCCGGAGCTGTTCAAGAGGTTTCAAACGCCGAAGGCCTTGGCTTCGGCTTCACTGACGGAGATCGAGCCGCTGATCAAGACGACTGGCTTTTACCGGGCGAAGGCGAAGAACATCCAGGGAGCAGCTCGCGTGCTGGTCGAGAAGTTCGGCGGGAAGGTTCCGCAGACGGTTGAGGAGATGATCCAGCTTCCCGGCGTGGCGCGGAAGACGGCCAACGTAGTGCTCGGGTCATGGTTTGGGATTCCGTCGGGAGTTGTTGTCGATACACATGTTCTGCGTTTGTCGCGGCGACTGGAACTGACGAAGAACACCGATCCGGTGAAGGTCGAGATGGACTTGCAGAAGGTGATTCCTCGGGATCGCTGGATTCAGTTTTCGCATGAACTGATCCACCATGGGCGGCAGGTATGTGTCGCCCGGAAGCCGCGGTGTGTGGATTGCTCGCTGGAAAAGCTGTGCAACTCCTCGGATAAAACCTGGAGTTCGCACTAGGTTGGAGTACCCCCCTCCCCTATGCAGCGGATTGTGGGCCTCGGCACGTTTAGAATGTTGCGCTTAGCGGCGATGACGGCTGTAAGCTGCTCATTCGAGCTATTTTAGGTGAAAGATACACAGATTCAGCGACTTAGCCACATTTCGCGTTTCCCGCCACCTCTGTGGATCGCCTGTGGAAAATCAAGGGCAACGGCTGGCTTATAACTCCACCTGATTTAATTATAGCTATCACGGCCATAAAACACGCCACGTCTTGGAAATTATTTTCTCGTTCAAAATGAATGGTTTATGGAGTTTTCTTAAAGTGCAGGTACTTGACAAGCTTTTTGGCGAGGGAGGGTACGCTGGCTTCCGCGGCTTCGACCTGTGGGGGGTAGCCGAGGCCTCGGAGGGTGGCCGAGGTGATGGGACCGATGGAGGCGATGATGGGAGTTGGTGGCTGGTCCGCGCCTTCTAGAAGCAGGACCTTCGCGTTGCTCAGGATGACATGTTCGGAGGGGGCGGGCAGGATGATGCCGGCGGCTTCGAGGAGCGCGAAGAAGTTGCGGGCGGTGGAGGCGCTGGTGAAGGTGATGGCGTCGGGGTGGTTTTCAGGGCGGGAGAAAAGCTGGCGGATCGCGTCGATGGAGCCAGCGGGGACGACCGTCCGGTAGGCCGGCGCGATGGTGACTTCGGCACCGGCGGCGCGGAGGGTTTCGGGGAGGTGCTCGCGGGCTTCCTCGGCTCGGATGAGGAGGAAGCGGGTGGGCTGCCCGTCGGGCTGGAGAGCATGGGGGAGGAGCGCGTCGGCCAGGGATTCGGCGACAGCCTGTGGGGGGATGAGGTTGGGGGTGAGGTCGATGGCTTCGAGGGCGCGAGCGGTGGCGGGACCAATAGCTGCGATTTTGAGGCCATCCGGAAAATGTCCCTCAGGGGCTAAAGCCCATTTCTCAGCGATCACCGGAATGGACGGGCTGAAGCCCGTCCCCTTCAAAACTGCGAGGCGGCGGTGGAAGGCTTCGACGGCGTTGGCGCTGGTGAAGAGGAGCCAGTGGAAGCGGTCGAGGTGGGTGAGCGCGGCGTCGAGGAGCGCGAAGGAGGTGGGGTCGGCGAGTTCGATGGTGGGGATCAGGATGGGCTCGGCGCCGAGGTCGCGCAGCTGGTCGGCGAGCGCCGAGGCCTGATGGGGGGAGCGGGTGACGAGGATGCGGGGTGGTCGCACAGGGTTTCGGTGTCCCAGCATTGGGCTGGTTCATTTGAGCATATGCCGTCGGTCATCTGTGAGCGTGGCATGGACGCAGCCGTCGCTCGCGATCCACTCTATGTGGAAGCCGGAGACGGATGCGGTGATGGCTGTGCTGCCGGAGATTGAGGCGAAGCTGGCGCCGTTCCAGGCGCGTCCGCATTGGGCAAAGGTATTCACGATGGAGAGCCGGACGATTGAGCCGCTGTATCCGCGGTTTAAGGATTTCCGGGCGCTGGCGCAGGAGTTCGATACGAAGGGGAAATTTCGAAATCGGTTTATTCGCGACCATGTTGATTGGCGCCAATTCGGGATTCCGTTCAATCCCTCACATAGACTATCGGAGTGGTATAGCTACAGAAAATGAAAAGGCCTAATTCATGTCGACGACAGAACACACGATAAACGACACCTTGGCTGCCGTCCTCAGAGGCACACGCCGAGCATGGGAATCTGGGACTGTCGTTCGCTCAGAAAATATAGGCATGCTCCGGGACAGCGCAGGAAGGCCCGACATTTTGGTTCTTGAGCCTACTGTCTCGCCAGTGTCCGTGGAGACGGAGATTTTACCCGCTGTGACCGTGGAATCGGAGGCGCGTTCACGCATCGGTTGCGCCCTGAAGTCGAATGGGAGGGAAATCCTCTCTTCCATTGCTGTGCGGCTGTCGAAGGATTTGAGAAATCTTCAAGGTGTAGCCCTCGCAGAAGCACTAGCCAATGCGAATGACATTGAGATGGCTCTATACACCGGTTCGACCGCTGCCTCGGCATGCAGATGGCCCGCCTCAGGATGGATTACCGGTTCCGCGCGAGACCTGTCGATTTTGGTCCAAGTCGCGTCAGTTCCGCCGGAATTGGTTGAGAAGGCGGCAAATGAGTTAGTGGACGGTGTCACTGAATCCGCCGCAATGATGCACGACGTTGAACACCAACATCCGGGAGCGATGAAAAAGATCGCCGACGCTTTGAAGCAGGCGCCCTCGGAACAAACGAGGCGGATGGCTTCCACTATCCTTGCCAATGCCTTTGTTTTTCAGGAAACCTTAGCAAACGGCCCTGGCGAGTTGTCGTCGGTGAGGTCGCTTGCAGAAATGGATGACGGCAACGGCATCCAGAAAACCGATGTGCTCAACGAATGGAGAAAAATTTTAAAGGTCAATTATTGGCCGATCTTCGCAATCGCTTTACGCATCTTGCAGGTGGTGCCACCCCAAGAAAGCAAGGCGTTGATCGAACGCTTGGCTCTAACAGCCAATCGTCTTCTTCAGGACCGGTTAATGCGATCGCACGATTTGACAGGCGCCGTTTTTCAAAAGCTGATCGCCGATCGTAAATTTCTCGCCGCCTACTACACAACGCCATCATCAGCCGCGCTTCTCGTTGGTTTAGCGATTACGCCCGAAACATTGCTTGCAAACGGCAACTGGGCGGACCGGGATGCCGTGAGCGGATTGCGAGTGGCGGATTTTTCATGTGGAACGGGGACATTGCTTTCCACGGCATATCAGCGAATCGGTCAATTGCATGAGCTATCCGGCGGCAACTCGGAAGCGATTCACCCCGAAATGATGGCGAATTCTCTCGTAGGATGCGACGTATTGCCCGCAGCGGCGCATTTGACGGCGTCCATGCTGGCTGGGACACACCCTACCGTTAAGTATAAAAAAAGCTCGATCCTGACGATGGCGTATGGAGTCTCCGCCGATGATCGCATTGCGCTGGGATCCCTTGATCTACTCGACCCTCAGAAGGAACTCGAGGTCGTTGCTATTACCGCGAAGTCGGCCGGGGGGGAAGGAGAATCGGAGCAAGACATCTGGACGACGCTACCGCATCAGGATTTCGATCTTGTCATTATGAATCCCCCCTTTACTCGCGCCACAGGTCAGGAAGGCGAGAAGAAAGGCTTTACAAATCCGATGTTTGCGGCCTTCGCCGCCACACCCGAGCATCAACGAGCGATGGCCAGGGCCACCGAAAAACTAGTGCGCGGAACTAGCGCGCACGGCAACGCGGGGGAAGCATCGCACTTTTTGGTTTTGGCAGACCGCAAGTTGAAGACCGGTGGAACGCTCGCGTTGGTGATGCCGTTGAGCTTCCTTTCAGGAGAAGCTTGGGAAGCGTCGCGAAATCTTCTATCGGCGAAATATCAGGACCTGCTTCTCATTTCCATTGCCGGGGCGACCGACTCCGATATGGCATTCTCCGCCGATACCGGGATGGGCGAGTGCCTTGTAATCGGGCGGAAATCTACGAATGGACCCACGGAAGCATTCACCAAGGTTCAGGCAGCTAGCGATAGGGCGACCTTTATCGTCCTTAGACGCAGACCCGACTCACGTCTTCTCGGCTTGAGCGTTGCGCAAGAGATACGACGACTGATTTTGAATAAGAAAATTCGAAAGATCGAAGATGGCCCGTTTGGGGGGACGAAACTTTGGTTCGGAAGTGAATTGGTGGGGCAGGCCATCACAGCACCAGTTTCCGACAATCAGGCGTGGAACCCCGTTCGTATTGCCGATCTTTCGCTTTCCCAAACTGTATTCCAAATGAAACGGGGATCGCTTTGGCTACCCGGCATGGCGAAAGCTGAAGCTACAACAATCTCGCTAACTAAGGTCTCCTCCATTGGGACTGTTGGGCCATATCATTCCGATATCGACTTTGTAACGCAAACGGGAGCATCGCGAGGTCCATTCGAACATATTCCTCTACAGGCCGGAGAAGTCCCAACATATCCGATTTTGTGGAGTCATGAAGCAAATCGTGAACGTTGCATCGGGTTCGAGGCAGACTGTGAAGGTGTCGTCCGCACCGACGCGACAGACGAAAAAATAAATCGGATTTGGTCGACGCGATCCCATTGCCACTTCAACCAAAATTTTCGTTTCACTAGTCAATCGACTGCCATGCAATACACGGAAACTGAAACAATGGGTGGAAGGGCATGGATCTCAATCAAATTGAAGAATCCGGACCAAGAAAAGGCCCTTGCCTTGTGGGGAAATACGACGTTAGGGATTTTGATGCATTGGCATCACGCAAATAAGCAACAGGCCGGAAGAGGCAACGTAGTCAATACTTCTCTTTCGAATCTTGACGTGCTGGATGTTACCTCTCTCACATCGAGCCAGCTTGCATCCGCAGTCAAGTTGTTTCATAAGTTCAAGACACGCATCCTGCTATCTGTCGACGAAATCGCGTCCGATATTGTGCGGCGGGAATTGGACGAGCAATTTCTGACACTCGTCCTTGACGTGTCTGGTTCTTTCGTCGCGGAGGGTGGCCCCCTTCATGTTTTGAGGAACAAACTAGCGGCTGAACCCTCAATCGTTGGTCGCGCTCCGGGCACAAAAAAGCGGACTAAAAAGATCATTCCGACCAAGGTCAACCAGAAACATAAGGCTATCGGCAAAACGAAAGCGTCAGTTAAACTGAGCCAACTGCTAACTCTTTTTTGAAGGGTGAACGCGAACAGGGCAAAATCCTTCCAATATCCTGGTGCGATGAGGGCTCTCACTCCGCATGAAGCCCATGAACAAGAGCTTCCACTTAAGGAAAAAGCCAAAACTCTCCAAACTACCGACCACCTCAGCGCTGCTGTGGTCCTTCCGCAGGTATACCGCCGATGCTCTCACCCACCGCCTACTTCGGCCACCTCACCCTCACGCGCCTGCTGTTGCAGCGAGGCATGGCCGCCATCTATCTCATTGCCTTCCTCACCGTACTGCTTCAGGGCAAGCCGCTTATCGGCGCGCGCGGCTTGCTGCCCATCCCCGGCTTCCTCGAACACACCACATTTCGCCAGGCCCCCAGCCTCTTTCATTGGCGCTACTCCGACCGCCTCCTCGACCTCGTCGCCTGGACCGGTATTCTCGTCTCCGCTTGCGCTCTCCTCGGCCTTACCGAAGCCGGCCCGATATGGCTCTCGGTCGCGGCCTGGCTGGTGCTCTACGTTCTCTATCTCTCCGTTATGAACGCCGGCCAGAACTTTTTCGGCTTCGGCTGGGAGTCCATGCTGCTGGAGGCAGGATTCTTCACCGCCTTCCTCGGACCGCGGCACACCGCTCCCTCCGTCATTCCCGTCCTCATCCTGCGCTGGATGCTTTTCCGCACCGAGCTGGGCGCCGGCCTCATCAAGCTGCGCCACGACAAATGCTGGCGCGACCTTACCTGCCTCTACTTCCACTACGAGACCCAGCCCCTGCCCAACCCGCTCTCCTGGTACTTCCACCGCCTGCCTAAGTCTGCGCACCGCGTCGGCGTTCTCTTCAGCCACTTCCTGCAGGTCGTCTGCCCCTTCGGTCTCTTCGCTCCGCAGCCTGTCGCATCGGTCGCCGCCGGGCTCTGCATCATGCAGCAACTCTGGCTGATCGTCTCCGGCAATTATTCCTGGCTCAACTGGCTGACTGTCGTGCTCGGAGTCGCGGGCTTCTCGGACGAGGTCCTGCACTGCGGCCTGCCCTACATCTCCGCTCCCGCACTCCACCCGGCGCCGCTCGTCTTCACCATCCTGCTGTGGGCGCTCGCTGCGGCGACGCTCGCCCTCAGCGTCCGGCCCACGCTCAACCTCTTCTCGCGTCACCAGTTGATGAACTTCAGCTACAACCCCTATCACCTCGTCAACACCTACGGCGCTTTCGGTTCGGTCAGCCGCGACCGCTACGAGATCGTCCTCGAAGGCGCCACCGATGCCATTCCCACACCCGCGACCGGCTGGAAGGAGTACGGCTTCAAGGGCAAACCCGGCGATTTGTACCGCATGCCTTCGCAGATCGCCCCCTACCACCTGCGTCTGGACTGGATGGTTTGGTTCCTCCCGTTCACCGTTGCCGTCACGCCGCGCGGCATTCATGTGCGCGGCTATGAGATATGGTTCGTGCGTTTCGTCCAGAAGCTGCTCTCCGCCGATCCCGGCATCCTGGGGCTTTTAAGAACCGATCCATTCGCCGGCCAGCCGCCGGCGCTGGTCCGCGCCCGTTTCTACCGCTACAGCTACACGGACCCGCAGACGAAACGCACCACCGGCGCGTGGTGGGGCCGCGAACTCCTCGGCGAGTTCCTCCCACCGGTCAACCTGCGTTCCTTGTCGCGCCTATAGCTGCATGCATACCCCGATGGCCTCCCTCACATTACGGCGACGCGCGGCTATTAGCGCACGCCAACCCCAAGTCCGCGAAGAATCGCCGAACTCAGCCATACCAGCAGCACGAATGGGACCAGGGCCAGCGCCATCAATCCGAGCCCGATCAGGCCCATGAACAGCCAGTCCTTCCATGTATCCCGCTTGCCCGTCAGCAGCGTGCGTTCGAGCAGATGATAGTTGCGCCGGTTCGCGCGCCAGCCAATGTCGAACAGGTTTCCAAACAGCGGCACCATTCCTACCAGGACCTCAATCCCCACATTTACGACCATCCGGGCGATGGTCACCAGCGGTGCGCCGCGGAAGTAAGCAGCCAGCACGATGATGCAGCTCGCCAGGCCGCCCGCCACGTCGCCGATGCCGGGAATGAAGCCGATAATCCCGTCAAGCCCAAATCGGATCCGTGTCCCCGGCACGCGGAACCAGGTGTCCAGCGCCCGCGAAAGCAGGTCGAGGTTCTCGTCGCGAAACAGGCCTCCCGCTCCGCCCATGCGGGGCCGCACCGCATCGGCCGGCTGGACGCCGGGCGGCAAAATTTCGGGCCGTATCGTTCGCGCGTTCATCGACTCACCCCCCACCATTGGATGCTATAATTACGTTCATACGGCGGCTATAGTTCAGTGGCAGAACGCCGCTCTGTGGCAGCGGATGTCGTGGGTTCGAAACCCACTAGCCGCCCCAATTTCCTCTCTCCGAGACACTTAGAGTCCTTTGCCGCGCGCGCCAAAATTCACGCCAGTCGCCGCATCCGAACTCGCTCCATCGCCCCACAACCTCTACGCCGGAACCTCCGGCTGGGCCTACCCAACCTGGAAGCCCGGCTTCTATCCGGCCGGCGTGCCTTCGCGCGCGTTCCTCCATAACTACGCCTCGCGCCTTACGTCGGTGGAAGTCAACTACACCTTCCGCACTCTGCCTACCGGGCCGCAGTTGCAAGGCTGGCTCGACGCCACACCACCGGGTTTCCGCTTCAGCTTAAAAGCGCCGCAGAGCATTACGCACTTCCAGCGGCTTCGCAGATGCAAGGCCGCAACCGCCGAATTCCTCGCCGCACTTGCGCCCGCCCGCGACGCAGGGAAACTTGGCCCGCTGCTCTTTCAGTTGCCCCCGAACTTCATCGCAGATGCCAAGCGGCTCAGGGCATTCCTCGCGTTGTCCCCGTTCCGAAACCCCGGCCTGCAACTCGCATTTGAGTTCCGCCACGCATCCTGGCTCGCGGAACCGATTTACGAAATCCTCCGCCGCCACAACGCCGCGCTCTGTGTAGCCGAAAGCGACGACCTCGTCACTCCCGACATCGTCACGGCGAGCTTCCGCTGCTACCGTCTTCGCCGCAACGGAGGATATTCCACGGCCAAACTCAAGACCTTCGCAACCCGCTTCACCGAGCTGGCGCAAACGCAGGAAGTGTTCGTCTACTTCAAGCACGAGGACGAGCCCACCGGCGCACTCAACGCCGAATCCATGCTCAAAAAGGCCGCAGCCTTGGAGCTAAAACCGAAGGCTGGCCGCTGATGCCTACCTCCGGGCTGCCTCCTTCGTATCCCGACTTCAAGCCCCGCCGCTTCCTCTCCAACGGCCACTTGCAGACCATCTTCGGCAACTTTCTTCGCCGCCACGATGCGCTCCCCGAGCCCGTCGCGCAACTGGTCGAAGTCTCGCCCGCGCGAGGCCGTCAGATCGCCAGCCAGGTCCTCTGCCACGTCCATTGGCAGCCGCTGCCGCAGCGGCCCACGCGGCCAACGATCATCATCCTGCACGGCCTCGAAGGCTCGTCGCGCTCGCAGTACGTCGTCGGCAACGCCAACAAACTCTGGCGCGCCGGTTGCAACGTCATCCGCATGAACATGCGCAACTGCGGCGGCACCGAGCGGCTCACGCCGACGCTCTACCACTCCGGCCTCTCCACCGATGTGGAGCGCGTGCTGCACTTTTTCCGCGATTCGCAGAAGCTGCAATCCATCGGGCTCATCGGCTACTCGATGGGCGGCAACCTGATGCTCAAACTCGCCGGCGACCTCGGCCCCAGCGCGCCGCCCGAACTCCACAGCGTCGTGGGCGTATCTCCCGCGGTCGATCTGCAGGCTTCCGCCGACGCTCTGCATCACTGGCAAAACCGCTTTTATGAGCGCCGATTTCTTCGCGCCCTCCTGCGCCGCTTTCGCCGCAAGGCCATGCTCTTCCCACATGTATTCGACCCCCAGCGTGCGGCGCACATCCGCTCGCTGCGCGACTTCGACGACCGCATCACCGCGCTGTACTCCGGCTTCAAGTCCGCGGACGACTACTACAACCGCGCCGCCGCGGCGCGCGTGCTCGACCGCATCGCGATCCCCACGCTCATCCTGCACGCGCTGGACGATCCCTTCGTGCGCCTCAGCCCGTCCACGCGCGCCGCCATCGATGTGAACCCCAACATTGCGTTCATCGAAACGGCGCATGGCGGCCACTGCGCCTTCCTCGCCGAACCCGACCCCGCCAAGGACAATGACGGCTATTGGGCCGAACATACAGCGCTCCGCTTCATCCTCGAACATGCAGCCGTATCTGCGAATTCGCCGGCTTCATAGATACTGGAAGAATGCTCGCAGAGTGGACCGCCGAATGCGCCGCCGACGCTCCCACCCTGATCGTTCCGTGGTCCGACCCCGATAGCGCGGCGCGCTACATCGATCTCCGCGCCGAGCCGTACGACATCGCAGAGATTCGCGAAGCCGACCTCTACCCGGCTCTCAGGCGCACGCTGCGCTCGCTCAACGCCAACCGTTCGCCTTTCCTCACCGCGAAGTGCGACGTCTGGCAACTCTCCGCCGAGGAACAGCCCGAAGAACTCGAAGCCCTCCGTTTCGAGCTCGATCTCGGCCCCGAAGAATCGCGCTGCGGCATCGCCGGTTACATCGACATTCTGTGGCGCGACCGCGCACTGTTCGCCTCCGCGCACCAGCAGACGGAAATGCTCGACCGCCTGACCCGCCGCGCCGAGCGCCTCGACCATCACGCCGCCGCGCTGGCCTGCGTGCTCCGTCCGGCCATGTTCGACTCCGAAGAAGGCACGCTCGAAGGTTTCGCCTTCACCCTTTACATCCGCGCTCTGGGACACGACGCTCCCGCGGCAATTGAGCGCTGGTCCTCCGCTCTCGACGACCTCACAGCTCTCCTGCGCAGTCGCGATCTCGCTCCATCGCGCACCTCCGTTACAATCGATACAAGCGCGTATCCCCTGCGCGTAAGGCACATGCAGAAGTAGCGGTGAGTAAGAGTTTTCTCTACTCTCTATCCTCTACTCTCTACACTCTGTTTTCTCAGGGGCGAGTAGCTCAACTGGATAGAGCACCGACCTTCTAAGTCGGGGGTTGCAGGTTCGAGACCTGCCTCGCCTACCATTCAGAATCAATCACTTACGGGCAGAAGGCGCGCACTGCCCTTTTTCACTGTGGGGGAAATTGTGGGGAGTCTGCCCGAATTCTTCCCATGTTGAGCGCTTCGACCGCATCGCGCTTGGCTTCGTTTCGGACGTGGCTGTAACGCTCCATCATCTTCCGTGACAAATGGCCGGCGAGCGCCATAATTGTCTGGTCTGCGTTCTGCCCTTCCGCAAGACGCGACACGAACGTGTGTCGGAGATCGTGAAGGCGGCATTCGACCTTGGCAGCCTTCCGGCAAACGCCCCAGGCGGTCTTCCAGCTTCCAATCGCTTTGTTGGGGTTCCTGTCCCAGACGGCCACCATTCCGTATTTCGAGCCGTCTTCACCCTTGAGGCCATAACGCTCCGAGGGAAAGACGAAATGGGTGGGGAGCGGGTTATCGAAATTCTGCCGCCATTCCATGAGCGCTGCGAACCCCTCTTGGTTCAACGGAACCATGCGGCCCTCCCCGCCCCTCGTCTTGGATTTGCCGACCGTGAGACAGCGGTCCAACAGGTCAACTTGCTGCCATTGCATGGTTCGCAATTCCGAGACTCGCAGTCCCGTATTTTGCAGCATCACGATTGCGGGATAGAGGGACTGGCTGCGGCTCTTTCTTGCTGCCGATAGAAGGCGCGTCATTTCATCCGGCGTGAGCGCCTTACCGTGTTCCTCGCTCTCGCGCAACGGGCGGTAATCCGGGGCCAGAAGATGCCACACGCGATGCTTTCTCAAAACCATGCGGAGAACGGCGCACTCTTTGTTGACTTCGGCGGGAGCAGCTCCGCTCTGTTGCCGCTTTCGCTGGAAGGCGGAAATGTGCCGTGGCTCAATCTCCGTTAGGAGCAGCTTGCCGAAGGCGGGTGTTACATGGCTGAGTTTGAGCGAGTAAATCTCGCGCGTGCTATCGCTCCAGTGAGCGCCTTCGGCAAGCCATGCCTTCCCTGCCGTTCCAAAGAGGATTGGCTTATGCTGACGGACGCCGCCTGCAGAAAGTTCGAGCTTGCGACGGTGCTCGCGCTCAATCTGACCAGCTACCGTTTTGCTGGTGCTGCGGGAGGATTCGCGCACGCGCTGCCCGTGAAAACGAAACTCATACCACCAGACGTTACCGCGCTTTTCGAGTGACATATCACTTTCCTCCCTTGGCTGCTACTTCGATTGGCTTCCAGTTCTTGACGTTTGCAACCCATTTTCCCGTTATGCCGTTTGGATAGGCCACGCGGAAGGATTCGTCGCCGTCAAACTTTGCATTTAGAAAATCAGCGACTTTCTTCTTCTGAGCTTCGGCGCGATACCACAGCGGGTTACTCGTCACTTCTTTGCGAAAGCGCTTTGCCGCCGCCCCATGTAGGGCAACGCGAACCGCCTCCCGCTCTCGGGCCGTCGCGTCTTTCGCGCTCTCCTGGCTGCGCTTGCGCTTGCAATCTTCGCAGAGGGTTCCGTGCGGATAGAGGCGGTTCCACTGGTTGAGCAAAAAGTATGCTCCACACTCTTTCTTTCGGCACTGTGCCAAGCTAAAGCGCACAGGAGATAGCAGAAAGAAAACCAGTTGCTCCCGCGCATAGTCCTCCCGGCGCGGGCCTACGAGGGGTCTCAACTCGGCAGACGGTTCCTTTTCATACCTATTGAGCACCGGCCTTAGAGTGCCCCCGTACCCTATCAGGTGAATTTTTCGCCAATCTGAATACTGGTAGGCCGCCTGTGCTGCGTTTACTGCGACCGTGAAGTTTCGCCGCAGTGGATCGTCGCCATCATCAGCCCGTCCTGAGTCGAGCCATTCGTCTACCCATGTCCGGAGAATCTCTCCAGTGGTCGGCAGCGGCGTGTACTTGAGGCCCGCCATTCCCGTTGTGCTAAGCGGAATGGTTGGACGCTTCGGTTCCCTGTGGTTTAGAAGTTCAAGGAACTCGTCCACATCAAATTCTTGGAAAAGCTTTAGCGGTTCGAGCGGAACCTTGTGGCCGCGCAACGCTTTCAGCAACGCGTCTGCAAGGCTGACGGACTCTTTTTCGGAGTGCCGAGATTTTTGATAGCGTTTCATGTAAATGTAAAACTACCGTAAATAATCGACACGCGCAAGGACTCCCCGCATAATCAAAGCAACACGACGAAAGCGAGGGTATTCGATGGCACAGAAACTTCTAACAGTGAAGCAAGCGGCTGACGAAATGGGACTGTCTGCCCGCACGATTTGGGCATGGGTGTATGCGAGAAAGCTTGGCGTGGTGAGGCTCGGCCGGGCCGTGCGAATTCCGCAAGCGGCGATAGATGAGTTGATCGAAGCGGGTAGCATCCCGGCGCAAGTTAGGTAAGCGGATGGGAGGCGCGCGCCGAGCGCAGTAATTGTTTTGAATAGCGAAGGGTCTCTGTGAGCGACGCAAACGCGCTCGCGTGAGAGGTGGATAACCGTCCCCTTTGTTGCAGTCTAGGCCTGGACTTCGGGGTCCTGTTAGGAAAGAGGTGTGCCTTGCGGAGAGCAACAGATGTGCGGAGCGGCTGGTACACCCGTCTATCGCGGCGTGACCGGCGGCTGGTGGACGCGACCGCAAAGTGGCTCCGTCCCGTGCGCTGGCAGTGGTTCGTGACGCTCACCTTTCCCTGGAATGTACGTTCTGAGACGGCAGACCGTAAGTTGCGAGAGCTTATCAACCTGCTTGAGCGGCACCACCGCGAGGTCATTAGCTTCGTCGCGGGAAAAGAGTCTCGCTCGCGGATCGGCTCCAGCCGCATCCCTTGGCACTTCCACCTAATCGTAACTTCGCGTGTGACAGTTTCAAAGGAAGCGCTGGAGTGCTACTGGTTGGGCTTGATTCGCTACGGTGGGGGCATGGACACCCGCTTGACTGAGCACGCCCTTGTCGAGCCATACCACGCGCATGAGCGAGGCCCGGAGTATTGCCTGAAGGCGGTAAACGATTGCGCTGGAGAGTGGGTGCTTCACGGGCTGGAGTGCTGCCTCCCTCGCGTTTGCGGCCCTGCCAAGCCCAACCATGGCACAGTGAGGCGTCAGAGGCGCGCTGCGGTGCGGGCAGTCGATAACGCCGGACCTGGCTCTTAGGCCATCGGAAGCCACAGCTCCTGACCCTTTGTGCTTTTGCTCTATTGGGGTCTCTGCTTTTTCATAATCGGATGGGAAGCCATCCAGCTTTGTCGCCGCTGAGGATCAGTCAGCCGCCATCCGGTTAGCTCCAAAACGCGATGAGAGTCCGGTGCAACGGCCTAAGACGCGGGCCAAATTCCGTGATACCTAACAATGAGGTAGCGAGAGGAGATTTCTTCGTCAGCCTCGGTGACAGTCCAGCCATGCTTATCCAGTTTCGATTTCCATTGACGATGGAGTTTATCGAACGGATAGAAGAGGCTCACCGTTTCGCCATAACGTCGAACATGGTCAGGAATGTACCCATACGGTAGCTGAGCCAGAACAATGAATCCGTTATGGTCAACTGCCAGATCGCGCAGTTTGCTGTTTAAATCTTTTTTATATTCTGACCACCATTCGGGAACGACCTGAATTTTCAACTCGAACGCGGTCGAGCCGTAGCCAAAGATGAAGCGAGGAAGCCAGAACACGTTCGTCTGAGGTTTTCCCCACGCTGTCGGGAACTTGAGCCTGCCCGGAACCGTTCCTCCGAACCCTATTGCAGAACGATATTCGTCAGCGGTGCGGGTATCACCACCAGTGAGGCCCAATTTGTTTGCCGTCTGATTGACGTATTCACGATAGTAGACAAACATGGCCGCGCTGATCGCCGTGAAGTTGTACAACTCGTGGGGAATTTCTTCGCTGTCGGTTGGCTCCGCGTGCTTCATCATCCCCAAGTCTTCGCAGAGCGCCTCGAAGTTGATGAAGAATTGCAAACTGTAGGGCTTGAAAGTTGCGATTTTGTAGATTTCATGAATCCACACACCACAAATGGTGAAGCAGCCTCCAAGCAAGGTTGAGGCTGGAAGGGTGAAGCCTCCAAAAAGATGAAATACCGCAATCACAGCAAAGGCGGCAAACCCAACCGCGAGCACTCCGGGTAGTCGGCTCATTGGTAGACCTCTCCTGCACGCTGACGGCTGCTATGCCTAACGTGTCGCTGCGAAGTAGATGACATAGACCCAACTGAGGAAACCGTGAAGAATGCACCACGATAAGCTGGCATTTCTCGCCCATGACAGAGTAACGGCGATCGCCATTCCAAGTGCATAGGCAAGGCCGATGCCGTGGCGACGATCAGAAGCTGATTCTTGAGCAGTGGCTTCCAACTGCTCGATGCGCTCGGACAAGTCTTCGAGCCGCTCCTGAACGCTTTCTGGAGGGTCGAAATCATACCCTGATTCAAAATCATTCTCATTGTCCATGCGGCCAGTCTACCAACGTCCAACGGGCTTCTTGTAAGTTGCTTGCGATCAGACCACAATTACAGAATGAGTCGTCAACGCGATCCCGACGGGCCGGTGAGCCTTGGCCGACACAAGCGAACGTGCTCCGTGTGCCGTCACTCGCAGCGGGGCGAGATTGAGGCCGCTTTCATTGGCTGGCGCTCCCCGGCTGCAATCGCAGATGAGTTCGGGCTGGCAGACAGGGCAAGCGTTTACCGCCATGCCCACGCGCTTGCACTCTTTGAAAAGCGGAGACGAAACATTAGGGCAGCGCTTGAGCGCATCATCGAAAAGGCCGGCGAGGTGGACGTGACGGCCGCCGCCGTCGTCTCTGCGGTGACCGCTTACGCCAAGATCAATGCGGCTGGGGAATGGATCGACCGTTCGGAAACCCTCTCTCTCAACCAGTTATTCGACCGGATGAGCACCGATGAACTGGAGTCCTACGCGCAAACTGGGGACTTGCCTGGTTGGTTTCGCGCCACGGTTGGCGCAACAGGTGGAGATAGTCAGAAAGTGCTAACCGTCGATGTCTAAAGGCTCTCCAGTGCCGCTAGGCGCAACAGATTCGGGCATAAGGCCATCGGACTATCCACTGGGCTCACGTCAGTCCAGAGCGGCGGCTAGAGCGATTTTAGCGCGGCGGTTGGCGGGGCGAAAAAGAACCGAGCTAATCATCATTAGCTCAGTCCCTCGTCCGCAAAGCGATGGGATACGCATTGGGGAGTGGCGCGAATGCACGGATAGGACGCTCACGCGTATCAGCCTCCTGCCTCCCGGTATGACCATGAGAGAGGCAGAACGAGTTGTCAGCGAACGGACGAGACTCCTGACGCCGTAGCACTCGCGCCGATTCAGGACTTGGAACACGCACAAATGAATCGGCGCAAGCGCCGTTGGCGCAATGACGCTACCCTCCACCGGGAGCGCCCGCGCCATACTTCCCGCACCGCCCCATTTGACGCGGGCGCAGGGGCTACCGTGACGACGGACGGCCCGCACGTACGATAACGCCCATTCTGTCTTGCTGAGCGCTGTGCGAAGGGCGGGCAGGCTGTAAGACGTTTGAATCTCTACCGCGCTCATGGCCCGCGCTTTGCATGGCGTTTGCGGAGCATGACAGAATTCGGCGTCTATCGGATGTCCGAGGTGGTCTATGAGACTCGGCCCTCCAAGGGAGTGTGTAGGTGGCGCGCGGCGTGCTGGCGTCCGTCGCTGCACCGACTCGCACGACGCGTGACGCCGGTAAAGAGCGGAACGAATGCGTCCGGGGCGACGGTGCCGACTGTGGGGACAATTGTGGGGACTCTCAGTGGAAACCGATGGTAAACGGCGCACGAGGGGAAAGCTCTGAAAGTCTCCAAACGCCCCAAAATCAGGCGTCCATCGTAATCAGTGGCAAATGGTGCAAGTGCGGTAGGTTGGACCTTCTAAGTCGGGGGTTGCAGGTTCGAGACCTGCCTCGCCTACCAAATATGCAGCGGCCATACGAGCAATCGAAAAATCCACCGCCCGCGTTGGCGAACGGTGGATCGGAATTCTTATCGTCGCGAAACACTTCTGCTTCGCGCGAAATCAATGGCCATGGCCCGGGTTTCCGCGGCCTTGATCGCGCGACGACCAACCGCCGCAAGGGCCAAATCTGAATCCGCAGTTGTGGTCCCTGTTTTCCATTGTGGTCACAGCGGCGAAGCTGCCGGCGGGAATGGAAACAGCGATGGTGCCGCTGCGTCCGGCGTTCACTCTGCCTCCATAAGTCACTTGACCGCTACCGTCCGCATTCCAGAGCAGCACGTTGAACTCCGCCCCTGCGGGCAGGTCGCCGACACTCACGGACGCTGCCGCGCCGTCGGAACTCAGCGCAAACAGCGTCAAATCGCCGGTAGGACTGCGGAACGGGGTAATCAACTTCGCCCCGGATGTGCCGTTTTGGCCCAGCACCTGCCAGTGCTGACCCGTGGTGTTCGCCATCAGCCGCTCCATGTAATAGGAGGGGCGCAGCGGCCATTGGTCCTGACCCGGGGCCGGATCGAAGACGTACCCGATCAGGGAGTAATCCTGATAACCGAAGTCATACTGCGCCCGATAAAAGTCCCATTTGGAGAAGCCGATGAAACCGTCGTTGACCCCTTCCATGTTGAACTGCGCCTGCTGAAAGGCCGCGATATTGGTTTGGCTGATGGGTGTGAGGGTCGCGTCCGGATTCACATAGTCCCCGGCGCCCGTCGCGACCAGGGTGTTGTTCTCGTATGGATCTTCGTCTTTGAGCGCGACGCCGTTGTACGTTTTGTATCCACGCACGCCATACTCGGTAATGGAGAGCGGCTTGGTGTTGTATCCCTCACTTTTCAAAGTGGCCATCTCCGCCGTGATGCCGTCCAGACGGGAAGTCATGTACTCCGAATCGTAGTAATTCCAATAAATGTGCTCCGACCATCCGTCCAGGACGTCGTCCATGTGTTGGGCCATATAAAGGAAGAACGGCGTCTGGCCATTCAACACCAGGTCTCCCCCGACCAGCTTGATCTGGTTCCGAATTCTGTCCTGCTTCAGATAGAAGTCCAGCTGGCGGTAAGCGTATTCGTAGAGGGCCATGTTGCCGGTAATGTATGCCACGGAGTCGGGCTCGTTCTGAACGGTGAGTTCCTTGATTACCGTGATCCCGTGGTTTTTTACCAGGTCGTTCACGGTCGCCGCGAAGTCTTGCATGTCCGTGTCGAGGTAGACTTCCGCTTGCGCCGTTGTGAGGCTGTTGGAGGGGTGGGTCAGGGACTGGAAGGTAATGTTGACCCTCGCACCTGCCGCCTGCGCCAGCTCGATGGTCTGATTGAACGAGTCCACGAGGTTTTGATTGCCGGCCAGGAAATTGTTCTTGGAGAGGAAAACTCGGGACAGGCCGAGCCGCACGCTCTTGACCTTGGCCTCAACATTCGCCGTATCTGCCGGCGGGGCGTTATTCCATCCCTTGGCCGGGTTGCTGATCGAGGTGTACAAGTCCTCGTTCATCTGAGCGCCGTAGCCCTCAAAATCCGGCACCACCACCTGCCGGGAATTGACGGCAAACTCCGTCACGGCAGTCTGGCCTTGCAGAATCGCTCTCCGCATCGGCTGCCCAGACGATACCTCGGCCTGTACCGACACCACGGTGGCCAGCGAAACATCTCCGAGGTCGATGACGGCCTGTCCGTTCGACGTATCGACGTTGCTGTAGGTGGTTGTGTTGTGCGGCCAACCTTTTGGCCCGCTCACTTCCACCCAGACCTTTTCGAATTGCTCCTGCGATGTTTCCGAAGCGTCCCGGGCCACGGCATTGAGATAGAGTTTTGCAGTCTGGTCCTGAGGGCCGCGGAGAGCATAAGTATCCAGCGTGAGCTGTCCCCAGTTCTGCGGGCCTGCGTGCTGAGGAGCAGCGCCAACGGCCCCGAGTGGTAAAGCTGCCAGCAGCAAAGCGAGGAGCCACGGAAATGCTTTTCTTAAGGTGAATATGGGCTTGGACATATCTACGGATTTCCTTCCGATAAAGCGGTTGGCCCCTTGAGACACCTTTAGGGCGGGTGCTGGTACGCCATGAGTCTCCCGATTTTTCTATTTAGGGGAACCACTTCACGACATGCTGTTTCAAATGTCACTGTTTACTCTTTCTCTTTCTATGTCAAGAGGAAACTTTTTATCTCTGTATTGGCATAGAGTAATGCCGCGATCTCGACTGGCTTCCGGCTTGGGTGTGCGGGTGAGGTCGATGTCTTATCAGCAATTTAGAAACAATGTTGGCGGCGGGCCGCCGCCGATCCGCTCGGGCAACCTACCCCTCCAGCGAAGCAAACTCCGCAACCGACTTCCGCTCGCCCGGATCGTGTCCATTCCCGCGCCGGGCGCCGGCCACATGCCGCAAGCCGGCCAGCGCCACCAGCGATAACGCCAACGCGCAAACGCCGTGCCATTGCCACCGCGACCACGTCCAGCTCGCCAGCGCCGAACCGATCGCTCCACCCGCAAAGTACATCGTCATATAGACCGTGTTGATGCGGCTGCGCGCGTCCTGGTCGAGGTTGAAAATCCTGGTCTGGTTGCCGACCTGCATCATCTGCGCGCCGATGTCCAGCACGATCACGCCGATCACCAGCCCGGCCATGTGCAGCCCTAGATCCAGCGGCGCCTGCTCTACCAGCCACAGCCATAAGTACGAGCCCGTCAGCACCGCTCCCGCAACCGAAACCACGGCGCGCGCGCCCAGACGGTCGGCCATGCGGCCTGCAAACGGAGCAACCATGGCGCCGACCGCGCCGATCAAGCCAAAGCTCCCGGCAACGCCCGGTCCAAGGCCGTAGTGCGCGCTTAGAAGGAACGTCAGCGTCGTCCAGAAGCAACTGAACGACCCGAACACCAGACCGCCGACGATGCCCGCATCGCGCAGTGTCGGTTCCGAGCGGAACAGCGTCCACAGCGACCGCATCGCCTGGCCATAGGTCAGTGTGTGTCGCGGTTCCAGCCGCGGCATTGCGCGATAGATCAGCGGCACGAACGCCGCATTCACTACCGCCGCCACGATAAACACCGTCCGCCAGGAACCGAGGCGGCTCAACCATCCGGCGAACGTCCGCGCCAGCAGGATGCCCAGCAGCAGGCCGGTCATCACCGTGCCGATTGCTTGCCCGCGCTTGTCTTCGGCGACCAGGTCCGTAGCCATGGGCAGCGCCACATGCGTCACCGAAGCCAGCAGCCCGATAAACACGCTGGCGACGATCATCGAGAGCAACCCATGCGCCATCGCGCCAAATGCCAGCGCCAGCGCCACTCCGGCGTACATACGCATCATCAGCGCGCGACGCTCGGCGACATCTCCCAAGGGCACGAAGAAGAGCAGGCCGAGCGAGTATCCCACCTGGGTCGCGACAGCCACAAAGCCCATATCGCGCGCGCCAACGCCGAAATCCTTGCCCATGACCAGCAGCAACGGCTGGTTGTAATACAGCGAGGCAACGCCCACCGCACAGGCCACGCCGAGAAACGGCAGTGCCCAGCGTCCACCGATCGCTTTTCCTTGGCTTGAAATCATTTCTCCACTGAATTCGCGCGCTCAGTTTACTCTGTCGCGTACGCCATAAGCCAACCGCCAACCGGTCAAACAGCTTAAGCGCCAACCGTCATGATAACCGCAACTCACCCCCGCCCGGTATCATCGAATACAGAGAGTTGTGAATCTGTGATTGTATGACACCGAATAACACTATCGCCGTGGCCATGTCCGGCGGCGTCGACTCGGCGGCCGTCGCCGCGCTGCTCCATGCGCAGGGGCACGAGCTGATCGGGCTTACGCTACAGCTCTGGAACCAGCGGCGCCTCGCCGGCCGCGAGGGCATGCCCGAGTCCGTGCAGGGCCGCTGCTGCTCTATCGACGACGTTTACGATGCGCGCCGCGTGGCCGAACATCTTGGCATTCCCTACTATCTCGTCAACGCGCAAGACCGTTTCGAGGAGGAGGTGGTCCGGCCCTTCGTCGCCGAGTACCTCGCCGGCCGCACACCGATTCCCTGCACTTTGTGCAACAACCACCTCAAGTTCGACCAGTTGCTCGTTACCGCCCGCCAGATCGGCGCCGACCGCATCGCCACCGGCCACTATGCCCGCAACCATTTCGACCCCGCGCGCAACCGCTGGGTGCTTTCCCGCCCCTCTGACAAGTCGAAGGACCAGACTTACTTCCTCTTCGGCCTGACGCAGGAACAGCTCTCCCGCACCATGTTCCCCCTGGGCGAGATGCAGAAGCCCGCCGTGCGCGAAATGGCCGCCGATCACGGACTCGATCTCGCCCAAAAGCCCGACTCCCAGGAGATCTGCTTCATCCCGGGCGGAAGCTACTCGCAGTTCCTGAAGGCGTACCTCGACGAGCAGGGCCGCGAGCTGCCGGACAGCTCCGGCGAACTCGTTGCGTCGTCAGGCGAGGTGCTGGGCCACCACGAGGGCATCCACGGCTTCACCGTCGGCCAGCGCAAGGGCCTTGGCATCAGCTCGCCTTCGCCGCTCTACGTGTTGAATATTCATCCCGATTCCCACGCTGTCGAGGTCGGGACCGACGAGATGCTGTACACCCGCAACCTCACCGCGGAGCGCCTGAACTGGGTCTCGATTCCCGAGCCGAGCGAGCCGGTCCGCGTCGCCATCAAGATCCGCCACCGCCACGAGCCCGCGCCCGCGACTCTCCGCGTCACCGCGGACGACCGTATCGAGGCCGAGTTCGACGAGCCGCAGCGGGCGATTACGCCGGGCCAGTCGGCTGTGTTTTATCAGGACGATGAGGTCGCCGGCGGCGGGTGGATCTGCTAGGCCACCGTTGCTCTCCGCTCTGTACCTTTTCGTTTCAAGCTGTTCAAGACTCCCCGCGAGGGTACCCCCCTTCCCCTCCCTATGGAGTTATTGGCCGGTTTGGCGGTTGGGGGTTGATTTTCAGCTTCGAGCTACGAGCTGCGAGCTGCCAGTTATCCGTTGCCAGTTGCAGGGTTCGGGTTTTGGAGGAGCGCCTTTCTGTTCCGGCGCGAGGGTTCTGGAGAGCTTAGAGCTCAGAGCTTCGAGACCCAACCTACGGCTCCCAGGGCTGGCGTCCGCGTTTTGGGGCAAAGTTTTTCATCAGCGTCTCCAGCCCCACCCGCAGCCCGGCAACCATCCCCGCCATCTGCTTGATCGGGATCCGGATTCCCCGCGCCACGGTGTCCGCCATTTCTTCGGTCGTATTGAGCGCGGTGGTCACCATGCGGTCGACGTGGTCGACCTGTCCCCGGGTCCGCTCATTCGCTGCGGCGACAGTGCGGTTGACCTGCGACAGCGTCTCGCCGACCTCGTCCACCTTCTCGCGGACGGTGTAGCTGATCTGGGTTACGTTCTCCGACACCGTCCGAATTTTCGGCGAGAGGTCGTGCAGCAAATCCGTCGTCTGCTGCATGATCGGAGTCGCGCGGGAATGGACATCGTGGGCCAGCGCCTTGAACTCCTTCAATGTCTTCATCGACGCCAGGCCGGCAACGATCGTCATCAATGCCTGCAAGGCGAGCGCCACGGCGATGACGACGATGGCAAACACAATCCACTTTTCATCGCGGGAAGGCATTCCCGAATCGGGTGTCTGCCATAGAACCATCGACAAGCTATACAAGGCAGTCATCAAAATTCCTCTCAGTTTTCAGGATACTCCGCGTCGGACGTGCGGAAGGGCCGGCGCGAACCGGCCCCTCGTGCATGTGCGCAACCGTTTACGACTGTTGCGGTGGTTCGTTCGCCGTCTGCGTGTATGCCTGCTTGCCGGCCTCGACCGCCGCCGTTACCTTGTCGGTCTGGTTCTGGAGCAGGTCCTTGCCCTTGTCGACATACTCGGTCCACTGGGTGCGGCCCTTGTCGTAATACTCCTTGCCCTTGTCGACGTACTGTCCGGCAACCTGCTTGCCCTTGTCGACATACTGTCCAACGGCCTCGGTGCCCTGCTGGTAATACTCCTGCGCCTTGTCGCGAGCTTCGAGAGCACCCGCTACGAGGTCGTCCCGCGTTTCTTTGCCGGACTTCGGCGCGTACAGAACACCAACCAGCGCGCCAATGCCGAGGCCCGCCAAAAACCAACCAAATCCGCTTACGCCGCTATCGTTGTCCGCCATCACATTCTCCTGTCTGTTGAATTCCATGGCCCGGCCGGTAACAAATCATCGCACCTGAACCGGCTTACTGTCTCAGCTTGTGGATGCCTCTATCCGGCCCAAGGTTGCGCGAAGTCTTTCGCAACCGTTCATTCCGCTAGATTTCACTGCGCCGCTGACCGCAGCCCGCCTCAAAAACAAGCGCAACGACTGCCTTCAGTCTACGCCAACCCAGCACAACTCACCCTGTCCCCGTGCAGCAACGCCAACCGCGGTTCTCGCATCGAATAGGCGCGGCCCTTTTCCATCGCACACTTCGTTTTGCTCGGCATCCGGCTCTCGGACACCCTGCGACTTCACAGCCTCCGCGTCGTCTATAGTCTTAGCCGGGAATTTTATCTTCGGCAGCGCTAGACTCCGCTTTGCAGCAGCGCTCTCCAACCCTCCCAACCCTTTCCGAGGTGTGGTATTGCTTCAAGACAAGCCCAAAGCCGCGGGATACCTGACCTTCACGCTGCATGCTCACCTGCCTTACGTGGTCAACCACGGCACCTGGCCCCACGGGATCGAGTGGCTGCACGAGGCGGCCGCCGAGACCTATCTCCCGCTGCTGCGCGTGCTGGGCAACCTGGAACGCGACGGCATCGCGCTGCACTGCAACCTGAACCTCTCGCCGATCCTGCTCGAACAGCTCGCCCACCCGGTTTTCAAAGCCGAGTTTCCGAAGTACGTCGAGCGCAAAATCATCTCGGCGCGGGAGGACGAAGCCTTCTTCACCAGCACCGGCGAGCAGCATTTCGCCGACACAGCCCGCTTCTGGCACAAGTTTTTTTCCGACACGCTCAGCGATTTCAACGCGCTCGAATGCGACATCGTCAGCGGCTTCCGCCACTTCAACGACGCGGGCCTGATCGAGATCATCACCTGCGGGGCCACCCACGGATATATGCCGCTGCTGGGGACCGACGAAAGCGTTCGCGCGCAGGTACGCACGGCGGTCGACGTACACATCCGACACATCGGCAAGCATCCGCGCGGCATATGGGCGCCGGAGTGCGGGTACCGTCCGGCAGGCTTCTGGGACTATCCCGTCGAAAGCGCCAACGGCTTTCCCACCCCAGCCGGCTACAACCGCATCGGCGTCGAGCAGGCACTCTCGGAGAGCAATCTCGAATACTTCTTCGTGGACACGCACCTTGTCGAAGAGTCCGCTCCGGTCCAATCTCCTTACCGTTTGCGAAACGGCTCCGTTACGGGAGCGGCGCCCAAAGCGCTCGTGGACAAGGAGGCCCGCAGCCTGTACCAGCCCTACTTCGTCGACGGCCCCTACGACAAGAAGTACGCCGCCTCGGTTTTCCCGCGCGATCCGCGCACCGGCGTCCAGGTGTGGTCCGGCGAGTGCGGCTACCCGGGCGACTCCGCGTATCTCGACTTTCACAAAAAGCGCTGGCCCGGCGGGCATCGCTATTGGAAAGTGACCGGCCCCAAGGTCGACATGAACGACAAGCAGCCCTACTGCCCGCAGGAAGCCGCCGAGCGCACCAAGTCGCACGCATCGCACTTCGTTCATCTCGTCTACGAGGCGCTGGAGTCAAGTTTGAACGCCGACATCCCGCCCATCCTGTGCTCTCCTTTCGACGCCGAACTCTTCGGACACTGGTGGTTCGAGGGACCGCAGTGGCTTGAGGCCGTGGCACGCACGCTGCACGACTATCCCACGGGGCTCGAGTTGATCGACTGCTCCAGCTACCTCGACCGATTTCCCCGCGCGGGCTTTATCGCGATGCACGAGGGCTCGTGGGGCGCGCAGGGGACGAACCATGTGTGGATGAACCCCGACACGTCCTGGACCTACACCCACATCTATCCCGCGGAAAATTTTACGCGCGACGTGTGCACCTCGGGCGCGTGGCGCGAGACGCCGCAGGGCGAACGCATCGTCAAGCAGCTATGCCGCGAGTTGCTGCTGCTGGAATCCTCGGACTGGCAATTCCTGATCACCACCGGCGCCGCGCGCGACTATGCCGAGGCCCGCTTCAACAACCACAACGACCAGTTCAACGAGATCAAGGAAATCTGGCTGGGGTATGGAGCGACGGGTGGCATCAGCGCCGAACAGGAAGAGCAACTGGCCGCCATCGAGCTGCGCGACAGCGTCTTCCCCGATATCGACCCCAGCTTCTGGGCCGCCGGCTCTCGGCAGACCCGCGCAGTAAGCTAGTGTAGTGCGCCGCTCTCCGCTCGCCCTCTGGCACCTGCTGTCGCTCGACGCCCCCACGGTCGCGGCGCTGTGGACGTGGTTTGTCGCGCGCTGCTGCGGCATTGCGCTGCCGTTTGGTTCCATTGCCGCAATGTTTCTCGCGGTATGGATCCTGTACGCGTCGGACCGCCTGCTCGACGCTCGCGGCAACACGATGGGCCTGGAAGAGCGGCACCACTTCCACCACCGCCATCGCCGCATGTTCCTCCCCTTCGTTGCGATCGCCGCCGTGGGGCTGGCGGCTCTCACGCCGGGACTCTCGTCCGCAGCTCTGCGCATCTATGCCCTGCTGGCGGCGCTGCTGGCGGGCTGGTTCCTGGTGATCCACACACGTCTCGCGCACGAGCGCCGTCTGCCGAAAGAACTCGCCGTGGGGCTGTTCTTCTCCGCCGCGATCTTTATTCCGACGGTCGCCCGCCGCCCCGATCTGCGCGTGTCGCTGCTGGCGCCGGCTTTCGTCTTTGCGGCGGTCTGCGCGCTCAACTGCATGTGCCTCTACCGCTGGGAACACCCCCGCGACCGCGCCAACGCCAACTGGACGACCCGCATCGCGACGCACCACCTGACGCTGGCCGCCGCCATCATCCTCGTCGCGGCATTCGCCGGCATCGCTCCGCGCGCATTTCCGGCGCTGGCGTCGAAGGCGATGCTTCCCGTAGCTCCCTGCAC
>DASRLB010000532.1:0-4764 GCA_035648695.1 Acidobacteriaceae bacterium | reverse complement strand
GCTGCGCAAGTCCGCGGGCGAAAAGGCCGGCGCGGAAGAGTTCGGCGAGAAGCTGAACGCGGTCGTGCTGGAGTTCGAGCGCAAGACCGGCGACAACGACCACCTGTTCGGTTCGGTGACGACGCAGGACATCGCGCACGCTCTCGAAGCGCAGGGCTTCACCATCGATCGCCGCAAGATCCACATCGACGAGCCCCTGAAGACCATCGGCGAGTTCCATGTGCCGGTGAAGATCCACCGCGACGTTACGGCCCACGTTCAGGTCAACATCAAGAGCGACGCCGTGGCCGCAATCGAAGATGCCAACATCATCGACGAGACGGACATTGCTGAGAACGACTTCAAGGAAGATGAAGAAGATCGTCCCCGCCGCAAAAAGAAGTAAGGCAGTGGGTAGAGGTTAGAGTGTAGTGAAAGGCCCGCATCCGGGATTTGGGTGCGGGCCTTTTTGCGTTTCGTGATGATGGGATTTTAAGCTGCGACGCTCTCGTGTTGCGTCAGATCGCCTTGTCCAGCAAGCAGGCCGGCTATGGAGATGTCTTCATCGAGTGATTCCCAGTGGAGCCCGCGAGTGGTCAGGCGTACCTGCGCGCGTTGCTCGGGTGTGGCATGTAATAAGCGGGGGAACCACGCCAGTGGCACGCCTACTACTCGGCCATCGCTGAGATCGACCCACATGCTGTCGGAGTCGAAGCGAACTCCTGTCGGGTTAGCTACGGAAAAAGTCATTCCATGCTCTTTCTATGCGCGTTCGGTTGGTCTCCACGATCTCCAGCAATTCGCGGAGCGTTCGAGCATCATAACCGTCATTGTAAGCGACCCGAACATCCGGACGCAGCCAGAACTTCGCTTCAATGCCTGCCTTTTCTACGTGGACATGAACGGGTTCGCGCGGAGTTCCTTCGTTGGCATAAAAGAAGAACCGGAAACCGCGTTCGAGGAAGACCGTTGGCATTTCGTTGTACCTACTCGCTCTAAGGCTAGTCGTTACTATGCCGCGGTGGATTTGAAATTCGGGAAGAAGACCTGGGTGGTGGAGCGCTCGCCGATGGGGAGGCGGGTGACGGTGAGGACGGTGATGTCGTCGTCCTGGCCGAAGGCGATGGCTTGTTGCGAAGCCTCGCCGGCGGTGGGGTTTTTGGCGAAGAGGGTTTGCAGGCGGTCGAAGCCGTAAAGCTCTCTGGAGCGGTTGCGGGCTTCGAGGAGGCCGTCGGTGTAGAGAGCGAGATGATCGTCGACGGCGAGATGGAAAATGGTCTCCTCGTATTTGGTGTCGAGGAGCAGTCCGAGGGGGAAGGCGCCGGGGAGCGGGAGCTCGACTCCGTTGACGAAGGGCGATGGGTGGCCGGCGCTGGCGAGGGCGCAGTTGCCGGCGGAGTCGATGCGCAGAGCGATGCAGGTGGTGAAACCGCCCTGTAGGCGGCCGAAGAGACGGCGGTTGAGGCCAGCCATGATTTCCGCGGGCCAGGTGGTGGTTTCGGCGAGGGTGCGCGCGGCGCCGACGATGAGCGAAACCGCCATGGCGGCCCGGAGGCCTTTGCCGCTGACATCGCCCAGCAGGATGAGCGTGGCGCCGGTTTTGAGCGGGATGATCTGGAAGAAGTCGCCGCCAACCTCTTGGGCCGGGACGTAGGCGCTGGTGAGCAGATAGCCTTTGACCTCGGGCAACTCGTCGGGGATGAGGATTTGCTGGATTTCGCGCGCGTTGGTGAACTCCTGTTCGAGCGTATTTTTGCGGGAGATGGTTTCCACGGAGTAACGGTAGATGGCGTAGACGAGCGTGATGAGAGTGAAGAGGTCGGCGAGGTTCAGGATGTCGAGAACGCTGCCGCCCATGTTGACCACGGGCGCCTGAAATTTCCGGCTGATCGTCCAGTGCGTGTAGCGATTGCCCTGTGCGGTCGCGATCGAAACGCAATAGGCAACCTGCGCCAACGATACCGCGACGGCCACCAGCCAGCGGGAGTGGGCGACTTTTCGCTTGCGCAGGATGGCGACGGCGATGGGCACGAGGCTATAGATTTCGAGCAAGACAATCGCAGATGTGACGAAGGCGTCGGCGATCTGCGAGGATGTTTCGTGACTAGAGGGCCAGGAGAAGAAGCACAGCGACGCGTCCACCGCAGCCAACGCCAGCAGCGCGATCGCGGCCATACGGGTGATCTGCATGAGTCTGCGGTTGTCGCGCAGATCCAGCAGCCAGCAGAGCAGAAACCACAAGGAAATGTTTCCGATCGCGTCGTCGATTTGCTGCAATCCGACCGCGATATGGGCCGGCCAGAGAAAGCGCCAATCGTAGAGGACGAACTCGAAAAATGCCGCGGCCATGTAGCCTGCTGCCCACAGCAGAATCCATTGCGAGCGGTCATGAAACCACACGATGAACCCGACCAACGCCGCTAAACCGTACAAGGAATATAGCGCGGCAGTGGCCAGCTTTTCGCGCTGCCAATCGAAGTTCAGGCTGCCCTGCCAGGCAGCGATCGATTGCGGGGCGCCGATGACAGGCGGCGCGGCAAAACCTCCGGCGAGCCCTGTGTCGCGAGAACTCAGAAAGGCTTTCCAGACGCGGATGGCGAGCACTCCATTGCGGACCGGACCCAGGTTGAAGGTTTGCGCTCCGGTATTGAGATACCACACGGGGTGCGGCGGCAGCTTGCCATAGCCGCCGATCCGCTTCCCGTTCCAATAGATTTCGTAGGCGTCGTCGATGTGGGGGATGAGAAGAGCGACGTTGGATGAGACGCCGGGCCCGGGGATGAGGTCGAGAGTGCGGCGATACCAGGCGAATCCAGTGTAGTTGGCGTGACCCTGCTCGGCCCAGGATTTGCCGGCGTCGAGGCGCTCCCACTGGCTGTCGTCGAGGGTGGGAGAAGCCCAGGAAGGGTCGTCGCCCGCGTGGAACTCCCACGGACCTGCAAGCGGGACCGCGCCGGCGCCGATGGTGACGGCCTGGGGCTGCGATGTCTGGGGGCTGCATAGCGCCGGGCCGCAGAACGACGCGCACAGGAGCAGGATTCCGGAGATGCGGGAAAGCATGTGGAAAGAATAACCTGTAGATCCTTCCGGCGGGAATTTCTCTTTGCCAGCCAGGCGTTCGCGCGGAGGGCTAGTATGGAGCGGATGTCCTCCGGCCAAACTTCTCGCTCAGGGCACCGCCGCAATTTTGTTTGGACAGGCCCCCTTGCGAGTACCTGATCGAGCGCCGAAGCTGATCCACCACCGCGTAATGGCGGCGGCTGCGCTGGCGGTGTGCTGGTGCGCGGCGGGTGCGGCGTTGGCGCAGGTGGCCGTTCAGCAGACTATAGTGATCGGGTTTGTGGGCGGGCGGGTCCATGCCGACAACGGTGTGCATCTTGAAGTGCGCATGGCGCGGAAGCTTCAAGAACTGCATCCGCGCGAGGCGTTTGTGCGCGTCTTCGCGAACCATCAAGGGGACGAGGCTTTCAAAGCCGTGATGCGTCAGGTGGATGCAGACCACGATGGGAAGATCAGTCGCGCGGAGCGGGAAGCGGCGCGCATTGTGATCTACGGGCATAGCTGGGGCGCGTCGCAGACGGTGACGCTGGCGCAACAGCTGGACCGCGAAAAGATTCCAGTGCTGCTGACCGTGCAGGTGGACAGCGTCGCGAAATCCAACGAGATCGACGGCGGCGAGATCCCGGGCAATGTGGCGCAGGCCATCAATTTCTATCAGGCGAATGGGATGCTGCGCGGGCGCAGCGTGATCCGTGCGATGGAGCCGCTGAAGACGAAAATTCTGGGCAATATCCGCTCCGACTATAGCGTGCATAAGATCGATTGCCATAAGTTTCCGTGGTTCGCGCGGACGTTCATGCGGCCGCATATCGAGATCGAAAACGACGCGCGGGTGTGGGACCGGATCGAGGCGATGATCGAGGAGAGAATCGACGGGCAGGGCGCGCCTGCGACCGTGGCGAGTGCGCAGACGCGGCCGGCAGCAAGTACGGCACAATGATGCATGGCTGAAAGTCCGCACCGGAACCCCGCAAAAAGCTGGACACGAATCGACGGCATCGATTGCCTGCGGGCGCTGGCGATTTTTTACGTGCTGATGAACCACGTCAACATGCGCCTGTTGGGTGCGCATGTGCCCTATCTCAAGACGCTTCCACCTCAGCTTGCGTGGTCGCTGGTTTGGCAAGGGCAGAGGGGCGTTCAGATTTTCTTTGCCGTCTCGGGATTCCTGATTGCGTCGACTTCGATCCGGCGGTGGGGGAGTTTGTCGAAGGTGCGGCTGCGGGACTTCTACCTCATCCGCTTTGCGAGAATTGCGCCGCTCCTGCTGACTCTGCTGGCGGTGCTCTCGATCCTTCATGCGCTGCGTGTGGACCATTACGTGGTGTCGGCCAAGGCCGGCGGGCTGCCGCGCGCGCTATTGGCCGCTCTTACACTGCACGTTGGCTGGTTGGAAGCGACGAAGGGTTATCTGCCGGGGAACTGGGATGTCTTGTGGTCGCTGTCGGTGGAGGAAATCTTCTACCTCTTTTTCCCGCTGCTGTGCCGGCTGCTGCGCGGCGGCAAATGGCTGGTGTTGCTGCTGGCGGTTTTCGTCGCGCTGGGCCCATTTGCGCGGACGACGTTTGCGCATGGAAATGAGGTTTGGCAGGAGTACAGCTATCTCGGCGGCATGGACGCAATTGCGCTCGGCTGCCTGACCGCGATGCTGGTTGCGCGGCGGGCGTTTTCGCGGCGCGTGCTCTGGACGCTGTTTGGATGTGGCTCGGCGATGCTGATGTATTG
>DASRLB010000531.1:0-6995 GCA_035648695.1 Acidobacteriaceae bacterium | reverse complement strand
GCCCCATCCGCCCACGCCGTCCCAGTGCGCGCGGAAGGTGCGGTTGTCGACCATCTCCGCATAGAGGCCGCCGTCGTAGGAGTGGTTGATCTCCTCGGTCATCAGGCCGTAGAGCATGGGGCTGACCGGCGTGACGATCGTCTTGGCGTCAATGGTGAGCTTCGCGGATGGCGCGGTTTGCGCAAAGGCCGGAACCAGAGGAGTCAACAGGAGAATGACGGCAAATGTGCGCTGGGCGAGACGGAAAGTCATGGAATAGTCCTCGCGGAGAATTGTATTCGACCGTTCAGGTTTGATCGTTACCATTCAATGCAGAATCTCGCCGTTCAGCGGTTCAGCCTTCATGTTCGGGTCATATAGCAATAGGGTTAATGGTGCATCGGGGTTCGGTTTCCGCACGCGGGGATGGACCTCACGAATACCTATGCGGGCCTGTTGCATCGAAACATATGTGGGGCTAGTGCAAAGATTCTAGCCGGGTAGGCAATCCCGTCGCGCGTACGACCGGCGGAGACTTCAGGAGACAAGACACATGGGAAAAGCACTCAAGATCGTTGAAAAAGGCGTTGTCCTCGGAGCGAAGGCGGGATGGTCCGTATTCAACAAGCTGAACTCGATCAGCCCCAATGCATCGTTCACCCCGAAGTGGTCGGATAAGCCGCTGCTGAAGAGCTACCAGAAAGAGAAGCCGCCCCTCGGCTGGCCGCGTACCACCGACTCCCTTTGCCCGCGCTGCGTGCCCGAGATTCGGCAACAGATCATCGATGGCAAGCTGCCGCATGAGATTTTGCTGAACGAGAAGGTTGGCGAAATCAAGGCGCAGATCATCGAGCGCGACGGCCAGATCCTGATGGTGAAGGACTGCCCGGTCCACGGACATTTCGAAGACGTCATGTCGATCGACACCGCGTTCTTCAAGCACCTGGAAGAGGTTTTCCCGGGCCGCGATATCCGCGCCCACAACGATGAGAAGCTGCACAATCACGGCACGTCGACCGTTACGCACGGCCGCGGTTCGGTGCTCACGATCGATCTGACCAACCGCTGCAACATGATGTGCGACCCCTGCTTCATGGACGCGAACCAGGTTGGATTTGTGCATGAGTTGACGTGGGACGAGATCAAGCTGATGCTCGACAACGCGGTCACGATCAAGCCCAAGCGCCAGATGTCGGTGCAGTTCTCGGGCGGCGAGCCTACGCTTTCGCCGTACTTCCTGGACGCTGTCGCGTATGCGCGCAAGGTCGGCTACACCTCGGTGCAGGCTGCCACCAACGGCATTGAGTTTGCGAAGTCGAAGGAATTCTCGAAGGCTGCCGCGGAAGCGGGTCTGCGCTATGCGTACCTGCAGTTCGACGGCATCGGCAACGCGGCGAACTCGCACCGCAAGGTGGGCAACTCGTTCGACGTGAAGCTCCAGGCGATCCACAACCTGCATGAAGCCGGCGTCGATATCGTTCCCGTGACCTGCATCATCAACGGCATCAATAACGAGCAGGTCGGCCGCATCATCGAGTTCGCGCTCGACAACCCGAAGAAGATCAACTTCCTTTCGTTCCAGCCGGTGAGCTTTACGGGCCGCGACGAAGAAGTTTCGGACGAGCGTCGCATGGCGCAGCGTTATACGCTGTCGCATCTGGCGCACGACGTCAAGAACCAGACCGGACTCGGCGAGCCGGTTCGCGACTGGTTCCCCATCAGCTTTATGTCGACCTTCTCCGATTGGGCCGATCTTGTCCACGGACCGAACCATGACTGGGGCCAGTTGTCCTGCGGCTGCCACCCGAACTGCGGCATCGGCATGGCGCTGATGATCGATAAAGAGACCAAAGAAGCGGTTCCGGTAACAGCCTTCCTCAACGCGGATCGTCTGGCGAAGGACATCGCGCGCGTGAACGATGCGGCGCGCGGCAAGTACCTGACGATGATCGGCGCGGGCCTTGCGCTGATTCGCAACTACGAGCCGAAGAATGCGCCGACCCACTTCAGCATCTTCAGCCTGCTGACGAAGTTCGATAAATGCTTCGGCGCGACCGGCCGCGACTACGGTAAGGTCACGGGCGACCGCACGATGGACGATATCCAGAAGCGCCGGGCGGATCGCTGGAACTTCCTGTTCATCGCTGGCATGTGGTTCCAGGACCTCTTCAACTACGACTTCCGCCGCACCGAGCAGTGCATCATTCCGTACGCGACGCAGGAAGGTGAGATCAGCTTCTGCGCGTACAACACGGGCATCGGCTGGCGCAACATTATCGAGAAGATGCACATGACGTCCTCGCTCACGAAGTGGTACGAGGAACATGGACGGCATGAGATCTTCGCGGGCGGCAAGAAGGTCGGCCTGGAGAAGGAAGCGAAGTACGACCTCGTCCTGAACCAGGAGCATGTGGACTCGGCTGCGAACGACACGTTCGACAAGAGCGGCATTGCGAAGAATGCGCGTGAAGAGAAGATTCGCGCGCGCGACGCGAAGCTGAAGCAGGACGCCGAGAACGCTCGCATGGCCAAGCTGTATCGCAAGGAAATCCTGCAGGAGCCGGAGATGCCGGGTGGCTTTGTGGCCATCGGCGAGATCGGCGGACTGGGTGGGATCAGGCCGGCGGCGCCGGTGAGCAAGGTCGAGGTTGTCAGCAGCATTGAAGAGACTGTGGCTGGCGACTAAGCGGATGGAACCGATTCTGCAACGATGAAGGCCGCCCCGTTGGGCGGCTTTCGTTCGATATAACCTCGATACCCCTAGCTCCGCCAGTGCAACTCGACAGGCCCCGCCAGCGGATGTTCGCCCTGCCCGGTCAGCCGCCGCTGCTTGAGCGCGAAGTACCACTTCGCCGGCTTGTCCGCATCGTCGATCAGCATCAAACCCGGGTTCGACCGCAAACCTCTCGCCTGCTCGATCATCGTCTGCTGGTCCTGCGCGACGAACTTCGCCCCGAAATATTTCGCGATCGGCGTCACCAACGGCACGTAGTACGCAATGTCCCACGCCGCCAGCACGTCGATCCGGCACGTCGACGCCGTCACGGGAGTCACCGTCGTCAGCGACGAAAACCACCGGCGCTTGCCATTCTTCTCCGCCACAATCGTCTCGTACCGCCGATTCGGCAGCACAAAATCGATCGTCGTCACCGGCTTTCCCAGCAGCTTGTACGGCGCCGAGTTCGACGAAGGCGTATGCGCCGACATCCGAAAACCTTGCGGCAGCGGCTCGAACTTCTTGGTCTTCTCATGGATACTCGCCGCGCTCCGCCACCACCACGCGCGATGCACAAACGGCCCATGCGCCGGGTCCATCAGCCCGATAATCCCGTGGTCGACGTTGCACGGCAAATCGGCCGACAGATGCGCCGACCGAAACCGCTCCCCAAACTTGGGCAGCTCCGGGACCGGCGGCAGCGCGCCAACATCCGTCACCCGACCCGCCCCCGCAGGCGGCACATACACCCACGCAAACCCATCCCGCTCGACCACCGGAAACGAGTTCGCATAAATCTTCGTCGGCTCCAAACCATCATGCGAGGTCAGCGACGGAATCTCCTGGCACTGCCCGCCGCAAGGCTCAAACCGCCAGCCGTGATACTTGCACTGCACCGTCTCGCCATCGAACCATCCCGCGGAAAGCGGAATCCCGCGATGCGGGCAGAGGTCTCGCATGGCAAACAACGCACCATCGTTCTTCCGCCCCAGCAGCATCGGAATCCCCAGCAGCGTCGTAATGGCTGTCTCGCCTTGACGCAACCGATCGGCCCGAACCGCCGGATACCAATCCCCAAACACCATCTCCGCAGCAGGCCCAGCCGCCGCGCCAAGCTGCACCAACTCCGGCCCCGCGCGAATTGGCTTCATTACACCCACGGCCTAAGTCTATCGCGCTCACCGAAAGACAACGCAAAGGCGCAAAGGACGCAAAGGTATCGCAACGGGATCCTCGCGTCTTACGAATCAGGGGGAGCCGAGCTGCGCAACGAGACAGTGGCGATTCTTCCCCCCATAAATCATCAAGGCAAACCAACAAGACCGTGGCGATCCTTAGCGTCCTTTGCGCCTTTGCGTTTTCCTTGCCGTTCTTCCAAGGCGGAACCTGACTCCGCATACACTAACCCCAATGCCTTCCGCGCCAACGAGACCGCGCTCCACGCTCCTCACCATCCTTCTGCTCTGGACCGTCTTCTACGCCAGCTTCACCCTCTTCACGCCACCCTTGCTCGACGACGCCGACTCCGTCCACGCCGAAGTCGCCCGCGAGATGCTGCTCCGCCACGACTACATCACCCTCTACGCCAACGGCATCCGCTACCTCGAAAAGGCGCCACTGCTCTACTGGTCGATGGCCGCCTGCATGAAGCTCTCCCAGTCCCTCGGCGCAACTTCACCGGACGCACTCGCCGTGGCCGCTCGTCTCCCCCTCGCCTTCACGATCCTCGCGCTCGCCCTGCTCGTCGAAGCCTTCGCTCGCCGCGCCTTCCGCAGCGCCCGCGCCGGACTCTACGCCGCGCTCATCATCCTCTCCAGCTTCGGCATCTTCATCTTCACCCGCATCACCATCCCCGACGCGGCCGTCTGCCTCTGGACCACCCTCGCCCTCTACGCCTTCTGGCGCACCGAAGAACTCACACCCAACGCCGGGGTGGCCCATTCATCGCGCATCTTTTCGCGCGATGAGTGGGGAACCTCAACAGCCCGCCGTTACACGGCCATCTTCGCCGTCGCCTGCGCCCTCAACGTCCTCACCAAGGGTCTGATCGGCGTAGTCTTCCCCGTCGCCATCGTCATCCTCTACCTTCTCCTCACGCGAGGCTTCCGCGGAGCCCTCAACCGCATCCGTCAACTCAACCCACTCACATCCCTCCTGATCTTCCTAGCCATCGCCGCTCCGTGGCACATCCTCGCGGGCCTTGCCAACCCCACGCAGGGACACCCCACGCCGTTCCACTTCATCAACGGCCACTGGCAAGTCCCGCTTCCAACAGACGGCAACGTTCGCGGCTGGTTCTGGTTCTACTTCATGAACGAGCACGTCCTCCGCTACCTCAACCTCCGCGTCCCCCACGATTACGACACCGCCCCACTGTGGCTCTTCTGGGGGTTGTGCTTCATCTGGCTGATGCCGTGGTCGTCGTTTGTGTTCAAGGCCGTTGCAAACGCGGTGCCGACGCGCTCAACACAATGGAGGAAGAAATTTCGGGAGCACACATTGCCCCTACATCGGCGTGCTCTGCTGCTCCTCACAATCTGGGCAGGCTTACCGCTGCTGTTCTTTTCGCTCTCAACGAGGCAGGAATATTACGTTCTCCCAGCGCTTCCCGCATTTGCCATTCTCATCGCCGAATGGCTCGCAGGCGAATCGAAGTACATCGACATCATGGGATACCAGCCCACTGCCTATTCCCTTTGGCGTTGGAAAGCTGCTTCTCGCGAGGAGAGAGCCACTGGCAAAACACGAAACTCTCATCTAGCTGCGACTCTCTGCACCTTGACACTGCTAGTGATCGGCTCTCTCTTCGCCATCGCGAGCGCCTACTTCCTCCTCCACACAAAATCCCCCGCCCCCAACACCGACCTCGCCTTGCTCCTCGCCCAGAACCCAGGCGATTACGCCCTCAGCATGGGCCACTTCCTCGACCTCAATGCGCAGGCTCTCGGCCTCTTTCGCTTCCCGCTTGCCCTCGCCGCTCTGAGCCTCTTCGCCGGGCCGCTAATTTCTCTCATCCTCCGCCGTAAGGCCAAACCCCACGCCGCTACCCTCGCGCTTGCAGCGGGAGCATTCGGGTTTTTACTCGCCGCCCACCTCGGCCTCCAGACCTTCGCCCCGGTCCTCACCTCTGCGCAACTGGCCAAGCAAATCGCCCCGCAAGTCCGTTCCGCAGACCTCATCGCCATCCACGGCGAATACGAAGCGGGTTCCACTTTAGGCTTCTACCTCCAGAGAAACGACATCCACATCCTCGAAGGCCGCAGCTCCAACCTCTGGTACGGCAGCTTCTTCCCTGACGCCCCGCCCATCTTCGAAACCCCCGCCACCATCGCGCAAAAGTGGCCCGGCCCGCAACGCATTTTCATGTGGCAATCCACCACGGACGAGCCCCGCAACCTCCCGCCACTCCCTGGCCCGGTCTACATCCTCGCCAGCGGCGGCGGAAAAGAAATCGTCAGCAACCAACCAAACCGCTAAGTTTTCTCTACGCTCTACCCTCTATCCTCTACACTCTGCTCTATGCCCTGCGACCCGCAAGAACTCCGCCACGTCCCTCTCTTCTCTCTGCTCGACGACGATGAACTCAGCGTCCTCGCCTCGCACGTCGAGCTACGCGAATTCGTCGCCCGCCAGCGCATCTACAAGGCCGGCGAGAACAGCATCGGCGCCTACGTCGTCCTCGCCGGCTCCGTCCACGTCACCATTGAGGACGCCGACGGACAGGAAGTCCTCGTCGACGAGCCGCACCACGGCGAAATCTTCGGCTTCGCCTCGATGCTCGAAGGCACGCCGCACCAGACCACCGCCGTCGCCGCCGTGCCTACGACCTGCCTCGAAGTCGACCGCGAAGACATCGCCGTTCTTGTCGAAAAGAAGCCCATGGCCGGCCTCGACATGCTCACCGTCCTCGCCCGTCAGATGCACGCCTCGCAACAACTGGTCCGCGACCGGGCGGCGCGCAACTCGAACGACATGATCGAAGAAGAGATGACCTTCGGCCAGCGCATCGCCGACAAGGTCGCATCCTTCGGCGGCTCGTGGACGTTCATCCTCACCTTCCTCGCTGTGCTCATCGTCTACACGGGCATGAACATCGGCCTCGGCCGCCGCGCATGGGACCCCTACCCCTACATCCTGCTGAACCTGTTCTTGTCGATGCTCGCCGCGATCCAGGCACCGGTCATTATGATGAGCCAGAACCGTCAGGACACCAAGGACCGCGTCCGCGGCGAGCTCGACTTCGACGTCAATCGGCGGGCCGAGACGGAAATTCAGGGCCTCTCCCGCAAGCTCAACCAAC
>DASRLB010000530.1:0-8168 GCA_035648695.1 Acidobacteriaceae bacterium | reverse complement strand
TGCGGGGGTCGACGGGCGGGTGGGGCTTGTCGACGCGGGCCGCGGCTGGAACGGCAGCCGCCAGCATGAGCAGGAACACGGCCAGCGCCCGGAACGGCGGTAGCGCAACCAATCCTCGCAGCGGAAGCACACCTGAAATTCGTTCGGGCATCGTGCCTGCCATCATAACCCGCGGCGTGGACGCAGCAAAGCCGCCGCGGTCGGCGGCGGCCCGTGCGTATCGGTCAGTGCAGACTACTTGTAGGAAGCGATGGCTTCCGCTTCGTCGTCGTAAATGTCGAAAACCGTGTAGAGCTTGGTGATCTGCAACAGGTCCTTGACCTTCTTCGTGAGTTGCAGCAGCTTGAGGGCGCCGCCGGCGTTTTTGACGGCCGTCAGGGCGCTGACAAGCTCGCCAATTCCGGAGCTGTCGATGTAATTGATGTCGCCCAGATTGAGGAGGATCTTGTTGGAACCCTTCGCGAGGACGTCGCGTACAGCGTCGCGGATGGTGACGCTTCCCTCGCCCAGCATAATCTTCCCGCTCAGATCCAGGACCGTGATTCCGTCCACTTCCCGGCTTGTAAACTTCATGCTCATTCCGATATCTCCTTTTAGCCCCTGTGTTTGACCAGTGTAACCTCTGTGCCCGGAGTCAACTGGCGAAAGTGTACCTCATCCATGTACGCGCGCATAAGGAAAACGCCTCGGCCGGATGGCCGAAGGAGATTTTCCTGGGCGAGCGGGTCCGGAATCTTGTCCGGATCGAGCCCCTCACCCTCGTCGGCGACCGTGATTTTGAGGTCTGTATCGGTCAGCTCGAAGCTGGCCGCGACGTGTTTGGCGGGGTCCTTCTTATTGCCGTGGAGGACCGCGTTGACCGCGGCCTCACGGGCGACCATGGAGATATCGGTCGCCGTGTCCTGGTCAAAGCCGGCCTCGCGGGCGTAAGCTTCCGCTGTTTCCTCGACCATGTGTACGCTCTCGAAAACTGAGTCGAGTGTCATGGTCTCGCGTTTTATCTTGACATCGCCCAAAATGCTGTCTCGCCCTGTGAGTGTCTTTGTATCGCGGAGGAAAGTCAAGGAGAGAGTGGCGAGAGAGTGGCGAATTGTCATACCTCAATAGAAAATATGTCGCGGCGGCGCCGGCCGCAATGGCCGGCTCGGCGTGCATCCCGGCCGATGATCGAGTCGCAACCCATGGGGCGCGTTCTGTGGCCCTCGCACCACAAGCTACGTGAGCGCGCGGTCCAGATGCGTGTACCCGCCGTCCACCACCAGCTGCTGCGCGGTCGTATGTCCCGACTGCTTCGACGACAGCAGAAACACCGTCATCGCCGCAATCTCCGCCGCCTCCGTCATCCTCTTGCCCAGCGGAATCTTCGCCGTAATCGACGCCAGCGCCGCCTTCGGGTCGTCGCGTTTATCCAGCCAGCGCTTGTACAGCGGCGTCATCACCTCGGCCGGCAGCACCGCATTCACGCGGACACCGAACGGCAGCAACTCCGCCGCCCACTCCCTCGTCAGCGCAAGCTGGGCGCCCTTCGCCGCCGCATACGCCGACGTCCCACCCTGCCCCGTCAGCGCCACCTTCGAACTGATGTTCACGATCGAGCCCCCTGCCGCCTTCAGCATTGGCAGAGCATAGTGCGCCATCGCATAGTAATGCAGCAAATTCTGCCGCAGGCTCTCCATAAACCGTTCCGGATCGCCCGACTCCAACCCCACGCCATCGTTCGCGCCGGCGTTATTCACCAGCCCGTCGAGCCGCCCATACTTGCCCTGCACAAACTCCACCGCGCGCTTGCACTGGTCGGCGTCCGCAAGCTCCGCCTCGACGACATCGCAGCGCAGCTTCTCACGTTCCATTGCGCCTATAAACTTCTTCACATTGCCGGAAAGCCGTCCCACTGCGACCACCACCGCACCTTCAGCCAGGCACGCGCGACTGACGGCTTCGCCAATCCCCGCGCCGCCGCCGGTTACCACGATCACGCAATCCCGCAGCCCCAGGTCCACACGCTCTCCTAACGCAGGTTCACAAATCCACCATCGATCGGCATGTCCACGCCGGTAATAAACGACGCCGCATCCGAGCACAGGTACAGCGCCATCAGCGCGATCTCTTCCGGAGTCCCCATGCGCCCGATCGGCTGCGCCGCCTCCAGCACCTTCATCTGCTCGGCCTCGCGCCCCGGATAGTTCTTCGCCAGGTATCCGTCGACGAACGGCGTATGCACCCGCGCCGGCGAAATGCAGTTGCAGCGAATGCCGCGCGCCATATAATCCTTCGCCACCGACAGCGTCATCGACAGCACCGCGCCCTTGGTCATCGAATACGCAAACCGGTCCGCCAGCCCCGCCGTCGCCGCAATCGACGCCATATTCGCGATCACGCCGCGCCCCGCTTCCAGCATCGCCGGCACCGCAGCCTGCATGGCTAGGTACGTGCCACGCACATTCACCGCGTACAGCCGGTCCATCTCTTCCGGCGTCGTCGAAAGCAGCGTGCCGATATGCGAAACGCCCGCGCTATTGACGAGGATATCGATTGGCCCGCCAATCTCCGCGAACGTTTGCGCCACACTCGACGCGTCGGAAACGTCGCACCCATAACCCGATGCGACCACCGCCGTCCGCGACACAATCGCGGCTGCCGCGGCCGCGGCCTTCACCGGATCGAGGTCGATCAGCACGACTTCCGCTCCATGCGCCGCAAACGTCTGTGCAATCGCCAGCCCGATCCCGCTCGCAGCGCCGGTCACAACGGCGCGCCTGTCATTCAACTCAAACGAAGACAAATTTTTCCCTCGACAGTTAACGTATACACCCGCCTCAGTTTGTACGTCGCTCCCAGGAGCAGTGTCAAATCGCATTCTATTTTGTTTTCTCCTGTGGAATAGCTTATTTATTGACGAAAGATTCTGCGGTTGCCTACAATACTCCCTGCCGCTCTGTCGAGGACTCCTCTTGAAGCCCATCACCATCATCAACGTGCGCGTAGTCGATCTGCGCTTTCCCACCTCGCGCGAGCAGATCGGCTCGGACGCCGTGAACAAGGACCCCGACTACTCCGCCGCCTACTGCATCCTCGAAACCGACTCCGCCCTCGAAGGTCACGGCCTCACCTTCACCCTGGGCCGCGGCACCGACCTCGTCGTCAGCGCGCTGCGCTATCTTGCTGCCAATGTCATTGGCCGAACTCTAGCCTCCCTCACCGCAGACCTCAATGCCTTCTACCTGCAGGTCATCGGCGACACGCAATTCCGCTGGCTCGGCCCCGAAAAAGGCGTCATTCACCTGGCCTGCGGCGCACTCATCAACGCCGTCTGGGACCTTTACGCCAAGTCAGAAAACAAGCCCGTCTGGCGCCTGCTCGCCGACCTGACGCCCGAAGAAATCGTCCGCTGCATCGACTTCCATTACATCGCCGACGCTCTCACTCCCAACGAAGCCCTTGCCATCCTCCGCCGCAGCAAGCAGGGCCAGGCCGAACGCCTCGCCACACTCGAATCCACCGGCTACCGCGCCTACACCACCTCCGCCGGATGGTTCGGTTTCAGCGACGAAAAAATCCGCCGCCTCTGCCGCGAAGGCATCGCCGACGGCTGGACCCACTTCAAGCTAAAAGTCGGCGGCGAGTCCACCGACGACCTCCGCCGCGGCCACATCGTCCGCGAAGAGATCGGCTGGGACAACAAGCTGATGGTCGACGCGAATCAACGTTGGGGCGTCGACGAAGCCATCGCGCGCAGCCGCCTGCTCGCGCCGCTCAACCCGTGGTGGATGGAAGAACCCACCAGCCCCGACGACATCCTGGGCCACGCCCGCATCCGCCGCGAAGCCGCCCCCATCCGCATCGCCACCGGTGAGCACTGCCACAACGCCGTCATGTTCAAGCAGCTTTTCCAGGCTGGCGCGATCGACGTCTGCCAGATCGACAGTTGCCGCGTCGCAGGCGTCAACGAAAATCTCGCCATCATTCTGCTGGCCGCCAAATTCGGCATTCCAGTCTGCCCGCACGCCGGCGGCGTCGGCCTGTGCGAGTACGTGCAGCACCTCGCCATGTGGGATTTCCTCAGCGTCTCAGGCACAATGGAGAATCGGGTGATCGAATACGTCGACCATCTGCACGAACATTTTCTCCACCCTGTCACCATCCGCCGCGGCCACTACATGCCGCCGCAGGAGCCCGGCTACAGCATCGAAGTCCTCCCCGGATCGCTCGAACAATTCAGCTTTCCCGGCGGATCGGCATGGAAGGAAACACCCGATGAAACTAGTCTCATTTCTGCATGACGGAGCCGTCCACGGCGGTATTCTCGACGACTACAAAATCCATCCGCTGCCCCACTCCGTTCTCGACTTCATCGCCGGCGGCGACACCGCGCGCCCCGTCGACAGCTCCCCCAGCCCGCTCGAAGGCGTCACCCTCCTCGCGCCGTTGCTGGAGCCGCCCCGCATCTTCGGCATCGGACTGAACTACCGCGAGCACGCGGCTGAGTCGAAAATGGCCGTGCAGGCCGTTCCCACCGTCTTCATGAAGCTCGCCTCGTCCATCACCGGCCCCGACACCGACGTTCTCCTTCCCCCCGACGCCACCCAGCCCGACTACGAAGCCGAGCTCGCGGTCGTCATCGGCAAGCCCGGCCACCGCATCGCGGCCGCCGACTGGGAGCGGCACGTTTTCGGCTACACCATCGTCAACGACGTCAGCGCACGCGGCGTGCAGCTCGCCACATCGCAGTGGACGCTGGGCAAGAGCTTCCCCACCTTCACCCCCATGGGCCCGTGGATCGTCACGCGCGACGAAGTCCCCGACCCGCACGCGCTCGATATCAAGCTCACGCTCTCGGGCGAAGTGATGCAGACCGCCAACACTCGCGACATGATCTTCCGCATCCCGGAGCTCATCGCCTACATCTCGAACATCGTCCCGCTGCAATCCGGCGACATCATCAGCACCGGCACGCCCCCCGGCGTCGGCCTCGGCCGCACTCCACAACGGTGGCTGCGCGACGACGAAGAAATGGTCATCGAAATCGAGGGCATCGGCACCCTCCGCAACCACACCCGCGCCATCGAGTAGTTCCGTCGGCCTCCTTACTTCGCGAGATTTCGCCAACTCCGCGCCCTTTGCGTCAAGGCTGTTGCCGTTGCCTCTCTAATGCGTCGCCCTTGCTACCGGACAAACGCCAGATACACCGCCATCGCCACCCCGACCGCCGCCAGCAGCAGCGCCAGAGCCATCGCATCCCGCGACACCCGTCCCGGCGCCCATGTCCCCGCGCTCAGTTCCCGCGTGATCTGAACATGCCGCACCGTAGCGTTTACGTTGACGATCACGCCGAGCGCCACCAGCGCCACTCCCGACACCTCGGAAATTCCCGTCGAATGCACCGGCATCTTTCCCTGGCCCGCTCCCATCTCCCGCAGGAACAACCCAAACCGCGACAACGCGAGCCCCGCGACCATCAGCCCCAGCCCGGTGCGTATCCACATCAGAAACGTCCGCTCCACCGCGAAATAGACCAGCGGGTCTTTCTCCGCAGAATTTTCCATGCGACATTATAAGCCGCACCCAAACTGGAAACGGAGAAGTGGCAGCTATAACCCCGGCCCTCACAATGGCACCGCATACATCCCGTGTTACCCTAGCTACGTGAGAGTTTCAGCTCAACCGGATGACCGCATGAAGTTGCGCCACATCTTCGGGCTTATCCTATGTGCTCTCCTCTGCCTCTTCGCGATAGGCGCCAAAACGGCCGTGTATCGCCAGCACCAGGAGCAGGTCGCAAACCTCACCGCCACCAAGGTCTGGCAGAACACCGAAGTTCCCTCGCCGCTTTCTACGCCGGTCCAAGCCCCGGTGCTGCTGGCAATGGCCTTGCTGCTCATGGTGACCTCCACCGTCACCCGCGAAGCGCGCTTGGAGCAGCCTTCGCTTGCCGCTCGCAATTGGTTCTTTCCTGCTCTCGCCGTTCGGCCCCCGCCCGTCATTTAAGACTTCGCATTTAACTTTCTGTACGATCCCCGTCCAGGTTTTGTGCCCTTTGGCACGGCTGTTCCAGCCAAGCGAGTATCCATGACCCGTTCCGCTTCCACCCATCACGCGTGGGCCTTCCGAGCCCTTTGCGCGCTGCCATTTGCCCTCATCTTCGCCGCCGGCTGCCACTCCGCGGACAACCCCGATAACGCTGCCAATGCGCTGCCCATCGCCCCCATCGCCGTCGCCTCGCGCGCCCCGCTCTCGAACACCCTCAACGTTGCGGGAGAGTTCCTGCCCTTCCAGGAAGTCGAACTCCACGCCAAAGTCGCCGGCTACATCCGCCACATCTCGGTGGACATCGGCGACCGCGTCCGCAGCGGCGAAGTCCTCGCCACGCTCGACATCCCCGAACTCACCGCGCAGGTCGAAGGCGCGGACGCCAACGTGCTCGAAACCCAGGAGCAGATCACCCGCGCCAAGAGCGAAGTGCTCCGCGCCCGGGCCGACTACGACGCCGTCCACTCCGCCGCGCAGCGCCTGCAGCAGGTCTCCATGCAGCGCCCCGGCCTCATCGCCCAACAGGAGCTCGACGACGCTCTCGCCAAAGACCGCGCCGCCGCCGCTCAGGTTGACGCCGCAAAGTCCGCGCAGTCCGCCGTGCAGCAGCAACTCGGAGTCTCCCGCGCCGGCCGCCAGCAGGTTTCCGCCATGGCGGACTACTCCCGCATCGTCGCACCCTTCAATGGCATCGTCACCTGGCGCTATGCCGACACCGGCTCCCTCATCCAGGCCGGCACCTCCAACGCCGGCTCCGCGCCGGTCGTAAAAATCGCCGAGATCGATACACTCCGGCTTCGCCTCCCTGTCCCCGAATCGCTCGCGCCCTTCGTCCATGACGGAGACACCGCCTCCGTCCACGTCCAGGCGCTCAACGAAACCTTCCCCGGCAAGATCACCCGCAGCGCCGGCGAGCTCGACCCCACCACCCGCACCATGCAAGTCGAAATCGATGTCCCTAACCCCGGCGACAAACTCGACCCCGGCATGTACGCCGACGTTACACTCAACATCAGTCGCACCGGCAACGCCCTCGTCGTTCCCATCCAGGCCGTCGACCAGACCGGCCCACAGCCCTTCGTCATGCTCGTCAACTCGTCCAACCAGGTCGAAAAGCGCGCCGTGACCATCGGCGTTTCCACCGCGAACCAAGTCGAAATCACCCGCGGCCTTATCGACGGCGACAAGGTGATCGTCGCCAATCTAGCCAGCTTCCAACCCGGCGAAAAGGTCGCTCCACAGACCAGTTCCATGGTCCATCTCGGGACGTCGGGAGGCGACGACTAATGTCAGGATTCTCCCTCCGCTACCCCTTCTTCATCGTCATGCTCTGCCTGGTCGTTGCGGTCGTCGGCAGCGTCACCGTGGCCCGCATGCCGGTCGATCTTTTCCCCGAAATCAACATCCCCGTCGTGGTCGTCGCCACCTTCTACAACGGCATGCCGCCGGAGCAGATCGAAGCCCACATCACCAACCCCTTCGAGCGCTTCTTCACGCTCGGCAGCGGCATCGACCATATCGAATCCCGCTCCCTGCCCGGCGTCAGCCTCATCAAGGTCTACTTCCAGCCCGGCACCAGTTCCGACGCCGCGGTCAGCACCATCGCCAACCTCGCCATGGCGCAGCTGCGCCGCATGCCGCCCGGCACGCTGCCACCGGTGGTGCTCAAATTCGACGCCTCCAGCCTGCCCGTATGCCTCATCACGCTCAAGGGCCAGGGCCTCAACGAGACGCAGTTGCACGACATCGGCCAGTACGGCGTCCGCGCCCAGGTGGCGAACGTGCCCGGCGCTTCCATCCCTCCACCCTTCGGCGGAAAGTATCGCCAAATCCAGGTCTACGTCGATCCCGCAAAACTTGAAGCCAACCAGCTCAGCCCCATGGACGTCGTCCGCACCCTCGGCGACGCCAACGCCATCCTTCCCTCCGGGGACGTCCGCGTCGGCCCCACCGACTACAACATCTACACCAACTCCCAATTCTCCACTCCCGAAGAGATCGACAAACTGCCCCTTAAGACCAGCGGCAACGGACAACTCCTCATCGGCGACATCGGCACAACCAAAGACGCCGCCTCCATCCAGACCAACATCGTCCGCGTCGACGGCCAGCACTCCGTCTATCTCCCCATCCTCAAACAG
>DASRLB010000529.1:0-21230 GCA_035648695.1 Acidobacteriaceae bacterium | reverse complement strand
GCCGGCTGCCTGATATGGGCGGGGGCGTGGCTGTTTGCGGGGCGGTTCTTCGGCGATGTGGCCAAGCGGAGCAATGAGTTTTTCGGCGTGCTCGAACACTTCGCGTCGGCGCTGGTGGTGCTGATGGTGATCGGCGTGATTGTCTTCCGGCTGGTGAAGCGGCACCAGTTCCTCGTCAACCTGCGCGGGATGCGGCTGGAGCCGGGGCAGTTGATGGCCATGATCGAGGATGCGATACGCGAGCACCGCGAGCCGCCGTTCATCGTGGACCTGCGGCATCCGCTGGATATTCTGCCCGATCCGAGGGCGCTGCCGGGGGCGGTGCAGATTGGGCCGCAGGAACTGAAGGAACGCAATTCGATGATCCCGCGAGACCGCGACATCGTGCTGTACTGCACCTGTCCAAGCGAAGAGACGAGCGCGAAAGTTGCGCTGGAGCTGAGGAGCCTGGGGATACTGCGAGTCAGGCCGCTGCGAGGCGGTTTGCAGGGGTGGAAGGATGCCGGGTATCCGCTGGAGGCGATAGCGCTGGGATAGGGCAGAGTGTAGAGGATAGAGGGTAGAGTGTAGAGAGAGCGGGTCTTCTCTACGCTCTACACTCTATCCTCTATTCACTGCTTTATTCGCTCAGGCGGAAGTTGACGCTGAATGTGGTGTCGACTTCGGTGGGGAGGCCGTCGAGGAGGTAGGGGCGATAGCGGGCGACGCGGATGGCGTCGAGAGCCGCGGATTGCAGCATGACCGGCCCGCTGACGGCGTTTGCGCTTTCGATGCGTCCGGTTTTGGAGATGATCGCATGGACGATGACGGTTCCTTCCTGGTGCGCTGCCTTTGCAATGGGCGGATAGATGGGCTGGATGGGGGCGAGGAGAATTCCGGGATTGACTCCGAGAGAGACCCGTCCGGGCGGGGCTGGTTTTGTAACGACGATGTTGGGACCGGCGCCCGTTGAGGAATTGCCGGGAATCAGGCTTGGCGCGTTGTTGCCCATGTTCATGCCGGCGCCGATCGGTGGCGGAGTGTCTGTAAAGCCATTGGGGTTGAGAGTTCTTTCGATCCTCGGTCCTTGCGTGATTGCGGCTTCCATGGGTGGCGGGGTGGCGGATGTAGAGGCGGCCGAGCTGTCGACGTGGACGCGCTGCGGTGGCGGTGGCGGTGGAGTGGGCGGCGGTGGGGCGGTGAGTTCGAGCAATTTTGCGCGGAGTGGGGCGACTTCGGGGTGAAGGATGGGGATGATGATGATGGTCGCCGCAATGGCGGCTTGCAGAGCGAAGGAGGCGAATGCGGGCCAGCGGCTCTGCGTGCGGATAAGATGGGCGGATTCCAGAAGCGATTCCTCAAACATGGCGGCACCTCGAAGGGGATCGATGTGCCGCATCCAGGCGAGGAATGCGGTTGTTGGGTTAGACACCGGAAGGACACGGAAGGTTCCGAAAAATACGGAGAGGCGCGCTGCTGCACGTGGCGGGCTTTGTTCAGCTTAGAGCACAGAGCTATTGAGCGCAGAGCGATGGGTTGGATGAGTTATGAGTCTTGAGTTTTGAGGGTCTGGCGGTGGGCGCGGATTCGGTAGATGATGGAAGGGTTATGTCCTCGACTGTGGCAACGACGTTCGGAGTGCGCGCTTCGGAAGCGGCGGCGGTGAGCAGGCCGGCACGGATTCCGTCGGTGGATTTGCTGCGTGGGGTGACGATTGCCGTCATGATCCTGGTGAACGATCCCGGGGATTGGGGGCATGTGTTTTCGCAGCTCGACCATTCGGTGTGGAATGGATGTACCCTGACCGACCTCGTATTTCCGACGTTCCTGTTTATTGTGGGGGCGTCGACCGTGTTTTCGCTGGAGGCTCGGGAGCGGAAGGGCGATTGCAGGAAGACGCTGGCGGGGCATATTTTCTGGCGGGCGGCGAAGCTGTTTCTCCTGAAGGAAGTGCTGTCGCTGGTGCCGTATTTTCACTGGTCGCATCTGCGGATCTATGGCGTGCTGACGCGGATTGCGCTGTGTTACCTGCTCGCGGGGTTGGTGCTGTTGATGACGCGGCGGATGCGGACGCTGCTGGTGATTGCCGGCGCGTTGCTGGTGGGGTATTGGGTGCTGCTACGGTGGGTCCCGGTGCCGGGCGCGGGTTGGCCAATGAGGGATTTTCCGCTGCTCGATCGCGTGAACAATCTGACGGCGTGGATGGACCGCGGAGTGAGCATCTGGACGCTGCGATGGCTGCGTACGGGGACGCTGTATCTGAAGACGTCCGACCCGGAGGGGTTGCTGAGTACGCTGCCGGCAGTGGCGACGACTTTGCTGGGCGCGGTGGCGGGATTGTGGATGCGGCGGGCGCGGTCGGGCTGGTTCGCTGAAAATGCGAAGAGGATGCAAGCGGGCCTGGCGTTTGCCGGCGTTGTTGGGATTGTGTTTGGGTTGGTGTGGGGGCATTGGTTCCCGCTGAATAAGAACTTGTGGACGAGCAGCTATGTGCTGTTTGCGGCGGGCGTGGCGGCGATTGCGTTGGCGGCATGTAGTGCGTTGGTGGATGGGAGACCGAAGCCGTGGTCGCGGTTGCTGGAGTGGTCGACGTGGCCGTGGTTTGTGTTTGGGGCGAATGCGATTGCGGCGTATACGACTTCGGTGGTGCTGGTGAAGTCGGCGGCGTACTTCAAGGTGACGGATGCGGCGGGAGTGAAACGGAGTTTGTGGTGGATGGCGTATCAGCATGGGTTTTCGCATGGGAACTCGACGGAGTGGACTTCGCTCGCGTTTGGGCTGGCGGTTGTGGTGGTTTGCTTTTTACCGAACTGGGTGATGTGGCGGAGGAAGATTTTCTGGAAGATTTAAAGGACAGCGGCAAATGCAAACGCGGAGTTCGCGGAGTACGCGGAGTTTGCGCAGAGGAAGGTGGAGAGTTTGGGTTACGAGAGTCTTAGGGATTGGGTGAAGGCGTTGGAGAAGGCGGGCGAGTTGCGGCGCGTGGGGGCGGCGGTGTCTCCGATGCTGGAGATGGCAGAGATTGCGGACCGGGCGGCGAAAAGTGGGAAGGGAACAAAACGCGCGGGTGGGCCGGCGTTGTTGTTTGAGAATGTGACGGGCTACAAAGGCGCGCGGGTGTTGATGAATCAGTTTGGCAGCGAGCGGCGGATGAGGATGGCGCTGGAGGTGGACTCACTGGATGATGTGGCGAAGAGGATTGAGACGCTGCTGCATCCCGTCGCTCCCGCTAGCTTTATGGACAAGCTGAAGATGCTGCCGGTGCTGGCGGAGGTGAGTGGGTTTTTCCCGAAGAGGATCGACTCGAAGGGTGCTCCCTGCAAGGAAGTCATTTTGCGTGGCGATGATGTGGATGTGTTGAAGTTTCCCGTCTTGCAGACGTGGCCGCAGGATGGTGGACGGTTTATTACGCTGCCGTGCGTTGTCACGCGCGATCCGCGGAGTGGGAAGCGGAATGTCGGGATGTATCGGATGCAGGTGTATGACGGCAAGACGACCGGGATGCACTGGCAGCGGCAGAAGGTTGCGGCGGAACATTTTCGCGACAGGTTGCGTGGGGCGACTGAAGACGCTGCGAGTGCAGTTGATTTAATGGCTCTGACTGCGGGTGGCACGACCGCGGCTGTCGATACGAGCACCGTGCCGCAGACTGTGTTGGCGAAGATTCGCGGCGAGCGGATGGAGGTTGCGGTTGCGATTGGGACCGATCCGGCGACTACTTTTTCTGCGATCGTGCCGGCGCCTCCGGAGGTTGAGGAGTATCTGATTGCGGGGTTCCTGCGGCAGAAGGCTGTCGAACTCGTCAAGTGCGAGACGGTCGACCTGGAGGTTCCCGCGACGGCAGAGATCGTGCTCGAAGGCTACGTTGAGCTCGGTGAGTTGAGGACCGAGGGGCCGTTCGGCGATCACACCGGCTTTTACACGATGCAGGATGAGTATCCGGTGTTTCACATTACGTGCATCACGCATCGCAAAGACCCGATCTATGCGGCGACAGTGGTGGGCAAGCCTCCGATGGAAGATGCGTGGATGGGGAAGGCGGTGGAGAGGATTTTTCTGCCGCTGATGAAGCTGACGCTGCCGGAGATTGTCGATGTGAATCTTCCTGCGGAAGGCGTGTTTCACAACCTGATGATCGTGAGCATTCGCAAGAGTTACGCGGGCCATGCGCGCAAGGTGATGAACGGCATCTGGGCGATGGGGCAGGCGATGTTTACCAAGTGCGTCGTCGTGGTCGATGAGGATTGCGATGTGCAGGATGTGGCGGAGGTGACGCTGCGGGTGGCGAACAATATCGATCCGGAGCGGGACATTCAGTTCACGCTGGGGCCGGTGGACTCGCTGGACCATGCGAGCCGGCTGCCGAATTTTGGGTCGAAGATGGGCATCGATGCGACGCGGAAGTGGGCGGCGGAGGGCTTTACGCGAGAGTGGCCGCAGATGTTGACGATGAGCGCGGACGTGAAGTCGCGGGTGGATAAAATCTGGAAGGATCTGGGGATTGAATGAGGCAGTTATTTTTGGCGGCGTGTGCCGCGCTGTTGTGGCAGACGTGTGTCCGCGCGCAGGGCGTGAAGCCGGACACGGAGTATGGCCAGAGGAACACGTTCAGCGTGTTCGCGGACTACTCGAACGATTCGAGCCACATGATTATCGGGCAGGAAGAGAACCGCAAGATTGGCGCAATTGGCATAGGCTACTCTTTGCGTTTGGCGCACAAGAAATATTTTGATTTTTCATATGAGCCGGAGTTGCGGCCGTTCACGGTGCTGCGCGATCCTGTGGTTTCGGGGACGAGCACGGTCGAGGTCCAGGGAAATCCAACAGCGATCGACAATGTGCCGGAAAGCGGACCGTTCAGTGGGCCGACGCTGAACGACGATTGCGTTAGCGGCACGTCGACGTTCCAGGGCATCACGGCAAATGGCGTGATTTATACACAGACGGTGACGCAGCAGTGCGGCACACGTTGGTCGTATCTGGTCGGGTAAGGAAGCGGCATCACTGCCGCTCCCTCCCCTAAGAACCGGACTGGATGGTTTCCCATCATCCGGCTCAAGCCGTGTGTAAGCCCCGCGTGAGCGAAGCCGGTAGAACACACGCACGATGAACTACGATGACTGGCTGCTTACCTGAACCTCTTGCGAGACTCGAAGTAAACGCGCCAGCGTGGGTCGAACGGATTAGCATCCGACTGCACCTTCACGTAACGCTTGATGGGGATATCGGATGGATTCAACAACCGAACCTCATACGAGCGCGAACGTTGCGCGTTAGAGCCAGTCACGGTGGCGAAGCACCATGAACATCCTGCAGACCAGTGCCAGTACCGATTTACGATCCAGGCAGAGTTCTTGTTCGGATGCCTGCGCTTCGCCCATCGCCAGAGCAAGTGCCAGAGGTCATTCTTGACCTTCCAAAACGTCGAACCCGCTTCTATGTGGCGGTGATAGTAAGCCCAGCCTCGGATAACCGGATTGAGCTGACCGATCAAGTGTTCCTGTTTCGTGGCACGATTCGAGCGAATCTCACCACGTACCTTTTCCATGAAGGCGTGCAGGTTCTTCTTGGAGGGTTTAATCAGGAGCTTGCCGCCATACTTGCGCAGGTTTTGCCCAAGGAAGTCGAAGCCCTGTTCGATATGCGTGATGCAGGTTTTCTCGGGTGAGAGCTGCAAGCCTCGTTCGAGCATGAACCTCTCGACCAGAGGTTTGACTTCATTTTCCAGAAGCTCTTTCGAGCATCCAGTGATGATGAAGTCATCCGCATAACGTACGAAGTTCACCATCAGGTTGTAGCGTTTTCCTCGGATTTCCCTTCGGCGAAAGGTCTTCTTGAGAAGTCGCTCCAACCCGTCCAGCGTCAGGTTCGCCAGCGTCGGCGAAATGATTCCGCCTTGCGGTGTACCTGCCTCCGTCGGAAACAGTGCTCGATTTTCCATGTAGCCCGCCTTCAACCATTTCCGCAGCACCTCTTTATCCGTGGGGGTATGGTCGAGCATCCAGGCGTGACTGATGTTGTCGAAGCAGCCACGGATATCGCCCTCAAGAACCCACTGCGGGCTGATCTTGCGAGCCAGCACCGTGAAGCACTGCTCGATGGCATCGGCAGTCGAGCGTGTCGGTCGAAAGCCATAGGAGTTGGGATCGGCAGTCGTCTCCGCTACGGGGAGCAGCGCGAGCAGGTAAAGAGCCTGCATGGCGCGGTCCTTCATCGTGGGGATTCCCAGCGGTCTCAGCTTCCCATTGGACTTCGGGATATAGACACGCCGCAACGGTTGCGGAAAATACCCGCGCCGTCGCAGTGTGCCGATGGCCTTGTACCTGGACGCCGGAGTGCGCCAGATTGCTCCGTCCACTCCAGGCGTATTCTTGCCCTGATTGTGCGTCACTCGTTTCACGGCCAACGCTCGACCGTAGAACGAGTGGGTCAGCAGCCATTGCAAGGCTTTCACCTTGCCATGGCGGCCTTCCTGTGTTGCCTTGACGATACGCGCTTGCAGTCTCCTGACCTTCTGCTCACATTGAGACCAATCGATCTGTTCCCATTGCGATTCAGGGCCGGAGGCTGCACACATAGATTGCTCCACGTTCATTTGCAATTTCCTCCTGCGAAGATTCTGTAAGTTCTTTCGTCAACCACGACCAACTGGAAGTCTGCCTGCTTTCGCAGCGGAGTGATGTCGCAACTCCTATCCACTCCATTACAGAGCGGCATTCGCTTTTTCCAGCATCCTTTACCCGCTGCCCCAACAGCGTGCCTTGCGGCAACGCCTGCCCAGAAGGGCGGGACAACGGGCTTACCTTGTTCCATTTGAATGACACGAATGACTTAGCCCCCACCTCTACACCGGCAGCCTTTATGTCCGTGTGCTCCATCCCTACCGGTGGAGCAGCCGGCTGCGTGCCTTTTGGCTAGAGCCTGTCAGCGCCTTTGGCTCCTCGGCCGTTACGATGCCTGCGGTGGTTCACTTTCGTTGGACATATCATTCAGCCTGGCTCCTCCCACCGCCTTGACGCTGGCAGTGGCGGAGAACCGCCTCACGGGGTTCTCCTTGTCAAAGACAGAGGCTCGTTGTCTCGACAGCTTTCGACCCAGCCGTTACCAGCCACGCCGATGTCGATAGGCTACTGCGGACGGAACCGCAGGTTCAGCTCACTCCTTTCGTGTTGAACAATCATTCAAATAGCCTCAAGTCGCACGGTGGGGTCAGCCCGCTGGGGTTGCGGTTTGGATTTGCAAAACGGCAGAGGGTGCAGCCGTTCCTGGTGGCGAATGGAGGGTTTCTGGCGGCGGCGCATGATGAGCCGGTGAACAGGTCGGCGCGGTTCAATTTCACGTTTGAAATGGGTGGAGGCGTGGAGTTTTTTCGCGACCACCGGCATTCGCTCGCGCTGGATTTTCGGATGCGGCATATGTCGAACGGGTATCGCGGATTTTATAACCCGGGGATCGACAACGGAGTTTTCCGGGCGAGTTATCGATTTGGGCGGTAGGGTGGGCCTCTGCGAAACCTGGCTGGGGAGTTGTGCCCGGGGTAGGAGTACATTAACGCAAAGTTCGCGAAGAAATGCGCCAAGTTTCGCCACGGCTTCTGGAGGCGGGCCGTAGATCTGTGGCTATTGCATCCCTGGAAGCTACTTACTCGGCGGGTGTGTGGAGCGTGATCGATGTGACGTTGTGGACCCAGCGGGCGGGTTTGACGTCGAGGTCGTTGATGAGCTCGAACTGGCCGGTGGTGGTGAGGGGCTCGCCGGAGCGGGCGATGGCGACGATGACGCGGGCCTTGTGCAGGCCGGGGATGACTTCGGCGAGGGAGTAGAGGACCCAGTATTTGTCGGTGCCGGTGGCGATGAGGTACTGGTGGAGCATGGGGTGCTCGGTTTTTTCGGTGAGCACGATGCCGGCTTTGGCGAGGACGTCGGAGAGCAGGGGGCCGCTGTAGGTTTCGCCCTCCTTGGCATGCATATTGTGGACGGTGAGGGTTTGCTGTGGGAGCGCTTTGAGGTCGGCGAGGGTTAGCGTGAGGGGCTGGCCGATGCCGGTGTTGATGGTGAGGCTGGTTGAGGGAGCGCCCATCGGATGGGAGTGGGGCTTGGCCGGGGCGTTCTGCTCGGGCGGCATCGCGTCGGTTTGCGCGGCGGCGGTGAGGGTGAGAGCGAAGATGGCGGCGGCGAGGATTGTGGGGCGTTTCATGGAGTAAGGGTATACCGGAGCGGATGAGGATGTCGTTCGATTGTGGCGGCGCTGGCGGTTTGTGGCGCGATGGGCGGTGGGGTCTTTATTCAGCTACGAGCTACGAGCCACGAGCTACGAGTAAAGACAAGGCGAGGCGTCGTATACTGGTATCTATGTCGATTGTTCGTAATGCGGCCGCTATCGCGAAGGGCATGAGCATCACGCTGCGGGAGGCGTTTCAGCCTACCCAGGTCGAGAACTATCCTGACGGCAAAGGGCCGATGCGCGGGGCGCAGTTTCAGGAGCGGTTCCGTGGGAAGCACCAGTTGCAGCGCGATGAGAATGGGCTGGAGAAGTGTGTCGCGTGCTTTCTGTGCGCCGCGGCTTGCCCGTCCAACTGCATTTATATCGAGGCGGCGGATAATACCGAGGAAGTGCGGATTTCGTCGGCGGAGCGGTATGCGAAGGTCTATAACATCGACTACAACCGGTGCATTTTTTGCGGCTATTGTGTCGAGGCGTGTCCTACGGATGCGATTACGCATGGACATGGGTTTGAGTTGGCGAGCCTGAACGCGACGACTCTGGTGATGCGCAAGGAAGACATGCTGGTGGGGATCATGCCGGCGATGCCGCTCGATCCCCGGAGTGGTGAAGACCTTGCCGATGTGCTTGCCTAAGAACAGGGATTAGGGAACAGGGATTAGGGATTAGGAAACCCCTGCGGCGAGCCTGATGGCTCGCCGTACTGCGAAAGGCGCGAGACGATACCGCGCGAAGGATTGCGATGACGAAACAAAAGCACCCTCTGGAAAAGATTCTCGAAGAGCGCATTGCCATGATCGATGGAGCGATGGGGACCACGATCCGCACCTATGGCAAGACGGAAGCGGACATTCGCGGGGAGCGGTTCAAGGACTCGACCAAGGACCTGCTGAATAACGGCGACATTTTTTCGCTGACGCAGCCCGACATGATCTGCGATATTCACCGGCGGTTTCTGGAGGCCGGCGCGGACATTATCGAGACCAATACTTTTGGCGCGACCAGCATTACGCAGAGCGAGTTTTTTGTTGAGGACCCGCGTGAGCACGGCGGACGGAAAGACCCTGAGTTTTATCAGAAGATCATCGACGACCCGATGCTGAGCGGTCTGGCGTGGGAGATTAATGAGACGTCGGCGCGGCAGTGTCGCGAATGGGCGGACCGCGTGGGGAGTGCGACGGGTCGGCAGAGGTTTGTGGCCGGAGCGATTGGGCCGCTGACGGTGTCGCTGTCGAACTCGCCGGATGCGGACGATGCGGGATTTCGCGTGGTGACGTTCGACCAAGTGAAGAAGGCGTATGCGGAGCAGGTGAGGGCGTTGATTGCGGGTGGGTCGGACCTGTTGCTCGTCGAGACGATTTTTGATTCCCTGAATGCGAAGGCCGCGCTGGTGGCGATTCGCGAGGTGTTCGATGAGGATGGGAAGGAACTGCCGGTGATGATTTCGGCGGCGGTCGGGCGCGGCGGTGAGACGATGATTTCGGCGCAGACTACGGAGGCTTTCTGGAACGCGGTAAGTCATGTGAAGCCGCTGTCGATTGGGCTGAATTGCTCGCTGGGGCCGGACCTGATGTATCCGTTTCTGGAAGAGCTATCGGAGAAGGCGAGTACGGCGATTTCGTGCTATCCGAATGCGGGGTTGCCGAATCCGCTGTCGGAGACGGGGTTCGATCTGGGGCCGGAGGATATGGCGCGATACCTGGGAGACTTTGCAAAGGGCGGGCTGATTAATATTGCCGGCGGGTGTTGCGGGAATACCCCCGAGCATATAGCGGCGATTGCGAAGGGGCTTGAGGGTAAGGCGCCGCGGCGGTGGGGAACGACGTTGATCGATGGGTCGTACGCGCGCGAGAGCGAGGTGGCGGCTTGAGCGGGGGCGATGTGAGCAGCGGAGGTTCCCCACTCATGCGCGATGGAGCCGCGCATGAATGGGCCACCCCAGCCTTAGAGGTGAAGCCGCTGCGGCTGTCGGGTTCGCAGCCGTTCACGCAGCAGCCGGGCGTGTACATGATGATCGGCGAGCGGACCAATGTGGCCGGGTCGCCGAAGTTTGCGAAACTGATCAAGGCGGGGCACTACGAGGGGGCCGTCAGCGTGGCGCGACAGCAGGTGGAAAATGGCGCGAACGTGCTCGATATCTGCATGGATGAGGGCATGATCGACGGCGTGACCGCGATGACGCGCTTTCTGCAACTCCTGGGCAGCGAGCCGGAGGTGGCGAAGGTGCCGTTCATGGTGGACTCCTCGAAGTGGGAGGTCATCGAGGCGGGGCTGAAGTGCCTGCAGGGCAAGGGGATTGTCAATTCGATTTCGCTGAAGGAAGGCGAAGAGAAGTTCCGCGAGAATGCGCGGAAGGTGCTGAAGTATGGGGCTGCTGTCGTCGTCATGGCGTTCGATGAGGATGGACAGGCGGCGACTTTTGGAGAGAAGATTCGGATTTGCGAACGGGCTTATCGCATTCTGGTGGACGAGGTTGGATTTCCGGCGGAGGACATTATTTTCGATCCGAACATCCTGACTGTCGCGACCGGGATGGAGGAGCACAACAATTACGCGGTGGATTTTATCAACGCCACGCGGTGGATCAAGGCGAACCTTCCTCATGCGAAGGTGAGCGGCGGCGTGAGCAATATTTCCTTTAGTTTCCGTGGAAATAATAAGGTCCGCGAGGCCATGCACTCGGCGTTTCTGTATCACGCGATTGCGGCGGGTATGGACATGGGCATCGTCAACGCCGGGATGCTCGAAGTGTATGAGGAGATCGACCCGGAGTTGAAGGTGCTGGTCGAGGATGTGTTGCTGAACCGGCGTCCGGATGCAACGGAACGGCTGGTGGACCACGGCGAAGCGCTGAAGCACGTTGGCGTGGAAGTCAGCGAGAAGAAAGCCGAAGAGTGGCGCAACGGCACGGTGGAGGAGCGTCTTTCTCATGCGCTGGTAAAGGGGATCGACACGTACATCGAGATCGATGCAGAGGAAGCGCGCGTGAAGCTGGGGCGGCCGCTGCTGGTGATCGAAGGGCCGCTGATGGATGGCATGGGCGTGGTCGGGGACTTGTTTGGGGCGGGCAAGATGTTTTTGCCCCAGGTGGTGAAGTCGGCGCGTGTGATGAAGAAAGCTGTGGCTCATCTGACGCCGTTCATGGAAGCCGAGAAGGCCGCGATGGAAGCGGCCGGCGAGGTGGTGAAGGCGCAGGGGAAGATTCTGCTGGCGACGGTGAAGGGCGATGTCCACGACATTGGCAAGAACATTGTCGGCGTGGTGCTGGCGTGCAATAACTACGAGGTCATCGACATGGGGGTGATGGTCTCGTGCGACAAAATTCTGGACCGCGCGAAGATGGAGAAGGTTGATCTCATCGGGCTGAGCGGGCTGATTACGCCGTCGCTGGACGAGATGGTGCATGTGGCGAAAGAGATGGAGCGGCTGGGGTTCAAGCTGCCGCTGCTGATTGGCGGAGCGACGACGAGCCGGCGGCATACGGCGGTGAAGATTGCGCCGCACTACAGCGAACCGGTGGTGCATGTCCTCGATGCCAGCCGCGCTGTGCCGGTGACGACGAGCCTGTTGAGCGACGACGGCAAGGCGGAGTTTGTGGCGAAGCATCGTGTGGAGTACGAGGCGCTGCGCAAGGCTCATGCCGCTCCGAAGCAGCAGGCTGTGTCGCTGGCGGTGGCGCGGGAGAGACGGACTCCGATTGAGTGGCGGGCCGAGGATTTGGCGGTCCCGGAATTTACCGGCGTGCGCGTGCTGGAAGATTTTCCGTTGGCGACGCTGCGGGAGTTTATCGACTGGTCACCGATTTTTCATGCGTGGGGGCTGAAGGGCGTCTATCCGCGGATTTTCGAACATCCGGAGCAGGGAGAGCAGGCGCGGCAAATCTTCGCCGACGCGAATACCTTGCTGGACTTGATGATCGAGAAGAAGCTGATTACGGCGCGGGCCGTGTACGGGTTTTTCCCGGTAAGCGCGGTGGGCGACGATGTCGAGTTGTACACGGACTCTACGCGCGGAGAGGTGCTGGAGCGGTTCCACTTTCTGCGCCAGCAGGCAAACCGGGAGGGCACGGAGCCGTGCCGCTCGCTGGTCGATTTTATTGCGCCGAAGGAGACGGGGTTGGCCGATACGATCGGCGGTTTCGCGGTGACGAGCGGGATTGGGTTGAAGGAGTTGTGCGACAAGTACAGAGCCGAGAACGACGACTACAACGCGATTATGGCGGAGGCCATTGGGGACCGTTTAGCCGAGGCTTTTGCCGAGTGCCTGCACAAGCGCGTGCGGGATGAGTGGGGTTATGGGCGGGCTGAGGGTTTGAGCAATGCGGAGTTGATTCAGGAGAAGTATCGCGGGATTCGGCCGGCGGCGGGCTATCCGGCGTGTCCCGACCATACGGAGAAGGGCACGCTGTGGCGGCTGCTCGATGTGCATGCGAATACCGGGATGGTGATTACGGAGTCGTTCGCGATGTGGCCGGGGTCGAGCGTGAGTGGGCTATATTTCGCGCATCCGGAGTCGCGGTATTTCAGCCTGGGGAAGATCGATAAGGACCAGGTTGAGGATTATGCCGAGCGCAAGGGGATGACTGTCGCGGAGGTGGAGCGGTGGCTGGGGCAGAATTTGAATTACGATCCGGCGGGGTAGGCCTCCTTTAGAAGCGGCAGTTGTTGCCGCCGGAGAAGGCGAGGATCAGGCCCTTGATGACGAGTTGAAGGAGATGATGCAGCATGTTGCGGCCCTCCTACGGTGTGCCTTCGGAGGATGCGCGTGCCCTCGGAAGGACGCAAAAAATTAAACTCCCTCCGAAAGACGTTTGTCCACAGGTATTTTGTGTGGTTGTTTGCGCCGGGGGCTGGCATGTGATACAACAGATTTATTCCAGTCTGCTTCGGCAGATTTGAATTTCATGCAGAGTGGCTGAGGGACGAGCCCTGAGACGCCACGACAACCGGACAGAACAAAGGCGTACCGGTGTCAACTCTCTCCTGGAAACAGGGAACATGAGATTCGGAGATAAGCAGCGGCGGTTTTGCTGCACCCCCGTATTTCCTTCCTTCCGCCGCTTTGGCATTCCAGCATAGAGAAGTCTCAGGATCGCAACCCCCTTGGCTACGAGGGAGAGTTCGATGGAGTATTCCTGTAATTTGTATGAGCTTCGCTGCAACGAGTGTGGCAAAAGCTTTGGTAATCGGCCGCTGTCGGCCTGCGATGAGTGCTTCGCGCCGCTCGAAGTGCATTACGACCTGGAACAGATTCGCGGCAAATTTACGCGCGAGAGTGTAGCCGCTGGGCCGGCGAATATCTGGCGCTATAAGCAGCTGCTGCCGATTCCGGAGGGCTTCGAGCCTGATCTGCCGGTAGGGTTTACGCCGCTGGTGCGGGCCCGGGGCCTGGGAAAACGCATTGGCGCGAACAATCTTTATGTCAAGAACGATTCGGTTTGCTTTCCGACGCTGAGCTTCAAGGACCGCGTGGTTTCTGTCGCGCTTGCCAATGCGCAGGCGTTTGGGTTTACGACCGTGGGGTGCTCATCGACGGGCAATCTGGCGAATTCCGTGGCGGCGCAATCGGCGCGGCTGGGGCTGAAGGCCTGCATTCTGGTTCCGGCCGATCTTGAGGCCGCGAAAATTTTGAATACGCAGGTGTACGGCGCGCAATTGGTAAGGATCGATGGCAACTACGACCACGTCAATCGGCTCTGCACGCAGATTGCGGACGAATACAACTGGGGTTTTGTGAATGTGAACCTGCGGCCGTACTACGCCGAGGGTTCAAAGACCGTGGGGTATGAGATTGCCGAGCAGTTGGGATGGAAGCTGCCGGACAACGTGGTTTGCCCGATGGCCGGTGGGTCGCTGATTCGGAAGATCAAGAAGGCGTTTTCGGAGTTGATCGAACTCGGGCTCGTCGCTCCGAAAAAGGTTCGCTTCTTTGGAGCGCAGGCGACGGGTTGCTCACCGATTTCGACGGCGGTGAAGCAGGGCTGGGATTACATTGAGCCGCAGAAGCCGAACACGATTGCGCGCTCGCTGGCGATTGGCAATCCTGCCGATGGACCGGCTGCCGCGAAGATGATTCGCGAGAGCGGCGGATGGGCTGAGGATGTTTCGGATGTGGAGATTGTTGCCGGGATCCAGGAGCTTGCGGAGACCGAAGGTATCTTTACCGAGACTGCCGGTGGCGTGACGACCGCAGTGACGGCTCGGCTGTATGCGCATGGAAGGATTTCTCCGGACGAGACGACCGTGGTTTGCATTACAGGAAATGGCTTGAAGACGACTGATGCGCTCGAAGGACGGTTCGAGGAGTCGGTGCCGGTGAAGCCGAAGCTGGCGGCGTTCGATGCGTACATCCGGGCATTCGATGGGAACCTCGATGCGCTTGAGCTGGAGCTTGCGGGAGGTGCGCGATGAGCATCAAGGTGACTCTGCCGACCGCGCTGGCGCGGCATACGGATGGGCTGAAAACGTTTGAGTCGGATGCGGCCAACTTGCCCGGTTTGTTGACCGAGTTCGACGCGAAGTTTCCCGCGCTCTCGGCGAACGTGAAAGACGAGAATGGGAAGCTGCGGCGGTTCATCAATGTCTATGTCAACGATGAGGACATTCGTTTTCTGGGCGGCGATGCTCATGCGTTCGAGGACGGCGATGAGGTGATGCTGATCCCGTCGATTGCCGGTGGGCATTGTGGCGCGCGGCGGTGGTTGACGCTTCCGTATGATGAATCGATTACGGGCGGCTGCTAGAAATGGATGGAAAAGCGACGGCGCGCGAGTGTAGGATTTCCGCATGAGACGCCTGGTCGCGCTTTCGGGATGCATGCTTCTTCTTGCTGGCTGTGGGGCGGTGCCGAACCCCGGCCCGCAGTGCGTACCGACTCTTGAACTACGAGTGACTCCAACGGCGGCTACGGCCGATCACATGGCTACGCCACCCGGCAATCAGGTGGTGTTCGGGGCGGTGGAAGGTGACGGGATCGTTGCGGGGTGCCCGATCAATAATGTGGTGCGGCTGGCGCGCCCAATCTGGACGAACCCCGATCCGCTGGATATCTCTATCAGCAGCGCGCAGGATGCGACCAACGGGACGGCCGTGTGCCTAAGCTCGACCAGCGGGCCGGTAAGGCTGACGGCGACGGACAGCACCGTAAACCCTGCGTTGTCGGCGCAGGTGACGCTCACTTGCAATTAGGAGAAGGAACATGAAGGCAATGCTGGGACTCCTTGCAATGTGCTCTTTGTTGTTGAGCGGATGTGCTGCCGTCGGCCCCCGCGATTGCACAGGGACGACCGCCTACACGGTGACTCCGACCATGGCGACGCTCGACCACATGGCGGCGCCCCCCGCGAACCAGCAACAGTTTATTGCGAACGCGGTGACGACCTATCCTATGGGCTGTGCTGTGCCTGCTTCTGCGATTGTCCCCGCACCGTTCTATACAACCTGGACGAGTTCGGATCCTGTCAATGCGCCGATCGACAGCACCTTTGGGCCAACCACCGATGGCGTGGCGACCTGCAAAGGCGCAACGACAGTTCCTGTGACGCTGACCGCTTTGTCGGCAGGCAACATGACGGCGACTCTGGTCTGCAAGTAGTCAGGCTGGATGGTCGAAGTTAAGCGGATACGCGGCCTGCCTGGCGTGTATCTGCCGGAAATTCGCCCACATCAGGCAACCTCGCAGTGTAGACAATGCCTGGCGCGCGGTAAATATGCTGCTTGCGGCGACAACCCCCACTGGAAACGCGGGCGTCGAATTCAATGCGCACAAGATTTCAACGGTGCGGTACTGAAACCACGCAAGGAGCATGATGATGAAAAAGTATGTTTTCGCTACCGTTGGTGGCTTGCTGCTGTCCTTTGCGCTCGTGTCCGGGGCACAGATGGTCGTTCATATTGCACCTCCGCCACGTCCGGAAGAAGCCGCTCCGCCTATCCCCACCGAGCATCCAGGCTGGGTTTGGCAACCCGGATACTATCGCTGGGACACAGATCACTATGCATGGGTCAAGGGCGCCTACATACAGCCGCCGTATGAGCACGCACACTGGGTGGAAGGCCGCTGGGACCGTCGCGGCGAGGACTGGGTCTGGGTCCCGGGCCACTGGAGCCGCGCAGAAATGTAGTCGCAGCTTCCGACAGACTGCCGCAGGAATGCCCTCCACGACGTCTACACGCCCTTTCTTAGGGGCTGTAGGCGTCGAGGCGGCGACAAGCTTCTTCGAGGTCGGCGGATTTTTTTGCGAAGCAGAACCTGAGCAGGTTCTCGCCTCGGTTGTGGCCGTGTTCGTCGTTGCCGAAGAACGCGGAGCCTGCAACCGCCGCAATGCCGGTGTCGGCGAGGAGGCGTCGGGCCTTTTGTTTGGCGTCGGCGCCGGGGATGCGAGAAGCATCGGCGAGGATGTAGTACGCGCCGGTGGGGACCGAGGGCGTGAGTCCGGCGCGGATGAGGGAAGCGCAGATCATGTCGCGCTTGGCTTGGTATTCGACGGCGAGTTCATCGTAGAAAGATTGGGGCAGGGCGAGCAGGCCGGCGGCGGCTCCGTGCTGTAGCGGCGAAGGCGCGCAGACGTAGGTGAGGTCGTGGAAGTAGCCGATGGCCGGCATCCACTTTGCGCTGGCGGCGAGATAGCCGAGACGCCAGCCGGTGACGGAGAAAGTCTTCGAGAAGCCGGAGATGGTGATGGTGCGGTCGGCCATGCCGGGCAATGAGGCGATCGAGATGTGGCGCTCGCCGTCGTAGATGAAATACTCGTACATTTCGTCGGTGAAGACGAAGAGGTCGTGCTCGATGGCGATTTCGGCGATGGCTTCGAGTTCTGCGAGAGTGTTGACTTTTCCTGAGGGATTCGACGGCGAATTCAAGATGATCGCGCGGGTGCCTGGCGTGATGGCGGCGCGAAGTCGGCCGATGTCGAGCGCCCATGTGGGACTTTCGAGGGGAACGACGATGGGTTCGACTCGTTGCGAGCGCAGCGTGCTGACGTGGTAGCCGTAGAAGGGCTCGAATACGATGCACTGGTCGCCCGGGTTGAGCAGCGCGAGCAGCGCGGCGTGCAGGCCGCCGGCGGCGCCGGAGGTGACGAAGACTTCCGTGGCGGGATCTGCGCTAATGCCGTTGAAGCTCGCGAATTTTTGTGCGATGGCTTCGCGCAGCGGGGCGATGCCGTCGGCGCGGGTGTAGATGTTGAGGCCGCCGCGTATGGCGGCGATCGCGGCTTCGACAACAGGCAGCGGCGGATCGGTATCGCAGACGCCCTGGGCCAGGTTGATGCCGCCGGCGGTGTCGCAGGCGACCGTCATCGCGCGAATTTCGGATTGGACGGCGTTGGGGGCAAGGTCGCTGAGGCGGAGAGACGAGAGTGCGGCAGTAGCTGGGCTCATGAGAAAAGGCGCGTCCAGTAACGAGGCGCGCCTTCCATCTTAGTCGAGTCTGAGGAATGTTTGCTGGGGCCTAGATGTAGTGCAACAGCCCGAGGATGATGACGATCAGCAGAATGGTGCCGAGTACGCCGGACCCGCGATAGCCCCAGTTGCGCGAGTACGGGTAAACAGGGAAGGACCCGAACAACAGCAGCAGGAGAACAATGACGATAATCAGTTCCAAGGCGTGCCTCCAAAACAGAATGTGCAGCACACAGGTAGATGCCCGCATAGGTTCGCCGTGTTATCCGGCGGAAATATTTTGATGAATTTTGTGGTGCGAGCAACGCTTGAGGGAGGATGCCGCTCTCATAAGGCGTAATACGCGCTGCGGCGCGACTCCAATTTGAGGCAGGTGTGGCATGTTTCTTATTCTGGCAATCGTTCTCGTGGTGCTGTGGCTGGGGGGATTTTTCCTGATGCACATCTCCAGCTTGTTTATCCACCTGCTCATTATTTTCGCTGTGATTTCGCTGGTGATACACCTGATATCGGGACGACGAGCGTGACTTGAAATGGACGCGAAAAGGCCGAGCCTGGGTGGCTCGGCCTTTTCGTTGTGCGTGATGAGCTACTGGTGCGCGACAGGTTGCGATGGCGTCAGCGTTGCCGGTGGAACGGGCATGGACTGCGCCAGCGCGTCGGGGGTCTCTTCGGCGAGCTTGGGGAGCTTGGCGGCGAGGGCGATTTCGAGGACCTCGTCCATCTGCTCGACCCAGTGGAGCTTCATTTCCGTTTTGATGAGTTCGGGAAAATCGGCGAGGTCCTTCTTGTTTTCGGCTGGAAGAATGACTTCGAAGATTCCCGCGCGATGTGCGGCGAGCAGCTTTTCCTTGAGACCACCGATGGGCAGGACCTTGCCGCGCAGCGTGATTTCGCCGGTCATGGCGATATCGCGGCGGACTTCGATTTTTGTTAGCGCGCTGGCGAGGGCGGTCGCGAGCGTGATGCCGGCGGAGGGACCGTCCTTGGGGATGGCGCCTTCGGGGACGTGGACGTGGATGTCGATCGACCGGTAGAAGTCGCGCGGCAGACCCAGGTGGTGCGAGCGCGAGCGGATGTAGGTGAGCGCGGCCTGCGCGGACTCCTGCATGACGTCGCCGAGTTGGCCGGTCGCCGTCATCTTGCCCTTGCCGTCGAGGACCTGGACTTCGGTTTGCAGGATGCTGCCGCCCATCTCCGTCCATGCGAGGCCGGTGACGAGGCCGACCTCGGATTTTTCCTGCACCTGCGAGTCGCGGAATTTTGGAACGCCGAGAAGGCCTTCAAGCGATTCGGCCGTGATGGATTCGGTATGTTTCGGCTCCTTGACGATCTTGCGCACGATCTTGCGGCAGATGTTGCCGATCTCGCGCTCCAGGTTGCGCACCCCGGCTTCGCGCGTGTAGCCGCGAATGACATCGCGCAGCGCGTCCTCGGAGAATTGGATTTGCCGGTCGCTGAGGCCGGTGGCTTCGCGCTGCTTTTTGAGCAGATATTGCTTGGCGATTTCGAGTTTTTCGAGTTCGGTGTAGCCGGTGAGGCGAAGGATTTCCATGCGGTCCTGCAAGGGACTCGGGATGGTGTGGAGGACGTTCGCTGTGGCAACGAACAACACCTGCGAGAGATCGTACTCGACGTCGAGATAGTGGTCCTGGAAGGTGTTGTTCTGCTCCGGGTCGAGGACTTCGAGCAGCGCGGATGCGGGGTCGCCGCGGAAGTCGGCGGCCATCTTGTCGATCTCGTCGAGCATGATGACGGGATTTTTTGTGCCGGCCTTCTTCATCGACTGGATGATCTGGCCGGGCAGCGCGCCGATGTAGGTGCGGCGGTGGCCGCGGATTTCGGCCTCGTCGCGCACGCCGCCGAGAGAGAGGCGGACGAACTTGCGGCCGGTGGCTTTGGCGATCGACATGCCCAGCGAAGTTTTGCCGACGCCTGGAGGCCCGACGAAGCAGAGGATCGAGCCCTTGGGATTTTTTACGAGCTGGCGGACGGCGAGGAATTCGAGGATGCGGTCCTTGATTTTTTCGAGGCCGTAGTGGTCTTCGTTGAGCACCGTTTCGGCGTTGTCGATGCTGCGGATTTCCTTGCTGCGCTTCTTCCACGGCACCGCGAGCAGCCAGTCGAGGTAGTTGCGCGAAACGGTCGACTCGGCGGACATGGGCGGCATGGCTTCGAGCTTCTTCAGTTCCTGCGTGGCCTTCTCTTTGACCTCGGCGGTCATGCCGGCCTCTTCGATTTTCTTCTTCAACTCATCGAACTCGGATTTTTCGCCGCGGCCGAGTTCTTTCTGAATGGCCTTGATCTTTTCGTTGAGGTAATACTCTTTTTGCGCGCGCTCCATCTGGCGCTTCACGCGCGACTGGATGGTGCGGTCCATGTTGAGTTTTTCGATGGCGATGTCGAGCGTGTCGGCGATGCGCGCGAGGCGGGTTTCAGGGTCGAAGACTTCGAGGAGCTGCTGCTTTTCTTCGATCGAGAGTTGCAGGTTGGCGGCGATCACGTCGGCGAGTTTCGCGGGCTCATCCGTGCGCAGCGAGGCGGCATTTTCCTGGTTGAGCGACTGCTGGAGCTTGCTGTATTGCTCGAAGAGTTGATGGACGCGCGAGACGAGTTGGTCCGCCTGCGGTGTGCGCTCGAGCTGCACGCGCGAGGTGCGGACGGTAGCGACGAAGAAGCCGTCCTCGTCGTTGACCTCGCTGGAGCGGGCGCGCTCGACGCCTTCGACCAGCACCTTGATGTTGCCGTCGGCCATGCGGACCGACTGCACGATGTTGCCGATAACGCCGACGGTGTAGATGTCGTCGGCTGTCGGCTCGTCTACTGAGGCGTCGTGCTGGGTGGCGAGAAAAATGCGGCGGTCGCCGGTGAGGGCTTCTTCGAGCGCGCGGACCGAGGACTCGCGGCCCACGACGAAGGGTGCCATCATGTGCGGGAAGATCACCATCTCGCGGATGGGCATCATCGGGAGTTTGCGCTGGGCGCCGTTGAGGATGTCGCGTTCTTCGTTTGCCATAACTCTCCGATTAGACGCGCGCGGCGGGGGAAGGATGCGTACCCCGGACGCACGGCATTCAGGAATTGTACGCGCATCGGGGCGCGTGAAAATATCCTGTAGAGACCTGACAGGTGGGCGGCAACGCACGGTAGTAATGTGTCGTAGGTTCGGAGGCGCGCGTCTGCGTTGGTGCAACTGCCGGTTGAAATGAGCTCAGAGCTTAGAGATGTTGAGCTTAGAGCGGGGTTTGTTGAGGAGCGAGGAAACGCAAAACGGACAGCCCTGGGCTGTCCGCATTGTTTTGAGTGGAAGAAAAATTAACCGGCTTTTTCGAGGATGATGGGCAGAGTGACGTCGCGGGCTATCACCATCTCTTCCGTGACCAGGAGTTCCTTGATTTTTTTGTTGCCGGGAACGTGGTACATCACATCGAGCATCAGCTCTTCGAGGATCATGCGCAGGCCGCGCGCGCCGACTTTACGCTGTAACGCTTCATGGGCGATCGCGCGCGCGGCGCCGTCGGTGAAGACGACCTTGACGCCCTCGTAGTCGAACAGCTTGGCGTATTGCTTCAGGATCGCGTTGCGGGGCTTGGTGAGGATTTCGATGAGCGCGGCTTCGTCGAGTTC
>DASRLB010000528.1:0-2654 GCA_035648695.1 Acidobacteriaceae bacterium | reverse complement strand
CGGAATGCGAGGGCAGCGGGAAGGCACTGTCTGGAGAGAGTCGAGGGCCGTCATCAGGCCATCCCACCACGCGAGCGCCGGGATTCCGTCGTGGCTGCGTACACGAATGAAAGCTCTGTATTCTTCTGCCTCACGGTTCGCTGCCGCCGCTACTTCAACCTTGTAGCGCAAGTTTTCGACCTATTTCCTTCATGTCATCGAGAGTGTGGACGCGGCCCTGTCTGATGTCTTCAAGGCCCTCGTTGACGGCAGCGACGAAGTCTCGTTCGTATTCGAGCTCGTCGATGCGATCGAGCAGCTCTTGATAGGTGCCGGCGTCCTGTACGACGATGGACGCGCTTCCATTCACAGTAAGCACCATCGGAGCTTTAGTCTTCTTCAAGCGCGCGACGTGAGTCTTCACGTTGCGTTGGAAGTCGGTGACGGAACGGATGTCTTTGATATTGAGAGCCGGAAGCTTCGCCATAGATCAGATTATAAACATGGAATTCGTTGCTGTCAGTTGATGTGTTTTGTGAGCGGTTTCAGAGCTTCGACGGTGGGTTCAGGCTTGGGTTTGGAATGGCGAGTGACGACTACACCGTTGGTTTCAAAGTGGGTGACGCGGTGGTCGGTGGAGTGGCCCGCGAAGATCGCCTTGCGAAGCATGGTGAGGTGGCGGCGGGACTCTTCGTCGAAGTGGCGGGCGATGGCGTGATCGTAGTCGACAACCAGGCTGTAGGTGGCTTCGCACTTGGGACAGTAGATGGGGTCCTCAAGCCAGCGGTGGAATGTGGCCGGAGGAAGTGGGGCGATGGGGTCGGTCCCGGAGCGGATTGCGGCAATGATCATAAAAGCAGTGGGTAGAGTGTAGAGCGTAGAGGATAGTGAAGAACGTGATGGATTACCAGATGTGGACGCGGTCCGGGGGCGGTAGGTAAAGCTTGTCGGTGGGTTTGACATCGAAAGCGGCGTACCAGGTGTCGAGGTTGCGGACGGTGTCGGCGCGGTACTCGCCCGGGGAGTGGGGGTCGGTGAGGATTTGCTGGCGCAGAGCGGCGTCGCGGGTCTTCTGCGTGCGGTTCTGGGCGTAGGCGAGGAAAAATTGTTGGTCGCCCGTGAAGCCGTCGACCACAGGCGCGGGTTTGCCGTTGAGCGACGCGTGGAAGGCGTCGAGCGCATCGACGAGCCCGGCGACATCGGCTATGTTTTCGCCCAGCGTTTGGGCGCCACGGAGGGCGAGGTCCGGGAAAGGCTTGTATGCGTCGTACTGCTTGACGAGCGCGGCGGTGGAGGCCTGGAAGTGGGCGAGGTCTTCCGGCGTCCACCAGTTGCGGACTTTGCCGTGGGAGTCGAAGGCCGCGCCCTCGGAGTCGAAGGTGTGCGAAATTTCGTGGCCAATCACCGAGCCGATGGCGCCGTAGTTGAAGGCGTCCGGCGCTTTGGGGTCGTAGAACGGCGGCAGCAGGATCGCGGCGGGGAAGTTGAGCGCGTTGTCGAGCGGGAGGTTCACGGCGTTGACCGTCTGCGGCGTCATGCACCACTCCTTGCGGTCGACGGGCTTGCCGATGCGCGCGAGTTCATAGTGGTACTCGAACAGGCTGCTGCGCCAGAGGTTGCCGAAGAGGTCGTCGGGCTTGATGTCGAGGCCGTCGTAGGTGCGCCAGGCATCGGGGTAGCCAATGCCGATTTGCAGTTTGTCGAGCTTGGCGATGGCCTCGGCTTTGGTGGAGGGCGCCATCCAGGTGAGGGTTTCGAGGCGCTTGTGGAAGGCGGTCATGAGGTTGGCGACCAGGGCCTGTACCTGGGCCTTTTCCGCGGCGGGAAAGTATTGCTGGGCGTAAAGTTTTCCGACCGCCTCGCCGAGGATGGCGTTGACCAGGAGCGTGGCGCGCTCGGCCAGCGGACGCTGCTCCTTCGCTCCGGTAAGAATCGTTCCAAAAAACGCAAAATGCTCGTCGGAGAAGGGCTTCGGCAGGGCGATCGCGTAGGCGTCGAGCAGGTGGAGCGCGAGATAGTCCTTCCAGGAGTCCAGGTCGGCGGAGCCGATGAGGGCGGCCTCGCCGGCGACGGCCCTGGGCTGCCAGACGATGAAGGTCTTCTGGTTGGCGAGGCCGGCGGCGGCGAAGAACTCCGCCCAGTCGACGCCGGGGGCGTCGTGGTTGAAGTCGTCGAGCGTCCAGGTGTTGTTGGCGTTGTGGATGTTCTCGCTGGCGGCGAGGGAGATGTGCTTGGAGGCAATGGCGGCTTCGAGGTTCACGACGCGGGCGGCGCGGAGGTCGGGATGGTCGAAGCCGGCGAGGCGGAACATGGTGGTGACATGGTCCAGGAACTGTTTATGGAGGGTGTTCAAAGCGGGGTTGTTGTTGTAATACTCGCGCGAGGGAAGCGTGAGGCCGCCCTGTAGCAGGTAGGGTGCGTAGTGGTCGGGGTCGTTGAAGCCGGGGCCGACCCACAGGCCGAAGACGTTGACGGTGTGGAAGTTGGTGTTGTTGAGGGGGTCTACGTCGGCACGCAGGGTGAGGCCGAGGGCGTGGGAGAGGTCGTTGGTGGTGACGATGGCCGCGATGGCGGCGAGCTGCGGCTTGATGGACGCGAGACTGCGGGAGTCGATCGCAGCCTGGCCGGTGTACGAGCGGTAGAGGTCGGCGATGCGGCGCTGGTCGGTCATGGGG
>DASRLB010000527.1:0-17265 GCA_035648695.1 Acidobacteriaceae bacterium | reverse complement strand
CGCGCGGTTGACGTAGATGAAGGCGCGCGTGCCTCCGTTGAGTTCGGCCGCGACGATGATGCCAGAGCCGAACGTGCCCGAACCGTCGGTCTTCGAGAGGTCGATGTGATGGGAGGTGATGGGGCCTTTGACAGGCGAATCGGTCGTCCAGTCTTCGGTGAAGCGCGGTAGCGGGTAGCCGGAGTATTTGTCGGGATGCTGCTGCCAGTTGGCGTCGTTGTTGTAGATGCCGTAGGCCTTCGAGTAGTCCTTCGCTTCGAGCGCGCTGAGGAAGTGGTCGACCTTGTGCTCGGCGGGGAGATTCGAGAAGAACCAACCGTGGCCGAGGATGTACCCGCCCATTCCCAGGACGATGGCGAGAACGATGAAGACGCCGGTACCGATGAGGATGTTGCGCTTCAGGTTGTCGCGGCGGGGGTCGTAGGGGGGGGCATCGATCAACGTCATGGAGTCGGGTCCTCTGGAGTATTAGACACCGAAAGCGCGCGATTTGGATGTGCGCGAGAATGCATCCGGAAAATGCTCGAATTCATTGCCGGTGGGCAGCAGGTAGACCGAAAGCAGATCGAAGCGGATGGGGACGCGGTCGCGGTGCTCGCGCGGAAGCTGGCGCAGCCAGGCCCGGGCCATGAGGCGGAGTTGGTCCTGCTTGCTGCGGTCGACGGAGGTGTCGGCGGGAGCGAAGTCGCGGGCGGTACGGGTCTTGACCTCGAAGATGACCAGGGTTGGGCCATCCCAGGCGACGAGGTCGATGTCGCCGCGGACTTTGGGGCTGGTCCAGCGCTGGGCGACGATGGTGAAACCGAGCCGGCGGAGGTGGAAGAGGGCAGCCTGCTCGCCGCGGAGGCCGGTGATGAGGTGGGGTGGGAGTTTGGAGGGAGCAGCACGGCGCTGGAGAGATTCCAGGGCGCGCTGCTGGAGGGTGAGGCAGCGTTGGCCGAGCGCTGCGGGGGCGTTCACCGGTCCCAACGCTTTGCGAAGATAAGGGCGGCAAGGAATACTGTGGCTTCGTCCGTTTCGCGAATGAGTTTCCAGTTGGTGAACGCGCGTCGGGCTTTGTCAATTGAAAGCAGTGTCTCGGCACGCAGCAGGAAAATGCCGACATCATAATCGGCCAAGTGACGCTGCTCCTGAAGGTTCACAAAGGTCCGGGCAATAAATAACAATTCCGGGGATGTGCTGACGCGAAGAAGCGGGGCGAAATCTTCTACGATCCGCTTTGCAAGAAAACGAATACATACCTGCTTCATCTCTCCATGACTGAAGGCGCGTGAGGCTCGCTCTCTCAATCCCGGAGGCTCAGCAGGAAGGAGACGATCAACCGCCTCGGCTATGAACAGGTGGAATAGAGCATAGTAGGCAGATGAAATGGCCCGGCGCAGATTCGCCTGTGAAGGGATACCATCATCCAACGTGGCAAGCGTTCCAGCTTGGGCAAGAAGGTCATCCGCAAGCGCCATGAGCTATTGCGCCGCTACAAAGCGGAAATAGGGAAACCGAGGTTCGTCCAAATCACGTATGCGGTTACGTGCGGTCTCCGTCAAATCCGAAAGGTCCTTTACCCACTCGTCGTCGGATTTTAGAGCCTCATCAATGGAATAGATGATAAACAACGCGGGATCGCCGGTACTGTCGTTCCGGAACTCAATCCGCAGCAGCTTCATGCCCTCTGGGAGAGGGATCGAAGCCAGGACCTCACGAATTGTCGCTTCCTGGGGTACGGGTTGAGCGAGCGCGGCCATAAATCGACTATACGCCCGGCTTGGAAGCCTGCGGAAAACGTCTGCGATATACTTGGACGTGCACACCAAGCACAACCAAATTTCACAACAGAAGAGGTCGCGGCTATGTCAGCAAAGTACATCTTTGTGACCGGCGGGGTCGTGTCTTCGCTCGGCAAGGGCCTGGCCGCGGCGTCGATCGGATGCCTGCTCGAAGCACGCGGTCTGCGCATCAACCTCATGAAGTTCGACCCGTATCTCAATGTCGATCCCGGGACGATGTCGCCGTTTCAGCATGGCGAAGTTTTCGTTACCGACGATGGAGCCGAGACCGATCTCGACCTTGGGCATTACGAGCGGTTCACCCATGCCAAGCTGTCGCGCGACAACAACCTGACCACCGGACGCATTTACGAGCAGATCATCACCAAGGAGCGCCGCGGAGACTATCTCGGCAAAACCGTGCAGGTGATTCCGCACGTTACCAACGAGATCAAGAACGCGATGCACAAGGTCGCTGCGGCGGGCGATGTGGACGTGGTGATCGTCGAAATTGGCGGGACCGTCGGCGATATCGAGTCGCTTCCGTTCCTCGAAGCCATCCGCCAGATGCGCCAGGACCTCGGCCGCGACAATACCTGCTTTGTGCATGTGACGCTGATCCCGTGGATCGCCGCCGCGCAGGAGTTGAAGACCAAACCGACCCAGCACTCGGTGAAGGAGATGCTGAGCATCGGCATTCAGCCGGACATACTGCTATGCCGGAGCGACCGCGAAGTGCCGCGCGAAATGCGCGAAAAGATCGCCGCGTTCTGCAATGTCGAAACCCAGGCCGCCGTCATCGCGCGCGATGTTCCGAGCATCTATGAAGTGCCGCTGAACCTCGCGCAACAGGGCGTGGATTCACTAGCGCTGAAGTACCTTCGCATGGAAGCGAAAGAGGCCGATCTTTCGAAGTGGGTAGACATCGTGCACCGCGCCTACAACCCGAAGGACGAAGTTTCGATCGGCATCGTCGGCAAGTATGTCGAATACGAGGACAGCTATAAGAGTCTGAAGGAAGCGCTGGTCCACGGCGCGCTCGCCGAGAATCTGAAGCTGAAGGTGACGTGGCTGGAGGCTGAAGGGCTGGAAGTGGAGGGGTACGAATCGCAGCTACAGGGGTTCGATGGCATCCTTGTGCCGGGCGGCTTCGGCAAGCGCGGCATCGAGGGTATGTTGAACGCGATCCGTTACGCGCGCGAGAACAAGGTGCCGTACTTCGGAATTTGTCTGGGAATGCAGACCGCGTGCATCGAGTTTGCGCGCAATGTTTGCGGACTGGCGAAGGCGAATTCGGGTGAGTTCGATCCGGCGACGCCGTACCGCATCATCTATAAGCTGCGCGAGTTGACGGGCGTTGAAGAGATGGGTGGAACGATGCGCCTGGGCGCGTGGGCGTGCGTGCTGGAGCCCGGCTCGCTGGCCGCGCAGGCGTATGAAGCGACGGAAATTTCAGAGCGGCATCGGCATCGTTACGAGTTCAATCGGGAGTACGAAGCGGCCCTGGTCGGAGGCGGTTTGAAGCTGACCGGGACGACTCCCGATGCGACCTATGTGGAGATTGTGGAACTTCCGGAGACCGAGCATCCGTTTTTTCTGGGCTGCCAGTTTCATCCGGAGTTCAAGTCGAAGCCGCTGGAGCCGCATCCACTGTTTCATGCGTTTGTGAAGGCGAGCTACAAGCAGCGCAAATAAAGACGAAGGCTTAGGGAAAATAAACCATTCCGGCCATTTCAGGATCAACGAGCTTGAAGTGGCGCGCATTCCAGCTATAGATGTGCGTCGCTCCTGCCTTTCGTGCACACCTCATGTGGAGTGCGTCATAGACAATTCCACCCGAAAGTCCAAGCCCGGCAACGCTTTCGATGGTCGCCGCATACTCCGCTTCAGTGAGCCCCACAAGCCGTACACGTTCGCGCATCTGTTCGATAATTTTCGCGGCGGCTACGGGAGGCATACGGAATGGTTGCGGCATTCCCGACAGGACGTTGTATGTTTCCGCCATAGAGTGAAGCGAAGCAGCCGCAGTAGCTCGCGTTGCCCGCTTAAGCAGCTTCGCGCTGGGCTCGTGATTGATGTGAAGAGCCTGAGCCGCCGCTATGAAGATGGAGGTATCGAGAAAGATCATGGCTCCAGGCTTTCGCCGCTAACGTAGCGCATACGACGTTCGCGGTCGTTTGCAATCCATTCGTTCACCATCTCGTTGCTCATGGGCGCTCCACTGTCGTAGACCCAGAGACCCTCTTTTTTGTAGAGCCCGCGCGGAGCGGTTTGGGGACGTAGTACGACTTCAGAGCCCCGAATCTCCATCTCAAGAGGAACGCCCGGACGCATTCCGACGGCATCGCGTACTTTTTTTGGAACGACGAGGCGGCCTAACTTATCGATTTCGACAGTGGCAATCATGATTGCCATTTTACCATTGAAAATTGGCAATTAAATGCTAGGGTAAAGCAAATGCATATCGATCTCGATCAGGCGGAAGTTGGGCGCGAGTTTCGGGCGCGGTTCTGCGTGGTTGGGGGCGGGATTGCCGGGTTGTTGCTGGCTACTCGGCTGGCCGAGCGCGGTGGTGAGGTCTTGCTGCTGGAGGCAGGTGGGCTGGAGCTTGAGGAGCGGAGTCAGAGCCTGTATGACGCCGACATGGGAGGGGCTCACCATGCGGGGACGACCGAGGGGCGGTTTCGGACGTTTGGAGGATCGTCGACGCGGTGGGGTGGGCAGTTGCTGCCCTATACCGCGGATGTTTTTCAGCCGCCGACGGGCGCGCCTTCGTTGGGGTGGCCGATTGCGGAGGGCGATGTCGCTCCGTTTTATGAGGAGTTGCAGCGGATGCTTGGAGTTGATTTGCTGCCGTTCGATGCGGGGTTGCTGGACGCGCTGAAGCGGCCTGCGGTGGAGTTTTCGGACGACGTGCGGCTGCGGTTTTCAAAGTGGATTCCGTTTGCGAAGCGGAACCTTGCACGCACGCTGGGCAAGACGGCGCTGGCGCATCCGAGGATTACCGTGGTGAGCCACGCCAATGTCGCGGAGTTGCTGGGGGATGGTGCCGGTCGGGTACTGGCCGCGAGGGTGGTGGATTATGCGCGCCGGGAGTTTCGGTGCCAGGCGGAAGAGTTTGTCGTTGCGACCGGGACAATTGAGAGTTCGCGTCTGCTGCTGTTGAGCGAGGCTGCGGTGCTCAATGCGCACGAGCAGATTGGTCGGTATTTTCACGATCATCTTACGTGGCCGGCGGCCGAGTTCATTTCTCCGGAACGCGAGCGGATGTTGGAACGGCTGGGGCCGTTTTTTGTCGATGGCACGCTGCATACGTGCAAGCTGGAAGCGTCTTCGGCGTTGCGCGCGCAGAAAGGTCTCCTGGCGGTGATGGCCCATGTGACGATCGAGGAGCCGGAGGATTCGGGGCCGGCGGCGGTGCGGAATCTGATGGAGTCGGTGCAGCGTGGGCAGGTGAGTGAGGCGATCGGGAAGAACCTGTTGCCAATGTTGCGCGGCGCCGGCGATGTGGCGCGGCTGATGATCGATTCGCGCTTCCGGCAGCGGCGCGCAGTGAGCAAGCTTGCGCGGGTGCGGCTGCACATCGACCTGGAGCAGGCGGAGGATGCGCGGAATTGTATCCGGCTATCCGAAGAAAAAGATGCGCTGGGAATGCGCAAGGCGATTGTCGATTGGCGCGTCGGCGAGCAGGAGCGCGACACGGCGCTGCGCTTTGCAGCGGTGGTCCGCGCGGAGCTTGAGCGGCTCGGGCTCGCGCCGCGCGAGTGGAGCGACGAGCCGGTGTTCGCCGACACATTTCATGCGATGGGCGGTTTGCGCATGGGCGGTGACCCCCGCACCAGCGTGGTCGACCGCGACCTGCGCGTGCATGGGGTTGCGAACCTGCATGTAGCGAGTTGCGCGGTGTCTCCGTCGGGAGGCAGCTCGAACCCGACGTTTACGCTGATGGCACTGGCGCTGCGGCTGGCGGAGCGGTTGACCGGCAAATGAAAATTGAGGAGTCCGAAGCCCCGTCGCCAAAAGCGCGTGCCTTCGCTCAGAATGGCAGTTTCGTTGTAGATCAAATATCTAAACAGTCTCCCAATATGTCGCATCAACCTTGCGAGTTGATGATTTCTTGTTGTCGAGTGCCTCCGAGTCTGTTCTACTGCTCCACAGCTATGCAGGCATTGGAACAGGACCTTGCGCGGTGGCAGGACGCGGGTGTCATCGATACGTCGACGGCCGATCGCATTCGTGCGTTCGAGGCTGAGCAGGCCCGTCCCGCCGGGCATCGCTGGCAGGTGCTGATCGCGCTGGTTCTCGGCGGTATCCTGCTGGGCGCGGGCGTTCTGCTCTTCGTAGCAGCGCACTGGGACCAGGTTTCGCCGTTCGGACGGCTTGCGCTGGTGGTCGGCATGTTGGCCCTGCTGCACCTTGGAGCGATCGTGGCCGCCCCGCGCTTCGAAGGCATGGCCACCGCTCTGCACGCCGTTGGGACCGTCGGCGCCGGCGCGGCCATCGCGATGGTGGGACAGATATTCAACATGCAGGAGCACTGGCCGGCGGCGGTGCTGCTGTGGGCGCTGTGCGCGGCTGCCGGGTGGTTCTGGCTGCGCGACCAGTTTCAGCAGGTGTGTCTGCTGCTGCTCGCGCCGGCCTGGCTGGTGTGTGAGTGGAGTTATCGGGCAAGCGTTTATCGCGGCGGGGAAATCTATTGTTTGCGGATGGTTGCTGTGATCGCCGCGGTCTATCTGACGGCCTTCCTGCACTCGCAGCGCCGCGCGGTGTGTGGCATTTTGTTTGGCGTTTCCGGCCTTGTGCTTATAGCGACGACCGCGATGCTCACTGAAGGCTGGAACAATTATGTCGGGGGTGAGCTCGGACATCCGATGGTGCCTGTCGGGCTGCGAGTGGCGGCTGTCTTCGTGATGTTGCTGATGCTCGCTGTCGGATGGGTGTGGGAGAAGCGGAGCCTCGTTCCCGCGCTGGTTGTGACGGCTATGAGCTTCGCGCTGCCGTGGCTTCAGACGAAGGTCCACTATGAGTACATGCGCGGGACGGAGACGACGACCGATGCGCCGAGCGTGTTGGCCTACACCCTGATCGCGGCTGTTTCCGTGTTTCTGGCGTGGTGGGGCGTTCGCGAGCGGTCGCGTGCGCTGGTGAACTATGGCATTGGCGTTTTCGCGATTACCGTGATTTGGTTTTATTTCTCCAGCCTGATGGACAAGCTGGGGCGTTCGCTGGGGCTGATCGGGCTGGGTGTGCTGTTCCTCGCCGGCGGATGGCTGTTGGAGCGCATGAGGCGGCGGTTGCTGACGCAGATGCGCGGGGAGGTGGCAGCATGAGCCAACGCGCTAGAGGGATTGCTGTCCTCGTTGTGCAACTGGTGCTGGTGTTGAGCATCGCCGTAAAGTATGCCTGGGAGCGGCATACGTGTCCGCGAGTGTGGACGCGGGCCACGCAATTCGATCCGGAGCAGCCGATTCGCGGGAGGTATATCGCGCTCACCCTCCACGCCAGCGCCTGCGACCTGCCTCCCGGCAAGGACGGCGAAGACTACGGGCCGAACGCGGCCGGCGAACAGGCGGCCTTCCACACGCATACGTGGAAAGTTCTCCCCGCGGCCCGCGACGGCAAGCTCGCACCGGTTGTAGCGAACGAGCAGCGGCCTGAAGAAACGCAGGACCTCACATTGCGACGCGGCTTGCCTTGCGAATTTGCGACGCTCTCGGGGTACACCGAATTTTTCGTTGCCGAGCACGCGAAGACCCCGTTTCCGCTCGCGGCGGGCGAAGAGCTTTGGGCCGAGGTTACCGTGCCGCCGTCGGGGCCGCCGCGGCCGGTGCGGCTGGCGGTTTCGGATGGTAAGAATTTTCGGGTGCTTGATCTCCGCTAGGGTCATTTTGCGGCAAGTAATACGCTCCGGTATGCGACCATAGATCGATGCCCGACGGCCACAGTAGAGAAGCTTCAGGGACCGCCGCGTGGGGGTCGCGGGACTTTCGTTTCTATCAGTCGGCGCGGTTGCTGGGCGTGCTGGGGTCGGAGGCGCAGAGTGTTGGCGTGGCGTGGCAGGTGTACCAGATCACGCACTCGACGCTGGCGCTCGGATACACCGGGCTGGCGCTTTTTCTGCCCGGGCTGGTGTTCGTCCTGCCCGCCGGCCATGTTGCCGATCGCTACGACCGCCGCGCCATCATCCTTACCTGCTACACCATGCAGACGATCGCGACGGCTGCGTTGCTGTGGCTTTCGCTGCGCGGGATTCGGAGCATCCTGCCGGTGTACGCGATTCTGTTTGTGATTGGGACAGGCCGTTGCTTCAGCGGGCCGGCGGCGAGTGCCTGGGTCCCGTCGCTGGTGCCCAAGGAGCACTTCGTCAATGCTGTCACGTGGGGCGCGAGCGTTTTTCAGATTGCGAACGCCAGCGGCCCGATGTTCGGCGGCCTGCTGTTTACGCTGGCGCTGACGGGACACCTCGTCCGCCTCAGCGGAGCGCCGCTGGTGTACTGCTTTACGCTGTGTTGCCTGCTGGTGTTTCTGGTGCTGACTAGCATGATGAGCCCGCGCCCGCCGGTCGCGGAAAGCGGCAAGGCGTTCACGCTGGAGACGGTCCTGGCCGGTCTGCGCTACGTGCGCGGAACACGGCTGCTGCTCGGCTCGATCTCGCTCGACCTGTTCGCGGTGCTGCTGGGTGGGGCCGTCGCGCTGATGCCGGTGTTCGCGCGCGATGTGCTGCATGAAGGCGCCGGCGGCCTCGGCCTGCTGCGGGCGATGCCGAGTCTTGGCGCGCTGACGGTTTCACTGCTGCTGCTGCGCTTTCCTCTGCGTCGCCGCGCGGGGCGGACGATGCTGACGTGTGTCGGTCTGTTCGGAGCGGCGACGGTGGTGTTCGGCTTGAGCCGCAATCTGTGGCTCAGCTGTGTCGCGCTGGTCCTGATCGGCGCCAGCGACATGGTGAGCGTGGTGGTGCGGTCGAGCCTGCTGCAACTGGCGACTCCGCCGGAGATGCGTGGACGCGTGAGCGCCGTGAACTGGCTCTTCCTGGGCGCGTCGAACGAGCTTGGCGAGTTTGAAAGCGGCCTCACCGCGCACTGGTGGGGAGCGGTGCGCGCGGTGGTGATCGGCGGCGTTGCGAGCATGGCCGTCACCGGTATGTGGAGCGTATTCTTCCCCGCGCTGCGCAAGGCGGACCGGCTGACGGCGGAGAGCTTGCTCGCGGTGGAGCGGGAGTTCAGCTCCGCCGAGCCGATGAACTAGGCGAGAGGTGCTCCGCGTCGATGGACGGGCGCCGGCTTGTGCGGAACCGGCGGAACATAGTGGAAGCGTATTAAGTAGATCTTCTCGCCTTTGCCGTGCTTCGCTACTTTGAGCAAGTCCAGAACACCCAGAAATCCCGACGCGCGCGCCAGTTGTGGAGTGATGTCCGGGAGTCCGATCGGTTCGATGGAGTCCACCTCGATTTCGCCTTCCTCCATGCGGTAGCGGACGCCCACGGTCACGCGAGGGCTCAGCCAGAATCGGACGCTGCACGTGATCTCTCCGCGACGGACTCCCTCGCGAAGGCGCTTGGTGAACACCATACGGAGAGTCTAACCGCGCCCGCCATCGCGAGCCCCCAAATGAAGATTTTTCCGCTTGACAAACCATAGCCATTTGGCTATGGTTTGGATGTGAAGCTGGCCAATGCCAATCCGGTGTTTCGCGCTCTTGCCGACCCGACTCGCCGGGCCATTTTCGAAGAGTTGACGCGGGCTGGCGAACAGACTGTCCACGCATTGACTCGGTATGCGGGTGTGTCGCAGCCTGCCGTCTCCAAGCACCTGACAGTGCTGAAGCGGGCGAAGCTGGTGCGGCATCGCCGTGCCGGACGCGAAACGCACTATCGCGCGCAGGCCGATGCGCTGGCGCCGATGGTGGACTGGCTCAACCTTTACGGCGCCTTCTGGCGCGAACGTTTCGACTGGCTTGAAACCCTTTTGGAAAGGATGGACTAATGCGCGATTCAGCAGAAGGTACACGCACGCTTGTGATCGAGAGGACGTTTGCGCATTCGCCGGAAAAGTTGTGGCGCGCGCTGACGGAGGGCCAACTGGTTGCACAGTGGCTGATGAACAACGACTTCGAGCCGGTGGTGGGGCGGAAGTTCCAGTTCCGTGCCGACCCCGTGCCGAACTGGAACGGCGTGATCGATTGCGAGGTGCTGGTCGTCGATCCCCTGAAGCAGCTTTCCTATAGCTGGAGTTCTTTTGGGCTTGGCTCCGTCGTCCTCTTTACGTTGACTCCGGAGAAGAGCGGTACTCATCTTCGCATGGAGCACTCCGGCTTTGGCGCCAATCAGGACGCCGCCTATAAGGGCGCGAACTACGGCTGGCAGAAGTTTCTTGGCAACCTGGACAGTGTTGTCGAAGGGTTGGAGTGACCATGAAAGCGAAAACGATCGGCTATTGGACAGCGACCATACTCGTAGCCTTTCCCATCGGAAGCGGCGGCATCGCACAACTGGCGCATTTGAAGCAGAATGTCGATGGCTTTGTGCATGTCCTTGGCTACCCGCTGTACTTTATGACCATACTGGGGGTTTGGAAGGTGCTGGGGGCCATTGCCATCCTTGTGCCGCGGTTTCCGCGGCTCAAGGAATGGGGGTACGCCGGCATTTTCTTCGACCTTACAGGCGCGGCCGCAACCTGGGCAGCGGTCGGCGGTCCCGGTGAAGCGTTTCACATCATCGCTCCGCTCATCATCGCCGGCTTTGCTGTGGCCTCGTGGGCGCTGCGGCCGGAGAGCCGCGTTGTCGGCGTTCTCTTTCTACGGAAAAACGGTGGGCCGGAGTAGACATGGAAGCGGCGTACCCGCGCTTGACACTTTGTAATGCAAAGCATATGCTTTGCATTACAAAGTAGTTCTACTTATGGCCGACCTCAACCAGGCACTTGTCGAAATCCGCAGCATTCGCCGCCAGGTGGCGCAAAATACCGAATTTCGCGGCTATGGCCCGGCCACTCTGTTTGCGACGGCGCTTGTAGCCCTGCTTACGGGCGCGGCCCAGGCCCATTGGGTGCGCGAACCGGCGGCCCATCCAGTGCAGTACGTCATTCTGTGGCTTACTACCGGTGTCTTCTGCTCCGCGCTGATAGCGACGCAGATGCTTACGCGGGCCAATCGGCTGCACTCCGGCATGGCGGATGAGATGGTCCGCATGGCGGTCGCACAGTTTCTTCCCGCGGCTGTCGCAGGCGCCATCCTGCCTTTCGTTCTGCTGCACGTCACGCAGAGCGTCTTCTGGATGCTGCCGGGCTTGTGGCAGATTATCTTCAGCCTGGGCGTTTTCGCCTCTTGCCGCTGCCTGCCGCGACCCATGCTTTTGGTAGGGATTTGGTTTCTCCTAACCGGCGTGGCTTGCATTGGGCTCGGCGACATACGCAGTCTTGCTCCGGTCATGATGGCCGGCCCGTACGCCATCGGCATGGCGCTCGTCGCTGCGATCCACTATCTCTCTGCTAAGAAAGCCTCGATCGATGAAGACAAAGACTTCTAAGCCGGCAGCTCAGTTCGCCTATCTGGGCCTTGATCGCGTCATCCACGAACGCGCGCGCCTGAGCGTTCTTACGTCGCTCATTACTCATCCCGACGGCCTCAGTTTTGTTGAGTTGAAACAGCTCTGCGATCTGACCGACGGCAACCTCGCACGCCATCTGCAGGTGCTGGAAGAGGACGGCATGGTCCGTTTGACGAAGGGAGCCGACGCCGGCCGGGCCCAGACTACGGCGCGCATAACCGCCTCGGGCCGCAAGCGATACCTTGAATACCTCACCATTCTTGAGCAGGTCGTCCGCGATGCGGCGTCCGCGAACCACGAAGACGAGGAAGATCGGATGCTCCGCAAACTGTCCCCTCTCACCGCTTAGGCAGCTTACTCATCCACATTGCCATGCGCAATTCCGCGCCTCTTAACTTTGTATTGCAAAGTAACCTCCAAGGAGAACACAGCAATGAGTACCTTTGTCCCGCCCCCGCCAACCTCCTCTAAGCGCTTCACTCGCTCGCTGGGTACAAAATTCTTCATTGTCGTCCTGCTTGCTATCGTGATGAGCATCTCGGGCTTCTTCGTTGAAGGCCTGACTACGGAACGAGCCAACAGCCACGGAGTCGCAGCGGCCTCCGCGGAGAGTGCTCCTCAGCAACCTGCGACGGTTTTCGGCGTTCGCCTCGCCGATTCTTACCGTTCGATCCACCGCTCCCTGCACTACATCACGCTCTTCCTCGGCCTCGTTTTTCTGACGTACTTTCTGTTCGAGGTCCTGACCGGGAAGCGCCTGCATCCCGCGCAATACGTTCTGGTCGGCGTCGCGCAAACCATCTTCTATCTTCTGCTGCTTTCGCTGGCCGAGCACATCGGTTTCGACCTGAGCTACCTCATTGCAGGCACATCCACCGTCGCTCTTTTCGCGGTGAACACGGAGTGGGTCTTCCACAGCCGCAAGCTGGCCCTGCGGTCGCTTGCGGTATTCACGGGCCTTTACGTGTTCATCTATGTGCTGTTGCGTGTGGAGGCTTACGCTCTGCTGGTCGGTGCGGTCGCCAGCTTCGCCGCAGTTGCCGCCGCAATGTACATCACGCGCAATGTGGACTGGTATGGAAACGGCGCCCAGATGGCCGCTGTCCCTTCCGCCTCCGGACCAAGCGTCAGGGAATCATGGCTGGAGTAAGCAACCTGATGGTTTGCGGTTCCGTGAAGATCGGGAGAGCACGCGACTTCAGGGAGTCGTAACCCTCGTTAACCCGAAAGCGTCCCTGCCATCTTTCCGAATTACAACCGGGTCGGAATAGTTTTATCCCTGCGCAGGTTGCAGGTTAGGCCAAGCACAGCTAAATTGGGTGCGAGAGTTGGTGTTGCGTATGAAAAAGCCTGTTGCCGTGGAGTCTGCCTCTGCCCTTATCGACGCGAAGATCAACGCCCTCGCCGACTGGCGCGGGAAGACGCTCGCGAAAGTCCGCAAAATCATTCACGCGGCTGATCCTGAAATCGTTGAAGAGGTGAAGTGGCGCGGCGTCCCCGTCTTCTCCCACAACGGCATCGTCTGCACGGGAGAGACGTACAAGAGCGTCGTCAAGTTGACGTTTGCCAAGGGCGCCGCGCTGGAGGACCCTTCCGGTCTCTTCAATTCCAGCCTTGATGGGAATGTTCGGCGTGCGATCGATATCCACGAAGGCGAGAATATCGATGACAAGGCTTTGACGGAACTTGTCCGCTCTGCCGTGGCTCTCAATCTCGACCGGTGACGACTTAAAAAAGAAACAACGCTATGACTTCGGCTTGACTCCCGCGGGCATGGTTGGGGCGGCTGTTGCGTTGATGGAGACCTCGATGTTGCGTCCCAGCCAGTGGTCCTGCCCCGGCCAGTAGAGCGTGAAGATCAGCGTGCCCGTGGTCTGCGGGGAGATGCAGATGTCCGCGAACGAGCCCGGGGGGCCGACTACGGTCGACTCGGTGTGGATGGCGGTGGCCCAGTCGTCGACGGTCCATGTGACCTGGAAGGGCTGGGCGTCGATGATGCGGAACGAGCCGCCCTGCACCATCGCCGAGATCGGCCGCGAGAGCTGGAAGATTTCCATGCGGCTCATGAAGTTGCGCTGGTCCTGGGCCACGGCGTAGCGCTCTGCGACGACGGAAATGCGGTCGAAGACGCGGCCATCGGCGACCGAGCGGAGCAGCTTCACGTACTCCGCGTGGGCCCAGACGAGGGGCTGCGCCGAACCCGCCGACTGGCCGAAATACAGGCCTTCGGCGGGCATGTCGGCGTAGTCCCACACCTGCTCGGGGAGCATGCCGCCGATGGAACTGAACTGCTCCAGCGCCTTGATGTAGGGCGTCACATTTTCGCCGGCGGCGAGCTCATAGTGCGCGCGTTCGCCGGTGAGGATGGGCCAGGCTCGGCCCTGTCCCCAGCCGAGGTAGGGGCCGCCGTCTTTGCGCTGGCCGTAGCCGTCGTGGTTGTACCGGCGCCAGCAGGGGCCGTAGGGGGTGTCGATTTTGAGCACGCGGTCGATGACCTTGAGCGTGTCGACCATCAGCGGGTCGTCGGCGCGGCGGACGCCGTAGCGGACCAGTTCGAGGAAGCCGCCGTCGACGACTTCGCGGGCGTCGAAGGTGTCCTTTTCGCCCGGGCCGCGGTTGGCGATGCGGATGGTGCCGGGAGGGATAGAGTCGTTGTGGAACGGCTCGCCCGGGGCCGGCGGGCGGATGCGCATGTAGTGGCACTTCACTTCGGGATGGAGAACGCCTTCGTCGGTGGTGGTCCACTCGTCGAGGTGGGCCTCGATCCAGTCGGCGTAGTCCTCGTAGAAGACGCCGAGCGCCTCGTTGCCGCGCGCCGTGACGATGTCCGACGCGCAGAGCAAGCCGGAGATTACGGCGGCGAGCGTGGAGGGGGAATAGCCGGCGTTCTCTTCCCAGCGCTCCTGCTGCGTGACCGGGGCATAGCGGCACAGGAACGCCGCGGCCTGTGTCACGAAGGGCAAAACGTCGAAGCTGCCGAGGCCGTCGACCTTCCACAAACGCCACGCCAGCATGATGGGGAAGGCGACTTCGTCGAGCTGGATGCCGGTCCAGTAGGGGGTCCCGTCGATCCAGAAATTTTGCGCGAAACCGCCGTCGGGGCGCTGGGTGCAGGCGAGGTAGACGAGGGCGCGGCGGGCGGTGTCTATTCGCCCACACGCCAGAAGGGCTGTCGCCGACTGCACCATGTCGCGCGTCCAGACCAGGTGGTAGCCGCCCAGGTCGTCGTCGGACTTTGAGGCGCCCCAGGGAATGGACGCGGAGGCGATGAAGGCGCCGGAGTAGGTCTTGTCTTCGTGCGCGAGGATGGTGTTGTGGCTGACGCGCATGAGGCGGCCGTTGTCGGTGGAGACGGAGGCGAGGCGCTCGGGCGAGGCGGCGCGGTGCCACTGCTCGATGTAGCGTTTGCGGTGGAGTTCGTAGGGCGTGGAAAGCGTTTGCATCATGCCGGCGAGCGCGGAGTGGTGGCCGTCGCCGAGCGCGATGGCAATGGTGAACTCGCGGTTTTTGGCGACGTCGATCTCGCCCATGACGGCGAGGTTGCCGTTCAGCGCCTGACCGAAGTCCCAGGTCATCTTGCCGTTGGTGAGGATGTCCTGAAAGCCGTCGCTGGAGCCGACGTAGCCGCAACTTGAACGCGAGAATCCGCAGTCGGCGCCGAAGGCGAGCGACACGTTGTTCTTCCAGGCGAGAATGCAGCGGCGGCCGGCGACGCTGATGGAGCGCGCGGAATTTCCAGCGCCGCCGCCGTCGAGGTGCGGGGCCAGCAGTGGGTAGCATTTCAGCTTGGCGAGCAAGGCTTCGTCGCCGTCGATTTTTACGTTCATCAGGACGACCGGGTGGTGGGGGTCGGTGACGAATTCCTTGGTGACGGTGTAGCGTCCACCGAGGTCGGTCGCAACGACGCGCACCGCCAGCGCGTCGTTGTCGATGTGGTGGAAATCGTACTGAAGGTCGCGCTTTTCTTCATGGAAAAATGTCTCGCCGTCGGTGAACAGCAGCTCCATGTCGCGGGTCTGCGGACGGTCGATGGTGGGGTAGTAGATCTCGTTCAGCGTTCCGTGGGAGACGGTGAACCAGATGCGGCTGGAGGCGGCATAGGCTGTTGCGACCGCGTCTTTCTTGCTCGAAGTCCAACGCGGCTCGAGCCCGGGGGCTCCGAAGGCCGGGCCATCGTCGTCCAGCCAGCGGTACGAATCGTTCAGTGCGCTCATGCACGCTATTAGAACCCAACCGGGGGGTAGCGTGCAGCCCAAATTTCCGGGCATTAAGGCACGGGCTGATTGCCAAGACTATAATTCGGGCATGCCGAGGTCGCCGAAGGAATCTCTGTTGAAGAGATTGAAAGCCGAAAGCGAAGGCCTCCTGATCGACCTGCTGCAATTGATCGGTTTCATTTTGCTGCTCTGGATCGGTGAGTGGCTCGTGAATAAGACAGTCGGCGAGGTCCTGCTATTCGACAAGTATCCGGTCCGCTGGCTCTTTCATGGTTCCGACGTTGGATTGGTTACATGTTTCACGATTCGAGCATGTCGAAGGCTGTTGAGGTGAATATGGCGATTTATGAGAATGAGAAAGATCCCGATGACCTTGAATCGCTGACGTTCACACGTCGATTTTTGAGTGCGACCGTTGAATACACAGTGTTCGTCATCGCAGGAGCGGCTACGGCTTTGGTATGGATGCTGTTTCATGCGTACCGGTCCGGCTCTCAACCCAATGTCTTCTTGAACGCCGCTGTATTCTGTGCCTTGACAGCGGTGGTCGCACGATTTTCCGTAAGCATTCTTCCCTTCCTGAGCCGGCGACACGCCAAATATCAAGGCATGGTCGAATCGGGAAATGCGCGCACTGCATCTCATCATTGATGCCGCGGCGGAATTGCGTTCCGCGCCAGCAAACGCGGGTCCTCGCTTGAACTAACAAACCAACACATGATTGCAGGAGAAAAACCATGGCTTTCGAACTTCCCCCCCTTCCCTACGACTATGCCGCCCTCGAGCCCACCATCGACGAGGCGACCATGAAGCTGCACCACGACAAGCACCACCAGAGCTACGTCACCAACCTCAACGGCGCCATCGACAAGCACCCCGAGCTCGGCTCCAAGGCCCCCGAGGACCTCATCAAGAACCTCAGCGCCATCCCCGAGGACATCCGCAAGGTAGTGCAGAACAACGGCGGCGGCCACGTGAACCACTCCATGTTCTGGCAGATCATGAAGCCTAAAGGCGGCGGCGACCCCTCCGGCGACATCGCCGCGCAGATCAAGGCCGACTTCGGCGACTTCGACAGCTTCAAAAAGCTCTTCAACGAGACCACCGCCAAGCAGTTCGGCTCCGGCTGGGGTTGGCTGGTCTTTGAGGGCGGCAAGCTGAAGATCGTCACCACCGCGAATCAGGACTCGCCCCTCTCGCAGGGCCTCTACCCCATCCTCGGCAACGACGTCTGGGAGCACGCCTACTACCTGAAGTACCAGAACAAGCGCCCCGACTACCTTGCCGCCTGGTGGAATGTCGTCAACTGGGACGAAGTCAACCAGCGCTTCGCCGCCGCGAAGTCCCACAAGTAACCCGCAACGTCTCTTGGGTGACCCATTCATGGCGCCGCGTTAGCTGCGACATGAGTGGGGTTCATGCTCTTCGCCTGCAAAAAACTTGCCCCGCCTTCATCTTTCGAAGGCGGGGCATATTGTTTCCGCGCGGAAGCTGTCCGCCGGGTTAGAAGTTGATCTTCAACGACCCCTGGAAGACCCGGGCCGCATTCGACTGGCCGCCGATCTGCCCGAAGCTGCCCGACGAAGTCGATGCCGTCGGCGTCGAGAAATTCGGATGGTTGAGCATGTTGAATGCCTCTAGCCGTGCGGTCATCGACAGGCTCTCGTAGATCGGGAAGATCCGCGAGACCTGGGCATCGAGGTTGAACTGCGACTTGCCGCGGAAGGAGTTCCTTCCGATG
>DASRLB010000526.1:0-4230 GCA_035648695.1 Acidobacteriaceae bacterium | reverse complement strand
GAGCAGGCCCTCGGACGCGCCGTAACCGTAGGACCGGGCGTTGTCGAAGAAGGTGATGCCGGCGTCGAGCGCGGTGTTGAGCGCGGCGATCGACTCATTGCGCGAGCACCGGCCCAGCATGGCCGAGCAGCCGAAGCCGAGAACCGAAAGGCGAGTGTCATTAGGATTGAGAGCGCCGGGATTGGGAGCGCCCGGAAGGACGTTGTAACGCATAGTTGGCAAGTTAGCAGGTTCAGTCTGGGTGAGTTAGATGCGCGCGAGGCGATAGGGGCGGTACGCGGTCTTCCGTCTTAAAAACAGCGGGCGCGGGCGATGGGATTTCCGCGGGTTTGCGGCGCCGACTTGCTAACTCGCGGACTTGCGCTTTGAATGGGGAGTATGACGACGCAGTACAACTACAACCGGCGCGGGTCGGGAACGTTCTATGCATTCCTGCTCGCGCTGGTGCTGGGAGCAGTGGCGCTGGGGCTGTTCCTGCACCAGGCCACGAGCGGCGCGATGGCGCGCATCGCGGGCCTCATTACAGGGCGGTCGACGAGCATCGTGTCCGCGCCGGGAGTGGTCGAGAAAATCCAGCGGCTCAATCGCCTGGAAACTGTCGTGTACTCGCTGGACACGGTCGTCGAAGGCAATAAATCGAGTGCCGTGCTTCCCGACCTGCTGGCCGGCGACCGGATGCTGATGATCGTGCGCGGACAGACCATCGCCGGCGTCGACATGAGCCAGATGAAGCCCGACGACGTGCAGATTACCGAGAACGGCAACGAGCGGACGGTGCGGATCGTGCTGCCGCCGTCGCAGGTGTTTGTGACGACGATCGACAACCGGCACACGAGGGTGTACGCGCGGACGACCGGGCTGCTGGTGCCGGTGGACATCAACCTCGAAAGCGAGACGCGGGCCAAGGCCCAGGTTGAGTTGCAGAAGGCGGCGCTGGAGGATGGGATTCTGGATGCGGCGAGCAGGAATGCGCGATCGACCGTGACGGCGATGCTGGAGGGGTTGGGGTTTCAGAAGGTGGAAGTGCGGTAGCGGTGTAACGAGCTAGAATCTCGCTGTGGGCGAGCCCTTCCAATTCGAGCGCGCGATCGAGTTCGTCCCGGACAGCACAGGCGAAATCCTGCGCGCCATACCCGCCGCTCCGGGAGTGTTTTCCCTGCGCGGCGAGGCCGAAAACTCCGAGCCCTACCTCACCCGCACCGCCGATCTTCGCCGCCGCCTGCGCCGCCTGCTCGCTCCTCCCGAGGCCGTCGACGAGCAGGGGCGGCCCGTGCTGTCAAAGCGGCTCAACCTGCGCGAAAAAGTCCGCTGGATCGAGTGGGCCCGCACCGGCTCCGACTTCGAATCGGCGCTCGTCATGTACCGCGCCACCCGCGCCGCCTTCGGCCCCGAGCAGGCCCGCAAGCGCCTCCGCCTGCACCCGCCGTACTTCCTACGCATCACCATGCAGCACGAGCACCCGCGCGTCTACTCCACCAATAAACTCAGCCGGCGCGCGCTCAACGACACCTTCGGCCCCTTCCCGTCGCGCGCCGCGGCCGAACGCTACTGCGATGCCGTCCTCGACCTCTTCAAGCTCCGGCGCTGCCACGAAGATTTGCAAGTCCACCCCGGCCATCCCGGCTGCGCTTACGGCGAAATGAAGAAGTGCATCGAGCCCTGCAAAGGCGCCTGCACCGCCGCCGAATACGCCGCCGAAGCCGCGCGCGTGCAGGCTTTTTTCGCCACCCGCGGCGAGTCGATGCTCCATGAAGTGGCGCAGCAGCGCGAAGCCGCCAGCGAGGCGATGGACTTCGAGCAGGCCGCCGCGCTCCACAAGCAATGGGAGCGCGTGAAGGCCGCCGCAATTCTTGCCGACGAACTCGTCCGCCCCGTCGCCGATCTTCGCGCCGTCGTTTTGCAGGAGGCCGCACCGCGTCCCGATCCCGAGCATTCCGACCGCACACTGAAGCTCGAAGAAGCCGCGGTCTTTCTGCTCGAATACGGCCGCCTCACCGGGCCGGAGCGGCTCTCTACCCTTGGCGTCCGCGCCGTCCGCGAGCAAACCGCCGTCGGCAGCTCGCTGTTCGCGCAACCGCTGATGCTCGCGCCGGTCCCGCTCGACGACCCGGCAGGCACGCTCACTGGACCCGCAACCTCACCTCCATCCCCCAATGAGATTGCCATCCTGAGCAACGCGAAGGACCTGCTTGCGGCTCACCCCGCCACAATCGCCGAGCCCGTTTCCACCTCAACCGCCCAAACCCCCGAAGACCGCGCTCGCGCCGTCCTCGCCGCACTCGCCTCCCACACCGAAACCACCCCCGACGCCGGCGAAATCTGCGACTACCTCGCCCTCTTCCGCCGCTGGTACTACCGCCCCGAAAAGCAGCGCATCGGCGAAGTCTTTCTCCCCAACCCCGACGCTTCCTGGCCCATCCGCCGCATCCTCAACGGCGCCGCCCGCACCGTCCTCGGGCCGCCCGCCGCCGCTCCGCCGGTCCTTCGTGATGAGGCGCGCGAGGCGTTCAAGGACCTCAAGACCAAGGTCATCCGCGAAGGCGTGGAGCGCGTCGTCCCGGTGCTGCCGAGGCGTCCGCGCACCCGAAAGGCCGCCGCGTCGACGGAGATCGGTAATGGAGATCATTGACCTGAGCGGCACCGGCGCGGTTGGCGTCTGGGACCTGTTCAGTTTTGAGTTTTGCGTGCTGATTTAATTGTACCGAGTGGAAAGATGCGCGCGACCCCCGGTCAGGCCGGCACGGCGGTCTTTTCATACTTGATGGCGAACAGGATCAGTCCCAGCCCCACCACAAGAAGCGCCGACGCCAGGTAGAACGGCGACCCCTCCGTCGGTATCGCGGCGTGCGGCCCAATCGACTTGGCAAACACCCACGTAAACAGTCCCGGCCCAACCAGTCCAGCCAGGCCTCGCAGCGAATTGATGGCTCCCTGCAACTGACCCTGCTGGCTCGGCGGCACGTTGCGCGACATGATGGATTGCGCCGACGGCCACGCGATGGCCATCAGGTTCAAGGCCGGAATCCCGAGAAACATCAGCAGCCCGGTCTTGGTGAACCCGAACATGAAGTAGCCGCAAATGCCGCCTATGTAACCGCAGACCATGGCCCAGCGCTCACCCAGCTTCGCCACCGCGGGTTTCACCAGGAAGACGCCGTACAGTCCTTGAAAGATGCCCACCACCGCCAATGACAATCCCACCGTGCGGTTTGTCCAGCCAAAGCGGGTGTCGGCATAGATGACATACACCTGTTGGAGGGACTGCTGCGCGATGTATCCGACCAGCAGGAGACAGGCCAGCGGAATCAGGACCTTGACGCTCTGGAACAGCCGCAGCGACCCGACCGGGTTGGCCCGCTTCCAGGAGAAGTTGTTGCGCAGCGCTTTGGGCAGCGACTCCGGCAGCACGAACAGGCCGTACATGCCGTTCGCCATCGACAGGCCGCCCGCAACCCAGAATGGGAGACGTGGGTTCACATTTCCGAGCAGGCCTCCCACGGCCGGGCCGAGCACGAAGCCGATGCCGAACGCCGCGTTGAGCAGGCCAAAGGCTGCCGCGCGCTTTTCCCTGGGAGTGACATCGGCCATGTAGGCCATCGCCGTCGGGATCGACGATGCGGTGAGGCCGGAAATGACGCGGCCCAGGAACAGCCACGGCAACGTCGGCGCCAGGGCCATCACGACGTAGTCCATGCCCATGCCGAAGTTCGACAGCAGCACCACCGGCCGGCGGCCGAAGCGGTCCGAAAGCGAGCCCAGCACGGGCGAAAAGAAGAACTGCATCCCGGCGAAGAGCGTTCCAAAGACGCCGATCATCTTGGCGGTGTTGGAGGCGTTTCCGTTCAGGAAACCTTCGATAAGGCGCGGCAGGACCGGCGCGATCATGCCCAGCGCCAGCATATCCAGCGTCACGGTGAAGAAGATGAAGGCCGCGGCGGCGCGGCGGCCTTTCGGCGCCGATAGGCCCACCGGCGCGCCCTCGCCGATGGGTTCCACCACCTCCGGCTCGGACAAAATGGGGTTGGGGAGCTCGTCTGCCATAAATTTGGAGTATATGGGCGGCGGCCACTTCCCGCACCCAACCGCAACGGAGTATCATCTAAACAGACGAGGACACCACCATGGCATATAGCGATAAGGTAGTCGATCATTACGAAAATCCCCGCAACGTCGGCACGCTCGACAAGAGCTCGGCTGAAGTTGGCACCGGTCTGGTTGGAGCGCCGGAGT
>DASRLB010000525.1:0-13125 GCA_035648695.1 Acidobacteriaceae bacterium | reverse complement strand
CTCCGCGCCCAGAGAACGATAGCCGCGCGTGCGCAACATAAACATCTGCAGGCTCAACCGCTGCTCATCGCCACACACGCAAAGCACCACCTTCCGCGGCCTCATCTCCGCACCTCGATCGACACTTCTTCAACGATCTCCGCCTGGAATTTCTCGATGCACGCCAGCGAGCTGCACGCTGTTTTCTCAAAGTCCAGCCACGAGCAGCCGCCTGCACATGCGCGATGCTCGGTGCAGTGGCAAAACCGGCAGACGCCGCTGGGCGGATAAGGCAGTTCGTCATACGCCAGCCCCGCGCGGCCCTCGATCCAGTCGCGGTGCGAGACGTGGACGATTCCCGGCACGACCAGCACTCGATGCGCATTCTCCGCGGGGTCCGGAACGACGAACGCCACTTCGATCGACGGCTCGCCCTTCGCGCCGGCCAGCGATTCGTCCATCGATATCCCCGCCACCAGCGCGTTGTACGCCGGAAACTCATCGCCGCGGCGCTCGACCAGCAGCACAGTACATCCAGGCTGAATTCCAATCGTTCTCATCGTGCCTCCTTGATCCGTCTCCAGGCTGCTCGGCGTAAATCCGAACAGTCATACTTCGTTCCGGCCGGACTCCGCGCCCAGGCCCATGCCCGCTCGGCGGCGATCCGCGCCATCATCTCGTCGAGCTTTTCCGCCCGCGCCGCCTTCTGCTTCTCTCTCGCCGTCATCGCTCAGCCTCCAGCTCCTCGCGCTCGCGCTACCGGCGTTCGAGCAGGTTCTGTAGTTCCGCGTTCAGCGCGTCGACCATCGGGTGCTGGGGGAAAGTCTTCCCGTACTCGATCATTTCGGCCAGCGTCTTATCGTCGAGGCCCGAATACAGGTTCCTCACGACGCGCTCCGCGACTTCCTGGATGGTCTGCGCGTGCGAAAAATCGAGCGCGTATTCGGCTGTTTTGGCTGTCTTCATCGCTCAGCTCTCCCTGATATCCAGCGATGTCGGTATGCCCGACGCTATCGACGCCGCGCCCATCACGGTCCGCATCGCGCGCGCCATCCTGCCCTGCTTGCCGATCACCTTGCCCACGTCGCCCGGCGCCACATCGACGGTGATCGCAATGCGCTCGACGTTCCTCATGTCAGCCGACACGTTCACCGCCTTCGGCTCGTCGACCATCGCCAGCACCATCGTCCGCACCAGGTCGCACATCACCATTGCCGCTTCTTCCTTCGCCATCAGTTCCCTCCTTTTCAAAACAAGCTTTCCTGTTTCGCCGGCGCCGGCGGTCTCACTTTGGCCTCATCCTCGCGACGCTTGATACATGCCTGGCACCCGCCGCGCCGGCCGTCGAAGACGTAATGCATGGTTGGCTTCCGGCAGACGTTGCACCAGAAATTCGCCTCTACTGTCGCTTTCGAAAAATGCTCAGGCATCGCTCTCTCCTCCGCTGCCCCGGTGACCCGGTGACCCGCTTGCTCGGTTACCCGCTGACCCACCTAAAACTTCTCTCTGAAACTTCGTGGATGCAGTTGGCTCGGCGGAATCGACGCCAACTCAGCTTGAAACTCGGCATGATCGGCTTCCACCAGAACCCGCAACATAGCGATCGCCAGATCGCACTGGACCCCACGTTCGGTTACGCCGCGCCATACGCGGCACATGGCACCATCGATTTCCGTGAGGATGTCCGTTGATTCGATCGTTATCTTCATCTCTCTCCTCCGCTGCCCCGGTGACCCGGTGACCCGCTTACTCAGTTACCCGATGACCCGGTTACTCAACTCACCGCATCACCGGTTACTCTGCTGCCCCGGTGACCCGGTGACCCGGATCACCGCTGACTCACTTACCCAGCCACCCGGATACCCGGCCACCCAGGTAACCGGCCAGCAACTCCTCGACCAGGTCGGACAAGTCGCCGTTGCCCTCGTCCTCCCACTTCCGCCGCGCCGCCTTGTTCGTGGCCTTGCGCAGATAGAAGTGCGCCTGCTCGTAATCCGGATTTTTGCGCTTGCCCAGCTTCTCCGAGGGCAGGGAAGCCGCCGGCGACTTTGGCGGTTGAATTTCTCGCACCTTTGTCGCGGCCGGCTTTGCTGGCTTGGGCTCAGGTTCCTTCTCGAGCTGCGCGAACGCATCGGCTAAATTCATCCCAGCAGCTCCTGACCCGCGGCCGCATACGCCGCCCATGCGCGCTCCGCGTTCCTGTCGTCGACGGCGCTCACGATCGTGCCCGCGCCGGCCGCTTTCTCAAAGGCCTTCAGCCGCGGTATCTCCGCGCGAAACACCGGCACATCGTGGGTGGCCAGCAGCTCGCGCAGGTCCAGCGCCTGGCGAGCGGCGTCGGCCGCCACGCGCGTCAGCAGCACGCGAAACTTCGCGCCCTCGATCTGCTTCAGCGCCATGATCGTCTGGACCAGGCCGTCGGTGTCCAGCGAAGAAGGAACTGCCGGAATCACCAGCAGGTCGGAGTAGTTGGCATTGCCCTTCAGGTCCTCGACGCTCGGCCGCTGCCCGGTGTCGAGCACCAGGTGCGGAAACTGCCGCGCGTATTTTGCAGCAGCTTCGACCGGCGCGACGGGGAAGGGAAAGCCCTTGCCGCGCAGACTCCAGGCCGTGGCATTTTTGGTGGGATCGCCGTCGAGCAGCGCCGTCTGGTCCGGCGCCAGGCTATCGAGAAACGCGGCCAGATGCACCGCGGTCGTGGTCTTGCAAACGCCGCCTTTGTAACTCGCAACGGTGACGATCATCGCGCCACCTCCTGGAACTCTGCAGTAGCCGTCTCCCACTCAGCCTGAGCCGCCCGATATTCGTCGACGGCTGTTTGCATCCACGTAAAATGGTGAGGACACGGGTCAGCCTCAAATCTGCACGCCGCGAGGCCTACAAGCATGAGAGCGGAATTCATGTTTTGGTAGGCCTGTGAAGAGGCCGCAAACTTCGCCATTTTCTCGGCAAAGCTAACTTCGGGCAGTTGCGCTTGCTCATTCATCTTTCGCTCCTGGTGCTCAGTAGGGGTACAGCTCGGTAGTTCAGGAACTTCGGTGGTGCGTTCATTCACGTCTTCCGCGGAAGGCAGCGCAGCGTGAGCCGCGGAAACTGATGTTTGCCGTACAGCCGGCTGGCGAAAATCTGGAACCGCAGCCGCTCGACTGCAGCCGTCGGCGTCCCTTTTTCCTTGGAAATTTCCGTCTCGACCACTTGCCGCGTCGCGGCGATCTCCGGGTCCGATCTGGCCCACGCTGCCTGCACCATCTCGTCGTCGATGTCGTCGAGCGCAATTTCCAGATCGAGCAGGTCCATGTCCGCCGGCAGAGCTTGCAGCTTCGCGACGATGTCATCGAGGCCGCCGATTTCTGTGAGGAACGTGATGTTCCCGCCGATAAATTCGTCTACGCGGGCGCGGTATTCTGCGTCGCTCTCCCGCGCCGCGGCCTTCCGCATCCCGACGGCCGCCTCGGCCGCGGCGCGGACCTTCGCCTGGTCGTACGGCCACGCCGACGGGTTCGACCAGTACCCCTTCGCGAAGAAATTCTCCGGGCCCCACGGTCCCCAACGCATCACCGGCACGTCGGCGATGTACTTCGTGTAGTTCGCCACGGCGAGCTGCGCCGCGGCCTGGAGGCTTTTGTCGTTCTGCCGGCACCACAGCACCAGCGCCGCGGCGATGGTGTCCTGGAGCCGCCGCTTTGACAAGCCAAGTTTTTGCATCGTCCAGTGCGCCGCGATCGCGATCGAGGCAGGGAACTCAGCCGCATCGGGTGTGCAGTTCTCGACTGGAAGAATCAACTCACTCCCACCATCCCCCGGAACGGGGGTAGGGGGGTACTTATCTTCTTCTTCTTCTTCTTCTTCTTTTAACAAACCCCCGATTTGGGACACCGAGGCCCGATTCTGGGACACCGAGGGCTGTTTCTGGGACACCGAGGCCCGATTCTGGGACACCGGCTTATCGAAATCGAGTGCTGCTGGATCGGCAGCTTCCGTGTCCCACCGTGGGACACCGTTTTCACCAGAGGCCGCAGGAGAGGCCGGACCGTTAGCGACGGTCTTATCATTCGCTACATGCGAAAGGCCGCTCTGTGCGCGGCTGGAAGCGTCATTGGACACGGGGCTGTGCGCCATAGTGCTAAGACCTTCCTTCGAACCGGTGTCCCCCCGTGGGACACCAAGCCGGGCCTTCAGCTCCGCTTCGCCCAGCAACGCCAAATTGCGTAATTCTGGGAGTTTGTAAGTCGACGGGCGGTTGCGAGCGTGCTTCATTTCGAGCACCATCCCCAGCGCCACGATCTCCGCGACCTTGCGGTTCACCTGGCCGCGCGAAACGCAGGAAGCTGCCTCGATCGCGCGCATCGTCACCGGCCGCTCCTCAGATACGCCGGCCAGAGGAACGAGGCGGCACATCGCCATATACACCGCGATGCCATCTGGCCCGATCAGCGGAGCAAATACGGAGAAGAGTTCGTTCTCGGCGTAAAACCAGCCGCCCTCTCCTCGGTTCCGCAGATCCATGTTGTCTTTGTGGCTCAAGCTATGAGTTCCCCCACGCGACAATCCGTCACAGCGCCGGAATCCGGCAAATTGAGGTTGAGCATCACCGCAGCCTCCACAGAACCAGAACCAGCAGAATCGTGTAGACCACCAGACAAAACTTCGCGCGGGTGCTCAGGCAGCCGATCGGACGGTCCAGGAAGCGGTAAGCCCGCCGCGCCGGCACCAACCACGTACCTGTATTCACGCTGCCTCTCCGGTCGGACGTTTTAGCGCGAACGGCTGGGGCTTCGCCGCTGGGAAGTGGATTGGATTCGGACAGAGAATGCGCTCGCCATCGCGGACGATGAGTCCTCGTCCCGGGCCTAGACAGTCCTCACACAGTGCCGCGGGTTCGGTTTTTACATCTTTTTCTAAAAATGGCGGCATCGCGCACCTCAACTACCTAGTGATGAGAATATCTCAACAGTTTAGGCGTAAGTCAAGCACCAATGCAAATTGGTGAATTTTGGGAGCGGTCTAGCGCGGGAAGTATCGCCTCAGCTCCGCCAGCACCCCGCGGATCTTAAGTGGATCCTGCTCGCCGGCGGTGACCTCGTGGCCTATACGGTTGTAGGGCACCACATCGAAGGTCTGCTCTTCGGCCGTCCGTCGCCGCGACAAACGGAAGCGGCCGATATGAGTGCCCGCGTCGGGAGCCTGGGCAATGATCGTCTCACCCTCCCGAGGCTGGCGCTGCGCGTCGAAAATGAGCTTGTCTTTGAAATGGATCTCCGGGAAGTTTGCTTCGTCACGCACCGCGATCGCAAACATGTAGCGCGATCCGCTATCGAATTCGGTGTGCAGGTATGACTGGTCCTCGGCTTCTTCGAAGTTGTCCGGTCCTTCCCAGGCGAGAAGCTGCTGCTCTGTAAGCACCGGGGCCTTCCGGATGTTCAGGATGGCCATCTCGACGACGTCCGCATCGGCGAACAAAACACCCGGGCTCACATAGAGGACTTTTCCGAGCTTGTGGGCTAGATCCTCAGTCAGATTTTGCGTGCCGTTTTCGATTCTCGACAGCGTTGCCGAATCGATGCCGGCTTCCCTCGCCACGCTTCGCAGCGACAGGCGCAGCTCCGTCCGTATGACCCTGATATTTCGCCCGGCTACATTCATAAGGAAAGTTTGCCGCAAAAAGATGATTATTTCTCAACAGATGCAGAAAAACTGTTGCGGCGATTCGCCTGTTGAGATATTGTCATCGCATGAGCCTTCAGATGTTGACACCCCTGGCTAAGGCGCGGTCTCAAAGGGGAATCTCCCTTACGGTCCTATCGAAGGCCGTCGAGTACGATCGCGGCGGACTTTCGAGGATCGAACGCGGAGTGACAAAACCTCGTACAGCACTGGCCAACCGGTTGGTCGAATTTTTCGAGGTGGAGGGAATCACGCGCGATCAGATCATGTTTCCAGAGGACTACATGGGCCAGCCGAGCAAACGTCCGCCCACTTCCGCGCCCCGCAAAAAGCCGCGGCAGCTACAGGAAGCGAGCTAGTGGAGACGCCCATGCACCTTGTCATCGATAAAGCTGAATTCTTGCCGAGCGAGGTCGTCGATTTCGGCCCTCGTCTTCGCCGCCTTCAGCAGCGGCATATCTGGGCTCAGATAGACAACGGATTCAATCCCTTTATCTGTGTCATCGGGATCTTGCAAATAGGCAATCATGTTGGTCAGGTCGACCCACGCACGGATGTGCCCGTCGGCGTTTGTTACTACCCCCAATTTGAACTGGGTCGGATTATTCGCGTAGCTATGCAACCGAAGCGCGTCCAGCATATCGAGGGTGTGGTTAACAACCGGGGCGCCCGTCAGCAGCGAATCGTTGTAGATGACGCGGATCAGCTTCACGTATCCATCAGTCACATCGACTTGCATCCATTGTCCGTCACTCTTTCCCTCGCAGAGAGCGATAGCCCTACATTTGAACGGAAGCAGCCCGATCGGCTCACCCATGTAAACCTCGCCGAAGTGCCGAGCGGGCGCGTGAAGCGGTGTAGCCGGCTGCGCGGTGGCAGCCGGCGGCTCTGCTTCGGGCTCACTTTTGAAAAGGGTCGACTGCGTCACGAAATCAGATATACAGGGCATCGCCTGCGTTACTTCCCTGCGACTGAGAGCCTTGTATCCGCGCGGCCGGGATGCACCGAGGAGCACCCAAAAAGGGCGACTGTCTTCCTTCGAAAACAGGAACTCCATTTCCGGGTATTGAACGGTCTTCATCATGGAGTGAGTTGCAGCCCGGGGCCGATCGTTAACCTCCCACGAAGTAACTGGGGGACCGCAGAGCTTCACAAGGTTTGCAGATTCATCTTGCGGGGACGAAGGTGCGGTCGCGTACACAGTATTTTGTGCGAAAGCGGACGACGTCGCCAGGGCGATGAGCAGAACACAGAGATTTCTCATGCCCGCCATGCTTTCACGTCCGGCGCGCCCGCACAAGAGGAGGCCTGATGACAACCCGCGAGAAGCAAATTATGTCCTTAGCCGCGAAATTGAGAGTGCTCATTGAGGAGCATGATCTCGGCTTATTCGAAGACGCCGTAAAGATCGCCACCGTCTTCGCCTGGGCTCGCGTCAGTGAAGAGCGCGAAAAGAAGAGCGCAGCCGCGCATGAGCGCATATCGGCAACAATCGCGCACAACAGAGAGATGTCGGCCCAGAGAGAGCACCGACTCGCCTCACTGGCGAAGACCAAGGCTGAGAGCGCAAAAAAAGAACGTGAACTTCAGAAGCTCAGGAAGACTCCTTCGCGGCGACGAGCTTCTCCAAAAGCCCCTTAATGTCATCAAGCTTATGTTTCGTATCCGTGACGCCGCTGTCGATGTTGAAGAGCAAAGTGTTATCCGAGAGGCCGCTATCCGGTTCATCGGCTTCCGGTTCAGGTTTCAGAGTTTTGGTTTTCATGCCCGCAGTATATGCCTACGTCGCACCAGAGAGAGACAGAGATGCCGAAACAGCTTGAAATGTATTGGACGGTGAATCAGGTAGCCGAGCGGCTGCACGTCACACCGGGCGGCGTGCGCAAGTGGCTGGGGAGCGGCAAGCTGGCCAAGACCAAGGCTGGGGCCAATACGCTGGTCTCCGAGACCGCTCTCCAGGCATTCCTCAAACGCTCCACCAAAGCGAAGGGACGCTAGACCATGCCGAGTAAACGAGCCCAGGACGGCCCCGTCGCCAAGCTGATGTACAGCCGCGAGGACGTGTCCTACGCCTTGAGCCTGTCGCTCAGCACCATCGACAAGCTGATCGCGAACCGGATATTGCAGCCGCGCCGCTTCGGCCGCCGCGTGCTGATCCCCGCCGCACAGGTCAAGCGCGTGGCCGATACGATCGCCACATCCGATATGCTGGACGGCGTTGCCTCCACCCCCGCCGATCGCCGCCAACGTGGCACACTGGAGTTCCCATGCCCGACCCCAAGCCCGAACCAAAGAAAGTCCGCGGCGTCTACGAAGACCCGAAGGGCAGCGGAATCTGGTGGTGCCAGCACTTCACCCCGAAGCGCCACCGCGAGCGCGTAGGCCGCAAGTCCGACGCCATAGCCCTCTACACCAAACGCCGCGCCGACTATCGCGCCGGCATCAAGATGCCCCAGCTGAAGCGCTCGCGCGTCACGGTGGGCGAGCTGATCGACCTGGCCCTGGACTTCGCCCGCGAGAACGGACGCCTGATGCGCAACTACAAGGGCACGGCCGAGCTGCTCCGCGCGGACCTCGGCAAGCGCCCGGCCGAGGACGTCCGCCCGGCCGACATCGCCGACTGGATCCGCAAGCGCGACGTCACGCCGGCAACATTCAACCGCTATCGCTCGTTCCTCAGCGTCTGCTACAGGGAAGGGCAGCGCAACGGCAAAGTGACCTCGAACCCGGCGAGGCTGCTGGCGTCGAAGCGCGAGCCGCGCGGCCGCGACCGCTTTCTCGATCGCCGGGCCGAATACCCAAAGGTTCTCCGCGCGATGCAGGAGCAGTTTCCGGACCGCGTCCGCGCATTCATCTTTTCGATTTACGCCGGCGCGCGGATCGGCGAGCAGTTCCACCTTCACTGGCCGGAGATCAACTTCAATCGCCGCGAGATCACGTTCCTGGATACGAAGAACTTCGACCATCGGACCATTCCGATGAACAGCGTCATTTACGATCTCCTGCTCGAAATGCGCGAAGAGCGGACCTCGAAGCGCGGCCTGGTGTTCGGCGATCTGCGCGAGTTCTCCTGCCTGCCTGGCGCCGCGCTGCAGGACGATGTTGCCGAGCTGGGCTATTCGCCGAAGTGGTTCAAGCAGCTCTGCGTCGACCTGGAGATCGATCACTACACCTGGCACAACAACCGGCACACGTTTTGTTCGTGGCTGGCGATCGACGGCGCCTCGGTGAAAGAGATTCAGGAGCTGGCCGGCCACAAGGACATCAAGACATCGGCTCGCTACGCACACCTCAGTCCCGACTCGCGCCGGGCGACGATGGAGCGGATGGTAACGCCGCTGAACGCGGAGATCGTCGAGATCGACCGTGCCACTGGAACTGCCGACGCTTAAAAAGACATAGGCCCCCGATAGCGTTCGGGGGCCTATAAACACTGGAGCCGACGAGCGGAGTTGAACCGCTGACCTACTGATTACGAATCGGAAGATATAAGGGCCGCGAGGATTGTATAGAGACGTAGTGAGTGGCGCTGAGCAATGATTATGCGGCTTTTTAGAGTGTGAGGGCTGTATAGAGACCCACCGCAGCAGATAGACAGGGGAATTTGTATGCCACTGGAACTGCCACGAAGTTCGAGCTTCTCAGTCACGGTAGGACGAGTCTACGACGGCCCAATGGATGTGCTGCTCGATCTGATCCGCCGCCAGAATATCGACATCTACGACATCCCCATGGGCCTCATCACCGAGCAGTTCCTTGCCTACTGCCGGCGCGATCGCAGCGACGTCGACGGCTCGGTCGAGTTTGTGTACACGGCTTCGCTTCTTATCCAGATCAAAAGCAAAATGCTGTTGCCGCGCGATGATCTTTATGGCGCCCCGGCGACCGAGTTCGAAGATCCCCGCCGCGAGCTGGTAGACCTGCTGCTGAATTACAAGGCGGCTGCGCGAATGCTGCTACAGCGCGAAGATCTCGAAGCCGCGAGCTGGTCCGTCTCCGGCGCCGGCGAGTTCGCCATCGACGACGATCCGCGCGACAGGGAAGAGGGCGTCAACCTGATCCAGGTCTTCGAGGATCTATTGGAGCGATGGAAGGACACGGCAGTACACCAGGTCGCGGACGAAGGCGTCACTGTCTCGGAGATGATCGGCGTGGTGAAGCGCCGGCTATCGGTCGCGTCCGGAGCCGTCTCGTTCACTGCGCTGATCGAAAGCATGCAATCGGTGTCAGCGGCGATCTGTGTCTTCCTCGCGCTGCTCGAGCTATCGCGATTGCAGGCGATCCTGCTTTTCCAGCCCGAGCCGCGCGGCGACATCCTCATCAAGAAGTCGCCGGAGTTCGATCAGCTCGTCGACCGTCAGGCCCAGATGCGCGATGACTGGCACTAGCTGGCCTTCGGAAGAGAGTCGCGCTCGCGAACCGCGTACAGGCGGTTGAACTCATCACGGTTCGCCATCAGCTTTGCAACAAGGAGCATGTCTTGGCCGAGATCGACGTCCTCGGTGAAGCGGATCTCCAGCCGGCCGCACACCAGGCGGATCGAGGGCGGCAGGGAAGTCATCGATGTCAGCTCCTCTTCCTGGAACAGGACGCCGCGCGCCTTCTTCTTGATGATCGCCGGCGGAGCCGCCTCGATCTCCTTGAGCCACTTCCGGAGGGCGCGATCACCGCCGTCTTTGTTGGCTGCCAGAGCGCATTCTAGGAACGCGGCGAGGTCCTGGCGCTCGACCTGCAAGAGCTTGCCGGTTTGCCGGCGTGGCATCAAGCCGATCAACTTTTGTGCGGTGCGGGGCTGGACGTGGAGATTCCGCTGAAGGTCGCCGCTGTCGTAGAGCGATCGCTGAGACTCGCTTACGGAGCGGTGAAATTTCGGTACGAAATCAACCCAGGAAATTGGTCGCGCCAATGGAACCTCGGGAGTAACTCGCTTTGTACTTTGAGTAGGATACAATTCTTTTCAGTCGGACGGAATTAATGCGCACATGCGCAATAACAGGGGATCGACGCAAAGTCTCCCATTATCCTCGCCGCTAATAATTATTACGTCACTCTTCACATAACCCTACTTATCAGACATAGAATCCGCGCGTCGCGAAGCTCGAAAATCGCCGCGTCGAAGACATTTGCCGCCACCCCCCGATATCCCCGATTTTGACCTGGAGGCGCTGTTAGTCCGCGCTGTGGCTACCCCGTTGACCTAACGGCGAAGTTCGATCGGCTCAACCCTGCTGGCTGGCAACTTTGAGTCGGCCGCGCGGGTGGAAGCGGCGGTGGGAGGCCTTCAGGTGGTCGACGGCGAGCTGCGTGTAGACCTCCGTCGTGCCCACATCGGCGTGACCCAAGATCGTCTGCACCGTGCGGAGGTCGGCTCCGTTCTCGACCATGTGCGTCGCCATGCTGTGGCGGAGTTTGTGCGGGCTGGCTTTCTTGTCGGCCGACCAGCTCTTCACCAGCGCCCATATCCACTCCCGCGAGATCGGCGCTCCCTGGATGCTGAGGAACATGGCTCGCTCGACCTTGGCGCCGCGGGCAAGCGACGGACGGCCGCGTTCGAGATACTCCTGCAATGCCCTGCATGCAGGCTGGCCGAGCGGGACGATGCGCTCTTTGTCGCCCTTCCCTCTTACGTGAGCGCGGGAGATTTCGAAGTTCACATCCTCGACGCGGAGATCGCAGAGCTCCGAGGCGCGGAGGCCGGCGCCGTAGAAGACTTCCAGGATGGCATGGTCGCGGAGCTGGAGCCTCCCGGCGTCGTCGGCCTCGGCCGCTGCGCTCAGGCGGTCAAGCATGCCGTTCATTTCCACGCGGTCGATCGACTTCGGCAAAGTCTTCCAGCGCGACGGCGATTCGATGAGCATCGTCGGATCGAGCGTTTTGCGCTTGTCCTTCAGCAGCCAGCGATAAAAGCCTTTCAGGGCGCTGAGCTTTCGCGCCAGCGTGCGGTCGCCCACCTGGTTGTTACGTTGCTCGCCCAGGAAGCCCGCGACGTCGCTCTGCACAGCGACCAGGAGCGTGCCCTCGGTCTTTTCCATAAACTCGGCGAACTGCTCGAGGTCGGTGATGTAGGCGGAAACGGAGAGCGGCCGAAGCCCGCGCTCCACGCAGAGGTAGACGGAGTACTCGCGCAGCAGCTCCATGCTCATGCGCCAATTGTATCCAACGCGGCAAAGCCGTCCCCCGCGCGACGAGGGACGGCTCCGCGTAACCAGCTTACACAGGGGTGGTCGGCGAGCTACTCGGCGGTGGCGTGGATGGTGGATGTGGACATTTGCGGCCTCGTTACTGGATGTAGACCGTCACCGCAAAACTCGTGGACAAGGTTGTTGCGCCCGACGCCGTGGTGTACTGACCCTGAAGATGGTCTCCGGCAGTGACAGCAATCGAAAGCCCCGATACGAAATTGGTGACCGGCGATGCACTGTTCGACACCTGCGACCGCGTATCCAACGTCGATGAGGCGGTCAGATCAGCCAGCGCGACCGTCGCGGGGCTTGCAGACGATCCCCCAACCGGGGTGTAGATCTGATACTCGATAGCGACGATCGTTCCGGTCTTTGGGCAGGTGCCGTAGTATGCGCTGGAAGTGCCGCCCGTTGAGCCTCCGTTCGACCCCACGTTCAGCGTTGCCGAGGCCGCGGTGTTGACCCCTGCGCTGGTCTGGAGGCGCAGGACCGTATACTCGGTCGCGCCGCTTGTGCCCGTGGCTCCGGTTGCGCCGGTTGCTCCGGTTGCGCCGTTGGTTCCAGCAGTCCCGGTTGCGCCGGTAGGGCCGGTTGGACCGGTCGATCCGGTCGCGCCTGTGGCTCCGGTTGCGCCAGTCGCGCCGGCCGGAATCCCGAAATTGAATATCGCGGCTGCTGGTGTTCCCGCGTTGACGACCGTCGGCGTCACGCCCGCGGCGAGCGGTGTCACCGTGCCTACCGCGATGGTCGCGGCCGTGCCCGTGGCCCCGGTTGCTCCGGTTGCTCCGGTCGCTCCGGTGGCTCCGGTCGCGCCTGTGGAACCCGTCGGCCCGGTCGGCCCCGTGGGACCAGTTGCGCCGGTTGCGCCGGCGGTGCCGGTGGCGCCGGTGGCTCCGGTGGCTCCGGTGGGTCCAGTCGGACCCGTTGGCCCGGCGACTGTGCTGTCGGCTCCCGTCGCCCCTGTGGCTCCGGTTGCGCCTGTTGCCCCGTCCGCGCCCTTCGCGGCGAGCAGCCCGAGGTGCGTCGCATCGAAGCTGCTGCCGGAGGTGAAGCCGGTCACGACGATGTAGCTCTGGCCGCCGAACGTCACGATGTCGCCGATAGCATAGGCCGTGCTCGCCGCCCATGCGCCGCGATAGTTCTCTCCGCCCCCGCTGCCGTTTCCTGCCGGCCCCTGCGGCCCGGTCGGCCCGGTCGCGCCCGTCGGCCCGACGACCAGCGTGTACGGCACGTTCGGCACCGAGAGCCCGGTGTTGTAAGCGCACCAGTTGAAGTTGCCGCCGCCGTCCGCCGTGATTGG
>DASRLB010000524.1:0-6775 GCA_035648695.1 Acidobacteriaceae bacterium | reverse complement strand
ACCTTGTCTATGGGCGAGCGGCCTTTGTTTACTGGCCGGTGGATCAGGCTGGAATCGTCCGGTAAAAACAGGGGATAGAAAGACAAAGACGCGCGGACAGGCTTTGGCCTGTCCGCGCGTTTTTATGCGTACTTGACGATCTTCGCGAAGTTCTCCGGCACCAGGCTTGCACCGCCGACCAGCGCGCCGTCGATCTGGTCCTGCCGCATCAATTCGGTGATGTTGTCGGGCTTCACGGAGCCGCCGTAGAGGATGCGGGTGTTCTCCGCAACCGTCGTGTCGCAGCACAGGCCGAGCTGGTGGCGGATGATCGCATGGGCTTCGTTGGCCATCTCAGGCGAGGCGGTAGAGCCGGTGCCGATGGCCCAGACAGGCTCGTAGGCAATGACCAGGCGATGGGCTTCAGTGGCTGTGACATTGAGCAGCGCGGTGCGAAGCTGCCTGCGCAATACTTCCTCGGTCTGCGCGTCCTCGCGCTCCGTCAGCGACTCGCCGATGCACACGATGGGTGTCAGTCCGTGGTTGATGGCAGCCTTCAGTTTGAGGTTCACGCGCTCGTCGGTTTCGTTGAAGTACATCCGCTGTTCCGAGTGGCCCAGCAGCACATGCCGGCAGCCGATCGACAGCAGCATGGTGGGCGAGGTCTCGCCGGTGTAGGGGCCTTCGTTGAGCCAGTGCATGTTCTGCGCGCCGGCGTGAACGTTAGTCCCTGCCGTCGCTTCGATCGCATAGGCGAGGGAACTCATGGTCGGGAAGACTGCGATCTCGTCGCGCGTATGGCCGGCGACCATGGGAAGAAAGGCTTCGAGGAAGGCGAGGGATTCTTTCGGCGTCTTGTACATCTTCCAATTGCCGGCGATGAAGGGTGTGCGCATTCGGTCTCCTGTTGCTTGACAGTAAAAGAGTGGCGGTTGGATAGCAAGAGATGAGGCGGTGTAGACGTTTGATGGTAGGCTTTCGGCTACCAGCTACGAGCCGCCAGCTACGAGTTGTTTGGCTGGTAGCTCGCAGCCGGTAGCTCGAAGCTCAAAAATAAACCTCCGCGCTGAGTACAAAGGAGATATATGCAGGATTTCAGGAACCTCGAAGCATGGCAAAAGGCCCATGCACTGGTGCTGTCGGTTTACCACGAAACGAAAACGATGCCTCGCGAAGAAGTATTTGGCGTTACGATGCAGTTGCGGCGCGGAGCTGTGGCAGTTGCAACGAGGATCGCTGAAGGCAGCGGACGAACCAGCGATGCAGAATTCGCTGTGGACCTACGACGAGCGGCGGCGGGTTGCAATGAAATTGAGTACATGTTCGTGCTGGCGCACGACCTCGGATACTGGAAGCCCGACCTCTGCGAGCGCCTCGTCGCCGACGCCATCGAAGTCCGCAAGATGATCTTCGGCTCGTGCGCAAGTTGTGACTACTTATCGGTAAGCGCGGCGACTCCGGGAAGTATCTTGCCTTCCAGGAATTCGAGCGACGCGCCGCCGCCGGTGGAGATGTGCGTGATCTTGTCCGCGACGCCGGAGTTGTTCACCGCCGCCACCGAATCTCCGCCTCCGACGATACTGATGGCGTCCTCGTTCTTCGCGACGGCCTTTGCGATCGCGTTGGTGCCGCGAGCAAACGGCGTCAGTTCGGCGACGCCCATTGGGCCGTTCCAGACGATCGTCAGCGCGTCGGCGATTTCCGCCGCAAACAGCTTGATCGTTTCAGGGCCGATGTCGAGCGCCATCCACTCCGCGGGGAATGGCTCTGTTCCCGAGAAAATTTGCGTGCGGGCGTCGGAGGCGAAGCGGCTTGCGAGGCAGTGGTCGATGGGCAGAAGAAAGCGCACCCCACGAGCTTCCGCCTTATCCAGCGCGGCGCGGGCGATGTCGATCTTGTCGGCTTCGAGCAGAGACTTGCCGGTGGTCTGGCCCTGCGCGTTGAGGAAGGTGTAGGCCATGCCGCCTCCGATCAGAATGGTGTCGACCCGGTCGATCAGCGCGTTGATGACGGAAATCTTGTCGGAGACCTTCGCCCCGCCGATGATCGCGATGAACGGACGGTTCGGCTCGGTCGTCGCTTTGGAAAGATAGGTGAGTTCCTTGTCCATCAGCAGCCCGGCGGCGGACTGCGCGACGAAGTGCGTGATGCCCTCGGTAGAAGCGTGGGCACGGTGCGCGGCGCCAAACGCATCGTTGACGTAAATGTCGCAGAGCAGGGCCAACTGCTGCGCGAAGCCGGGGTCGTTGGCCTCTTCTTCGGCGTGGAAGCGGAGATTCTCCAGCAGCAGCGTCTGGCCGGCTTCGAGGTTGTTGGACATCTCGAGCGCGATGGGGCCGACGCAGTCCGGGGCGAAGGCCACGTTCTCGTCGTCGTCGAGGACGTCGTCCAGCAGCGTGCGCAGGCGGGCCACGACGACGCGCAGGCTCATCGCCTCGACGCGCTTGCCGTTGGGACGCCCCAGATGCGCCATCAGGATCACGCGGGCCTTGCGGCGCAAAGCGTACTCGATGGTGGGGATCGTCTCGCGGATGCGCGTGTCGTCGGTGATCTTGCCGTCCTTGGAAAGCGGGACGTTGAAGTCAACGCGGATGAGGACTCGCTTGTTGGCCAGGTCGAGGTCGCGGATGGATAGCTTGGGCATTGAGTTGAGCATACCCGACACGGGCATGGATTGTGCAAACGCAGGTTTTGCGGTATGTCGTCAGGCGAACTGTTTGCCGTCGTTAGACGTACCGTTTGTCGCCGTCAGGCGCACCGTCTATTGATCAGCGCGATAGGCAGCCCCACGCAGAAAACGATCGCGCAGACGCCATTCAGGACAGTGATTGAGGCGGCGGTGGGCAGTGGCCTCGCATGGGTATGAGGCAGCACGAGGTAGTTCATGACGGCGTACACGATCAGGCCGTAGACCACGCCGCTCGCCGCGGCATGGCGACGCAGCACGGGCAGGGAACGCGCGGCGATGATGAAGACAGCCGCCCAGAACGTCGCAATGGAGAAGTGCATCGCCAGGCCGAGAGCGGCGGTGCTCAGGCCGTCGCTGAAGGACGACTTGCCGATCAGGCCGGCGGCAATTCCTTGCAGTAGGCGGACAGGCGGAACGTGCGAATGCAGCCCGTAAAAGAGCAACGCGTCGGAGATGTCGAGTACGCCGGCGACGAGACCTGCGATCAGGATGGGCTTGGCGAGGGACTTTCGCGGCATGAGGAATTATGCCTCAGCCTACCCGTGGTTTGACGGAGAATGGACAGATGTTAAATCCAGCGCGGAAATTGGCAGTGATGTTGGCAGTGGCGAGTTGGGCTGGCGGAATAATCTCCCAGACCGTCGCTGCTGCGCCGCCTGCGTTCGAGAAAAAGACCGAGGTGGTGATGCTGGGGACGGGGACGCCGTATGCCGACCCGGACCGCTCCGGGCCCGCGACCGCAATCGTGGTCCACGGCACGCCCTACCTGGTCGATTGTGGCCCGGGAGTCGTCCGGCGTGTGGCAGAGGCGCACAAGAAGGGCGTCGCCGGCCTGACGCCGCAGAGGATTCGAGTGGTCTTCATTACGCACCTCCACTCGGACCACACACTGGGTTATCCGGACGTGATGCTGACGCCGGCGGTGATCGGGCGGCCCGGCGCGCTGGAGGTATACGGGCCAGCGGGGCTCAACGATATGACGGCCGCAATCCGGCAGGCATGGAAGAAGGACATCGACATACGGCTCCATGGGCTGGAGCACGGAAACCCGAAGGCCTACGTCGTGCATCCGCATCAGATCAAGGCCGGCGTGGTGTACCGCGACGAGAACGTGACCGTGACGGCGTTTCCGGTGAAGCACGGCACATGGGACGAGTCGTGGGGATATCGTTTCGACACGCCGGAGAAAAGCATTGTGATCTCGGGCGACACCGCGCCCACCGATGCGATCGCGAAGAATTGCCACGGATGCGATCTGCTGATCCACGAGGTCTACAGTGAAGCGGGCCTCCTGCGGAACCCGGAAAACGAGCGGGAGTATCACCGGCGCTTCCATACATCGACAACGGAGTTGGCAAAGATAGCCGAAGCAGCGAAGCCGAAGCTGCTGGTGTTAGACCACGTGCTGTTCTGGAAGTCCACGCCAGAGGATGTGCTCAACGAGATCAAGGCCGCAGGATATACGGGCAAAGTGGTGTTGGCGAACGATCTGGACTTGTTCTAACGGCCCCGGTCGTCAGGGCAGGACGGCTTCAGCTTCAATCTCCACCCGCCACTTCGGATTGAGCAGCGCGGCGACCACCATCGTGCTGGCGGGCCGGATCGTGCCGAAGACCTCGCCGTGGGCGCGCCCGATCTCTTCCCAGTCCTCGACGCGGGCCAGGAACATGCGGGTGCGGACGACCTGCTCGAACGTCGCTCCCGCCTGCGCCAGCGCCTTCTCGATCAGCGCGAGCACCGTGCGGGTCTGCTCCGCCGCGGAGAGGTCCTCAGCGCCCACAGGGCCCGTGCCCGAGACGTGGACCACCTTGCCGATGCGCACCGCGCGCGAGAAGCCGATGATCGGCTCGTAGGGGGAAGTGCCGGGGATATTTTGACGGTCGGGCATGACTCTGTTGTAAATGAATCCCTCACTCGTTGCGAAAAAAAGCGCCAGACCCGTGGGCCGGGCGCTCGGCAGTGCGATGGCGAGGGAACGCGAAGCTATGCGGCGATGCGGCGGCGTATTCTTCCGGCGAAACCGAGGAGACCAATGCCCAAGAGGACGATGCTGCTGGGTTCCGGCGCCACGGTAACGTCGAAGACCAGCTTCGAGTTCTTGGAGGGCGTCGGAGCAACCTCGATAATGCTGATGATTTTCGGGTTGTTCGGGTTGAAGGGATCGAACGGCAAAAAGACTGCGTTCAGGTCGCCCTCGACATAGTCGACTTGGGCGTTCACGAAAAGATCGTCTTTGAAGAGCATCACAAATCCCGGTTCGTTGTCGCACCTCCGGAGAGTGATCGTGTCATCGCAGTTCACGCGGATGGTGAAGCCGGTGTCGTTGAAGTTGGCCGAATAGGTGGCAATGCCATCGTTATACGTGAATTCCTGACCGGCGCCGACGGTGGCGAGGGAGGTACCGTCGGGATCGGCGAAGAAGTTCTCGTCAGGCGATGCGTTGGAGAAAAGCAAGGCCGCGCGTACCTTGGAACCCTTCAGGGTAATCGCGTGTGCGCAGACGGCGGTCGCTGCAAATCCAACGATCATTGCGGCGAATAGAACAGTACGTTTCTTCATCGGCCCCCCAAAAGATCCCAGCCAGCTATCTCGTCATGCAATGGTATCCTCGTATTCTGCATCAAAAGTCACCTCTTCGGTGGAACTTTTGATACCTATTTCGATTACGAAAGCTGTACGTCGCGAGACGACTGAAACTGCGTCCGCACGCAGCTTCTCCCCGTGACGAGTCAAGCGATTGAAAAAAACGAGTTGAAGATGCGGTTTAGTGTGACGGTGCGGTGGGCCCGTCAGGGACGCTGCGGACCAAAGGAATTCCGTTCTGCCCCCAGGGGGGACGTAGATGGTGGTGTGGCCGGGTCGTGGCGAAGATCAATTTATGCTGAGGAGCAACGACTTCAGAGGGTGAGCGATTTGTGCTTTTCGGCGACGGCAAACTTTGTAGGCAGCGGAGTGTTGGGGACGGTGGGCGGCATCACGTTGGCGCAGGTAAAACACCGCCGCGAGTTGCTGTTCGCCTCGTTGCCGACCCTGTTTGCGGTACATCAGTTCATCGAAGGGTTCGTCTGGCTGGGCCTCGACGGAATTTTGTCTCCGGCGGTGACGCACAATGCTGGCGCCGCGTTCATGCTGTATGCGCAGGGATTGCTGCCGTTGCTGGTCCCGCTCAGCGTTTATATGTTTGAGCCTCCCGGAACGCGCCGCAAAGCGATGCTGCCGTTCGTGGTCCTTGGCGGAGGATTGACGCTCTACATCCTGTGGGCGCTGGCCGCGTTTCCAACCCAGATTTCGGTCCTCCAGAACAGCATTGTCTACATCAACGCGGCCACCAACAACGACTATGTAGCAGTGCTGTATGTGGTCGCCACATGCGGCTCGCTCTTCTTTTCCAAAGTGAAGGCGATGGTGTTGTTCGGCGTGGCGAACCTCTTCATCCTGCTGCTGGTGATGGCGGTGAAGCGGTACGCCTTCACCTCGTTGTGGTGCGCGTATGCGGCCGTGGCCAGCGTCATTATCCTGGCCTATTTCTGGAAGAGCCGCGGCATCAGGCCGTTTAAGTATTTGGAGGGGGTTTGAGACTCACGTCTCGCCGTTTGCCAGTTTGGACGCCTTCACTGCCGCTACATCTGCGAGGTCCTGCAGACGGCCGCGGCAGTTTTGTTCCGCATAAAGTGCTCAGCGGAAAGGTAACGAACCGGAATCCCTTCCGATGTGACACCCTCAATGCTATGTGCCCAGGCTTCCTCAAATGACACCCCACTGATTGCGAAGATGATGTCTATCTCGTAGGGTGGTGCGCCGATCTGAAAGCTCTCGTACACAGTCTGGAAATCCTCGGGTTTATACCCGGCGAGGGGCGCACCGAACAGGGCAAGTCCCTCGAAGGTTCTAAATGAGTTTTCGACGCTGGAATCTACGAACACGTCCAAGTCGCGAGTCGTTCGCGGCTCGGTATAGCGACCGAGGGCGTAGCCGCCGATCAGCAGGTACCTAACGCGGGCCGTGTTGAATGCGAGTAAGAGATCGGTCTGATCTTTCAACATGCGGTGTGATGCCTTTCATCTTGTACCAGGCATTCCAGGCTTGCTCGCTCATCTCGGCGATTGC
>DASRLB010000523.1:0-7677 GCA_035648695.1 Acidobacteriaceae bacterium | reverse complement strand
CCCGCTCCTCCGCCCCGAAATCGACATCGCCCGACTGCACCGCCTCGCTGCCACATCATCTCCTGTCGCAAAACTCCTCGCCCCGCTCGCCACCCGCCGCCCAACCGAAACCCTCCGCAGCCACGCCGACTGGATGGAGTTCGTCCGCGACACTCTGCGCGACGCCAACTTCCCCGGCGACCGCTCGCTCACCGCGCAGGAGTTCCGCGACGCCCGCACCTGGGACCATGCCCTGGACGCCGTTGCGACTCTTGACTTCACCGGCATCCGCGTCGACTTCCGCACCGCCCTTGAAGCCCTCACCCGCCAGGCCCGCGCGACATCTTCGTCGCAGGGAAACAACGACGCCTCCGCCCAGATCATGACCCCAACCGAAGCCGACGGTTCCAGTTTCGACGCCATCGTCTTCCTACGCGCCACCGACGCCAACTGGCCCGCTCCTACCCGCGCCAATCCGTTCCTCGGCTGGCCGCTGCAACACGACCGCCACATGCCCGGCACCAGCCTCGCCGCCACTACCGCCCGCGCCGAACAAGCCACCGCCCGCCTTCTCGCCGCCGCTCCCAACGTCCTCTTCTTCTACGCCGAAGAAGACGAATCCGGCCCCCAGCGCCTCTCGCCAACCATCGCGAACCTCAACTTACCCGCCATCGACGCGACTGAACTCGTCACATCGGAAACCGAACCCACCATCCCCGCCGAAGCCGTTCCCGACACTCAGCCTCTGCCGCCGCTTCCTTCGGGGGACGTCACTGGCGGCGCTCGCGTGCTACAGCAGCAGGCCGCCTGCGGCTTCCTCGCCTTCTCCGAGTTCCGCCTCCGCTCCCGCCCCCTCAACGACATCGCCGCCGGCCTCGACGCCCTCGAAAGCGGCAACTTCCTCCACCGCGCCATGCAGGCCTTCTGGAAAGCCGTCGGCTCGCAAGCCGCGCTGCGCCAGATGGACCCGGCGGCCCGCGACGCCCTGCTCACCCGCTGCATCGCCAACGCAGTCGACAACCGCATTGTGCCTGAAACGACCTGGGACAGCGCCTACCTCCAACTTCAGAAAGACCGCCTGCTGATACTGCTGCGCTTCTGGCTCAATGCCGAGTTGGAGCGTGGCCCCTTCACAGTGCTCGCTATCGAGACTGAGGAAAAGGTCATCGTCGGCCCCCTTACCCTCTCCGTCCGCATGGACCGCATCGACCGCATTGAAGGTGAGGAACCTGGCTTCGTCTACGTCGACTACAAAACGGGAGCCTCCGCCAACCCCAATAGCTGGATCGGCGAACGCCCAGACGACCCGCAGCTCCCCGTTTACGCCCTGCTTTCGCAGCCCGGCGAACTCAAGGGGCTCGCCTTCGCCAAAGTCCGCGCCGGCAAAGGCATGGTCTGGCTCGGCTACCAAGCTGAAGCCGGGATCCTGCCCATGAAGCGCCCCAGCACCGTTAATCTGGACGTTCTTATCGAAGAGTGGCGCCACACCCTCACGGGACTCGCTGAAGATTTCTCCAACGGCCGGGCGAGCGTCAGTCCTAAAGATTTTGCGGTGAATTGTGCGCGCTGCGCCCAGCGTCTTCTCTGCCGCGTCAATCCCGAACTCCTCTTCATCACCCCCGAAGACGAAGCAGGAGACGACGCCGAATGAGCAAGGTCCTCCGCTTCCCTTCCGCCGCTCCCGCCAACGACGCCGCAGCCCGCGAAGCCGCGCTCGACATCCGCCAATCGTGCATCGTCGAAGCCCCGGCCGGCTCCGGCAAGACCGGCCTCCTCATGCAGCGTTACCTCAAACTGCTCGCCCAGGGCGACGTCGCCAAGCCCGAAGAAGTCCTCGCCATTACCTTCACCAACAAGGCCACCGCCGAACTCCACGAACGGGTCTTCGCCCAGCTAGTGGCAGCCCAGAATTCAGCTCCGCCGACAGACGACTTCGAGCTCCAGACGCGCACCCTTGCCGAAGCGGTTCTTGCACGCGACGCTGCCCTCAACTGGCACATCCTCGACCACCCGCAAAGCCTCAACATCCGCACCATCGACTCGGTCTGCGCGGAGATCGCCAGCTCCCTTCCGCTCCTCTCAGGCAGTGGAGGCAGCGGCCGACCGACCACCGACGCCGGCCCCCTCTACCGCCTGGCCGCCGAGCGCACGCTTTTCCAACTCGGAGGCACAGACACGGCGCTGCACAACGCTCTGCGCAACGTCCTGCTGCGCCGCGACGCCAGCCTCACTGAGGTGCAATCGCTGCTCGCGGACATGCTCCAGCAGCGCGACCAGTGGGCCGACTTCCTCCCCCTCGGCCCCGACGCGCTCGATGAAGAAGCGCTCGATCGCGTCGTCCGCGCCAAGCTGGAGCGCACGCTCGAAACCATCGTCTGCTCCGCTCTCACCCGCGCCGCCAACGCGATGCCCGCCGGCATGTTGCATCAGCTCGCCGAACTCGCCGCGCAGCTCGGCCTCAACCCCGGATACAACGGCGCCGACTCCCCCATCGCCTTCTGCGCCGACCGCCGCACCCCACCCGAAGACAAGGCCGACCATCTCGACCACTGGCAAGCCCTCATTTCGCTTCTGCTTACGAAGGAGGGCGACTGGCGCAAGAGTTTCAGCGTCAACCACATCAAGTTCGAGATGAGCAAGTCGGAAAAAGTTCTTCTCCAGAACCTCATCGACGCACACAAATCCGACGAACTCTGCGACGCTCTCTGTGCCGTCCGCAACCTCCCCGACGCGCGCTATCCCGACGACCAGTGGGCGGTCGCCAAGGCCCTCTTCCACGTCCTTCGCCGCGCGCTCGCCGAGCTAAAACTGATCTTCGCCGAAAGCAACGGATGCGACTTCATCGAGATCGCCCTCGCCGCCCGCCAGGCCCTCAATTCAGAAGGAGCCAGCGACGACGCCATCGACCTCGCACTCTCGGCCGGCGGCAAGCTGCGCCATCTGCTCGTCGACGAGATGCAGGACACCTCCGCCACCCAGTACGACCTCATCCACCAGCTCACCCGCTCGTGGGACGGCGCCACGCAAACCCTCTTCCTCGTCGGCGACCCCAAGCAGTCCATCTATCTCTTTCGCCAGGCCCGCGTCGAGCGCTTCCTCCGTACCATGCACGAGGCGCGCTTCGGCGACATCCGCCTGCAAGCTCTCCGCCTCACCTCCAACTTCCGCTCCCAGGCCAGCCTCGTCCACGCCTTCAACGCAACGTTCGAGCGCATCTTTCCACCGCCGGACGCCGTCCAAAGCAATTCCTCCGACGTCCCCTTCGTCGCAGCCGTCCCCAACCGCCTGCCCTCACCGACGGACGACATCACGTGGCACACCGCCGTTCTAGGCGAAGAAGAACTGGATGTACCGCGAACCAAAGACGACCGCCGCGACCACGACCAGCAGCAGGCCCGCAACATCCGCAGCATCATTGAGCACTGGCTCGCCACGCCACTCCCAGCCGACCGCGAAAAGCCCTGGCGCATTGCCGTCCTCGCCCGTGCCCGCAAGCACCTCGATGCCGTCGTCACCGAGTTCAAGCGCGACTACGGCAGCGGCCCTCTCCGCTATCGCGCCGTCGACATCGACCCGCTCTCGGAGCGGCCTGAAATCTTCGACGTCCTCGCCCTCACCCGCACGCTGCTGCACCCTGCCGACCGCCCTGCATGGCTCGCCGTCCTTCACGCACCGTGGTGCGGCCTGTCGCTTGCGGACCTCCTCGCCCTCACCGATGAAGGCCCCACCGCCGACCCCTGCGCCACAGTTGCCTCCCTTGTCGTAACCCGCACCCAACATCTCAGCGCGGAGGGCCAACAGCTTCTCGCCCGCGCGTGGCCCGTGCTGCAAACTGCCGTCTCTACTCTCGGCCACGCGCCGTTCGCCACCCAGATCGAACGCACCTGGCGCTCTCTCGGCGGCGACGCTCCACTCACCCCCGAAGAGCGCAACAACGTCATGCGCTTCCTCGCCGCCCTCCGCGATGTCCACTCCGACCTCGGCTATCTCGATTTCAGCACCCTGACCGCACGCCTCGACCGCCTCTACGCCGAGCCTATCTCCGGCCCCTGCTCGGTCGAACTCCTCACCATCCACAAGGCCAAAGGCCTTGAGTGGGACATCGTCCTCGTGCCCTCGCTCGAACGCCGCGGCGGAAGCAGCAGCGGCGACCTGCTCAATTGGCTCGAAGTCGATTCACCCAGCGCCGACACCTCCGGCGTGGTCCTCGCCCCCATCGCCAGCAAAGGTTCGGACAACGACAGGCTCAACCGCTGGCTTAACGCCGCTCGCGAGGCCCGCGAAAACTCCGAGCGCAAGCGCCTCTTCTACGTCCTCGGCACCCGCGCCCGCGAAGAGCTTCACCTCTTCGCCGCCTGCGCCCGCAAGACCGACGGCTCCCTCGCCGCACCTCAACACGGCAGCCTCCTCAAAGCGGTTTGGCCCGCCGCCGCCGAAGCCTTCGCGCCCCTGCAAGCGCCTCCTGCAACCAGCCTCGCCCACACCTTCCAGCAGTCCCTCATCGACGACCACGAACCCCTCGCCCTCGCCGCCGCAGCGGAGACAGCACCAGATAAACCCCCGAACATCCACCGTCTCCCACTTTCCTTCAATCCCGATTCCCGCTTTGAAACCGCCGCCGCCAACCGTCTACCCTACACTCCCGCCGCCGCGCTCCGCCACGGCCCCACCTTTGAGCGTCCCGAAGGCTCCTACGCCGTGCGCGCTTTCGGCAACGTCGTCCACCGCTATCTGCAAGTCCTGAGCGCTCGCCTCGAACAAAATCCCGACGCCACAGCGCTCCAGCAGGAACTGCCTACCTGGCTCCCGCGCCTTACCGCCAGCCTGCGCTCCGAAGGCCTCGCTCCCGCCACCCTCGACCGCCTCGCACAGCGTTCGCTGCAAGCCCTCCAGCGAGCAATCGCCGACGAGACCGGCCTCTGGATCCTGCGTCCCCACGCCACTTCGCACAGCGAACAGGCTTTACGCACCACCTCCGCCGACGCCGGTGAACTGCGCATCGACCGCGTTTTTCTCGCCGGCCCAACCCCTCTCTCCGAAGGCGCATCCCATCTCTGGATCGTCGACTTCAAAACCACCGAACAAGGCTCACGCTCGCCCGAACTTTTCGTCCAACAGGAGAAGGCCAAATACGCGGCGCAACTCGAGAACTACGCCGGCGCGCAAATCGCTCTGCAAGGTGCCACGACACCTGTCATACAGGGTCTTTACTACCCCCTCATACCGAGCCTCATCTGCTGGTAGCAGCCCTTACTTTAGTTCCGCCGATGCGGCACTCCTACATCCTTGGAAGCAGTGTAAGTGGGTTGGCGCGGTGGTATCCTCACCGCAGTATTGGAAGGATCGGGTGTCGATTTGCCTCAGGACGGACATGTCGTACTCTGCGTCGATGACGAAGTCGTCGGTTTGCAGGTCCGCAAGCTGATCCTGGAACGTTCGGGCTACATCGTCCTCACGGCGCACGACGGCCCCGCCGGCCTCATCATTTTCAACGACGAGTCCATCGACGCCGTCGTCCTCGACTACGCCATGCCCGGAATGCACGGCGGAGAAGTGGCCGCAAAAATGCGCGAGATCAAGCCCCACGTCCCCATCCTTCTCCTCTCCGCGTACATGGGTCTGCCCGCGGAAGTTACCCGCCTGGTCAATGTGTACATGACCAAGGGAGAAGGCGCACCGATGCTTCTGCAAAAACTGAATGCCCTGTTCCAAAACTAGATCGTAGGAGACGGCGCGGACAGCTGAGCGACCCGCACAACTTTGTGAACATCAGCCAATTCAATCGGATTCTGGTTCAAGTGCTGCTCCTGCCGGTGCTGGCGTTGGGGTTTGTCGCCGTCGTTCTGGTCTGGCAGGTGCGCAGCGCGCAGAACACGGTCGCCACCATCCAGGCGTCGGACGAAAGCATCGCCGCCGCCACCCGGGCGCAGGAGCTTGTGGTCGACGAGGAGACCGGCCTGCGGGGCTACCAGATCACCTCCGACCCGCAATTTCTCACCCCCTTCACCAGCTCCGAAACCCCCTTCGCCGAGACCATGAAGCTGCTTCGCCGCAACCTCGTCGCGCACCGCGAGGGCCCCCGCATGGTCGATGCCATCATCGCCGCACAGAAGACCTGGCGCATCAGCTACGCCGAGCCGCTCATCGCCGAGATCGCCGCCGGCGGCGACACCCGCGACGTCGAGCGCAACATCCGCGGCAAGCAACTCATGGACGCTCTCAGGAAAAGTATCGACGATGTGCTCGATCGCGAGTCCACCGTCCGCGCCCAGGAAACCGAACGCTGGACCATGCAGGTCCACGCCACCATCGAAGTCCTCGTTGTGCTGGCGCTTGCGACGGGCATCTTCATCAGCGTCTTCACGGTCAGCCGCCTGCATCGCGTTTCGGACGCCTACCAGGGCACGCTCAACGGCCTCCGCCTCCACTCCCAGGCCACATTCGAGTCCGAAGAGCGCCTCCGCACCACGCTCACCTCCATCGGCGACGGCGTCATCGTCTGCGACCCCGAAGGCCGCGTCGAGCTGCTCAACACGGTCGCCCAGGAACTCACCGGCTGGTCCCAGGACGACGCTTTCCACCTGCCGCTCGAAGACGTTTTCCGCATCGTCAACGAGACCACTCGCGAGTCGGTCGAAACCCCTGTCGCGCACGTCAAGCGCCTTCAACGCGTCGTCGGCCTCGCCAACCACACCATCCTCATTCGCCCCGACGGCTCTGAAATCCTCGTCGACGACAGCGGTGCGCCCATCTACGACCGCGCCGGCGCACTCTCCGGAATCGTCATGGTCTTCCGCGATGTCACCAAGGAACGCCGGGCCCAAAACGCCCTCCTCGCCACCGAAAAACTCGCTGTCGCCGGGCGACTAGCGGCGACCATCGCGCATGAAATACATAACCCCCTCGACTCCGTCGTCAACCTCCTGTACCTCATCAAAGAGGAGAAAAACCCCGCGAACTCCGACCACTTCCTTTCCCTCGCGCAGCAGGAGCTCGACCGCATGGGTCAGGTCAGCCGCGCCATGCTCGGCCTTTACCGCGAAGCCAAGGCACCCATCGCGATCAACATCAAGGAGATGCTCGACAGCGTGCTGGTCCTGGTCGATCGCCAGCTCAAAAACGACGTGATCACAGTCAGCACCACCTGCCCCGAAGGCCTCGAAATTGAAGGCTTCCCCGCGGAACTCCGCCAGGTCTTCACCACCCTCGTTGTCAACGCCGCGGACGCGGCCGCACCGGGCGGATGCATCACCATCGACGCCCGCCGCTCCACATCCGCGGGCGCCCAGACCGGCGTCGCCATTTCAGTCTCCGACACCGGCCCCGGCATCGAAGCCGCCGCGCTCGACCACGTCTTCGAACCCTTCTTCACCACCCAGGCCGAGCGCGGCACCGGCCTCGGACTATGGGTCAGCCGCGGCATCATCGAAAAACACGGCGGCGCCATCGACATCCACAGCCAGACCGGCGCGGACGATCACGGCACCTGCATCACCGTCTTCCTCCCCACCACCGGCCCTGCCGCCACCCGCAGCTAATTCCCGCCCGACTTTACGCCGGCGCAAGCTCCCGCATTGCCGTAGAAATCAGCGTTAGCCCGCATTTCTCACGAGAGGTAAGCATGTGATGTTTTTTGCTGATGAGAGTGGGGTAGCTGTGTGTGCTGAGGTGTGTGGGGGATGTGTGGGCTGGATTTTG
>DASRLB010000522.1:0-11228 GCA_035648695.1 Acidobacteriaceae bacterium | reverse complement strand
GGGGTAAGCACTACCTCAGCCGCCCACCCGAATATGCTGGAGTCCGCAAATCTCCACCCCACCCCGGCGTCCCCGGCAACCGGCCTCCAGCAAATCTAAGGCGGCGTATGGGAATGGACCCAATCCCCCTACACCGGGTACCCCGGTTACCGCCCTCTCCCCGGCGCGCTGGGCGAATACAACGGCAAATTCATGTCGTCGCAGATGGTCCTCCGCGGCGGTTCCTGCGTTACGCCGGAGACCCACATCCGCGCTACCTACCGCAACTTCTTTCCACCCTCCACCCGCTGGCAATTCAGCGGCCTCCGGCTGGCCCGCGACGGCGCGAGCTAGAAGTCTTGACGCAGAGTTCGGGAAGTCGGCAAAGTTTCGCAAAGTAGAACAGGCAACCGCAACAGCAGGAGCAGTTCCCTGCAAGAGTGACAGCCTTAACAGGACCCCACAGACCCTATGCCCACAGCCACTCGCGACACCGCCCTCGAAGCCGTACTCGACTCCGCGCTCACCGGCCTCACCGCGCCGCGGAAGACCCTGCCGCCGTGGCTCTTTTACGACCGGCGCGGCTCCCAGCTCTTCGAGCAGATCACCGAGCTCCCGGAGTATTATCTGACCCGGACCGAGCGGGCCATCCTGGCCCAATACGCTCCTGAGATTCCGTCGCTGCTCATCGCCGCGGTTACCGTCGCCGAACTTGGGGCGGGCAGCGCCAGCAAGACCGGCATCCTGCTTCAGGAGTTCGCCGCCTCCCAGTCCGGCCTCCTCTACCAGCCCATCGACATCAGCCCGTCGGCCCTCGACGAAGCGGCGGTATCCCTGCGCGCGGCCATTCCCGGCCTTACCGTCCAGCCCCAGGTCGCCAACTACATTACCGACCGCTACACCATCGCCCGGCCCGAAGACCACATCGTCCTCGCGCTCTATATCGGCTCCAGTATCGGTAATTTCGCGCCGCCGGAAGCGGCCGCCATCCTGCGCAACCTCCGCGGCCACCTTCAACCCGGCGACGCGCTCCTGCTCGGCGCCGACCTGGCCCCCGGCGAAAGAAAATCCATCGCTACGCTGCTCGCCGCCTACGACGATGCCGCCGGCGTCACCGCCGCCTTCAACAAAAACATCCTCGTCCGCCTCAACCGCGAGCTCGACGCCAACTTCGACATCGACGCCTTCGCCCACCGCGCTCGCTGGAACGCCGCGGAGTCACGCATTGAGATGCATCTGGAAAGCCTCATCGCGCAGACCGCGCGCGTCGCCGGAGAAGACATCGTGTTTGCCCGCGGAGAAACGATCCACACGGAGAATAGCTACAAGTTCACCGCCGATCGTCTGGCAACACTCTTGGCTGGCTCGGGCTTCTCCATCGACCACGTCATGCACGATGATGACCACCGGTTCGCCGTCACGCTGGCCGAAGCCGTCTAGACGGGCGGCCGTTAAAGCAAAAAGCGGAACGCCGTAGCGTTCCGCTTTGCAAACCGTTGCGATTATTCCTGAACCTTGCCGCGCTTCCGGAAAAAGAAGCCCGCGACCCCCATCATGCCCGTGCCGAGCAGAGCAAGGCTGCTGGGCTCAGGGATCGGAGGGGGCGGCGGAGGCGGAGGCGGAGGAGGCACAGGAAGTACGAACTTCGATGTGAAACCTTGGTGGCCGGCATAGAACCCGTTGTCGGTCAAGGTGTAGGTCCCGAAGGACTGGTCGGTTCCGTCGATCGTCACATAGCCTGTGGCGGTAAGTCCGCCCTTCACCGTGCCTGTGCCCACGGTCACGCTGGTCACATCCGTCACAAAGAAATCCAGAATGTCGCTGCCTTCGAACGCTTGAAAAAACAGCACCGGAGTCCCCAGCGTGGCCGACGAGTACACCAGCTTAGCAGGGTTCCGATTGGCGTGCGTGGTGTCCGTCGCACCCGGGACGTGCCATAAGGACGCCGACGAAAACCCTGAGAGCGATCCGGTTGCCCCGGTCACAGTACCGGCTGACTGGTCGTAATGAATGTTGGCTAGCGTCCCGTTGACATTGCCGAATAGGATTTGCGTCGCTGAGACTGTCGCATTCCCCGTCATGTCGATTTCGCCGGCCAGAAGGGTATCGGCCATCGCGGCGGGGGCGAGGGCGGCAATCACCGCTCCAATAAGAATCAATCTTCCAAACTGCATAAATGCCTCCGGTATCTCTTTCAACTCTTCGACCTGCTACGCCCGTGTCAGGAGAAATGAGGTGGCTGAGGATCACCACTCTTCATAAATTAGTGACGACGTGTTTGGCCCAAGTGCCTGTGGTAACACTCTTCGGTAACTGCTGGTCTTCCAAGAATCATCGCCTCGACCCCTGATGTCAAGAAAAATCGTAAGAAAATTCTAAGAAATCCGCTGATGTCATATTACTTTCGTTAAAAAGCTTCGAGGTTACGAGGCAAACTTTAGTTCCCCCATCCGCCCTCACTCCCCCAAAACATCTCTATTTGGACTTAGCCGGCTCCGGCTTCTCCATCGACCACATCATGCACGACGCCGACCATCTTCGCCCTCGCCGAGGCCGCTTTAAACAACCGAACACCAGCCTTAAAAGGGAAAACGGAACGCTACAGCGTTCCGCCCTGTGTGTCTTGCTCTAGTCGATTAGACCGTACTGCGCTTCCGGAAGACAAATCCCGCGATGCCGATCATGCCCGTGCCGAGCAGAGCCAGGCTGCTGGGCTCAGGAACGGTGGAGGTGAAGGTCGCCGAGAACGCCTGCTTGCCGGTACCAGCCGTGCTAGCGATCCGCGAGTAAGTGCCATAGGTCGTATCTCCGCCGTTGAGGGTGACATAACCCACGCCCGTCAAAGCTGACGCAATAGCTGCGTGCTGGTTAGCCAGAGGCCCTGTCGTCAACTTCGCCAGGCCGGCAACCGTCGTGTCGATCTCGGTGAGGTAAAAGATCAAGGTATTGCCACCCTCGGTCACAGTGAACAGTTCCAGCGGCGTAGCCAGGGTTCCATTTGCAAATGTAGTAACGCCGTTGACGGTGGTGCCTCCAGTAGTGGGGAAGGTGTACGCGGCCGGCTTGCGGCAGTTCGTCGTGATCGTCACAGTGCAGGCAACATGATTGCCGCCGGTCGTGAACGTGCTGGTCGCACCCGGCACATAATAAACAGTCGCCGAAGCATTAAAAAGGCCAAAGCTGCCATCCCCGCTGATCAGGCCGCCTTTCGACTGGTCATAATACGGGCTCGACTTGAGGGTCACTGGACTCGCGTATGTGATCGACGTGGCCACGTCATTGGGATAAGTCCCCGTACTAGCGACGGTCGCAGTGCCCGAGGTCGAAATGCTGCCGTACAGGAAATCAGCGAAAGCTGCGGGCCCGCACATCGAGAAAAGTGTTACGAAAATGGCAATCTTGCCGAACTTCATGGTAGATCTCCTGAATCGAGCGGCCATCATAGAACGCATCGGCCTTAGCGCAGTGAACCTCACCTGGCTAAAGACCCCGTGCTTCTGCGCAACTTGCCGCAAAGTATTGCAATATCTTTACTTATCACCCAACGAATAACTTTCGCAAAGCTAGTTCTGCGATGGTAACGAATAACTAGATCAAGGAAAGTAACCGAAGAGGCATGCTCGTATGGTGACTAGGTTCGCCCATTAGTAATCAGATGTCAAGGAAAATCTGCGACAAGCCCGTAAAGTACCGTTACTTGCGCGAGGTTACGTCGTTAGGCGACATATATTTGGATGGGAACAGGAGATGCTCCCGTTTATTTACCTCGCGGCACTTCCCACGCGACAATATCAAAAATCCACTGAAACCGCCAGGCCTTATCAGGCATCCCGCCGGTAGTCGCCACTCTTGCCGCCGGTCTTCGACACCAGCGCGACCTCGCGGATGCGGATCCCCTTATCCAGGGCCTTGGTCATGTCGTACACGGTCAGCGCGGCCACCGAAGCGGCGACCATCGCCTCCATCTCCACCCCGGTCCCGGCCACCGTCGCCGCGGTCGCGCGGATCTCCACGCCGCCCGCCACCACCGTCGCCTGCACATCCACAAAGCTCAAAGCCAGCGGATGACACATCGGAATCAGCTCGCTGGTCCGCTTCGCCGCCTGGATCCCCGCAAACCGCGCCACCTCCAGCGGATTGCCCTTGGGGTTTCGCGGCAGCGCGGCCAGCACCGCATCGTTCAGCTCCACGAACGCGCTCGCCACGGCCTCCCGCCGCGTCTCCGCCTTCGCGCTTACATCGACCATGTGAGCATGGCCGGCTTCATCGAAGTGCGATAGCTTGTCGCTCACGGCGTAGATACCTCCAGGCACGGCGAATTTCGGGAGAATAAGCCCAGATATACATGCCGAAGGTGAAGGTCCAGAAGCACTCTTCGTAAGTGGGGGGACGGCGTTTCCTCAGGAGGCCGAAAAAAGCATGAAAGGCGTTACTTCCGCAGTAGACAATCGCTGCGAAATTCAATACGTGGCGGAGGGTAATGCACGTCGATCGGAATGTGATCCCCATGCGTGCCATCCTACCGCAGCAACACCCGCACCGTCTCACCCGCCTTAAACCCTTCCACCCCCGCTGGCAGCACCACATAGCAATTCCCCCGGGCATTCGCGGCCACATCTCCTGAGCCCTGCCACCCCACCACCCTCGCCGTCACCGCCTCCCAATCGCCCGCCAACTCCGCCGGCAGGAACCGCGTCACCCTCGCTCCACCCTTCACATCGTCGGCGAGTCGGGCCTCCACGAACCGCGGCGCGATTTCCTCGCGCCCCGCCAGCGCCCGCAGCATCGGCGCGACAAACAGCGCAAACGTCACCTGCGTCGATACCGGATTCCCCGGCAGCCCAAAAAAGTACGTCCACCCGCCCTCGCGAGGCAGCCGTCCAAACACCACCGGCTTGCCCGGCTGGATCAGCGCGCCGGTAAAAAAGAACTCGGCCCCCAACTCCGCGAGCACCTCTTCCACCAGGTCGTACTTGCCCATCGACACGCCACCCGACAGCACCAGCAAATCCGCCTTCCTGCCCTCTGCAATCCGCGCCCGCACATCCTCCCGCGTGTCCCGGGCGACGGCGAACCGCACCGCCTCGCCACCCTCGGCCCGCACCATCGCCGCCAGCGCATAGCTGTTCGAGTTGCGAATCTGCGTCGCATCCGGCGCGACGTCGAGCTCCACCAGCTCATCGCCCGTCGCCACAATCGCCACCGTCGGGCGGACGAACACCGGCAGCGTCGCACACCCGCAGCTCGCGGCGACCGCGATCTCCGCCGCTCCAATCACGGTGCCGACGCGCAACACACCCACGCCCGCCCGCGCCTCGGCGCCTCGCGGAACCACATTCTCCCCGGCGCTCACCGACCGGCCAGAGACCAGGCGCACCCACCCCGCCTCCACCGCCACATGCTCGACCATCGCGACCGCATCCGCACCCTCCGGCAGCGGCGCTCCGGTCATAATCTCGACCGCTTCTCCTTTCCCGACCGCCTTGCCACTCCACGCCTCACCCGCGCGCACCGCTCCCACAACCCGCAACCGCTCTCCAGCATCGGCGGCCCGCACCGCAAACCCATCCCTCGTCGACCGGTCGAACGGAGGCTGGTCCCGGTCCGCCAAAACCCGCTCCGCCAGGACTCTCCCTACAGCATCCAGCAGACCTACCGCCTCAACCGGCCGCTCCGTCTCCGCCCCGCGAGCATGCTCCAGCACGACCTCCAGCGCCCGCTCGAAACTCAACACATTCTCCGCCACATACCCTCCCGCGGCCCTCAAGCGAGACAGCCCCTGACCAACGGTCAGGGGCTGTCTCGCTTTTCACTACACTCTATCCTCTACACTCTATCCTCTACACTCTATCCCCTATTTTTTCGGGGCCCTATATTTCGTCGTAATGGTCTCGCCCATCCCGGTCAGGATGGCTTTGACCTCACCTGCCAGCGGACTGTCCGGCGCCAGTTCCAGAAACTTCTGGTACGCCTCGATGCATCCCGGCGGCGTGACGTACTTGCCGTTCTTGTCGACCGTAGCCTTGGCAATCAGCGACTGCCCCTTAATGTAATACGGCATAGGTTTGGTGGGATCGGCTGCGATCGCCTTGTCCGCCGCCGCGGCGGCCTCATCGCCGTGGCCTGCGTTGAAGAGCACGGCCGCCTCATTGCCGTACACCAGACCGGCGCTTGCCGGGGCGATCTTCACCGCGCTGTCGTACGCTTCCTGCGCTTCCGGCAGCTTGCCTATCTTGGCGTCGGCGTTGCCGATGGAGTTCCATGCGATTCCCGCGTCGCCCGGGTTGGGCTTCTTCGCCGCGGCGTTCACCTCAACGCCTTTCTTGTACGAAACGATCGCGTCGTTGTACTCCTGAACGATGGCGGGATCGGACATGAAAGTCTTGCCGGCGGCCTTGGAATCATGCTCGGCCTTGGCATTCTGTGCCTGCGCCAGGTTCATCCACAGGACCGATTCATCGGGCTTCTGCACGGTCGCCTGCTGCATCGTCTTGATGTCCTGGTCGTAGTTGGGGTTCTCGGACTTCAGGTCGGCGGCCACCGCTTTCAACGCCGCATTCAAATTGGCGATCACCTTGTTGTCATTGATCGTTGCCCCGGCGCGCTTCTTGTACTCCTCCAGAGCCTTCCGGTCCTCCGGGCTCATCTTGTCGATGTACTCCTTGCGCGTCATGTCGAAGTCCAGGGTCTTGTCGTCGCCGGCCTTGAACGTGACTTCGAGGTAGTCGATACTCTTGTCGCCTTGCGTGACAACCGCCAGGTAATCCCCGGGGGCGATCCCCGACCCCTTGTAGTCGCCATTGGCATCGATGTCGAAGGTGTTCTTGTACTTCCGGTCCTTCGGCTCGACCGTCTTGTCGGTCGTGAACTTTACCTGTCCGGTGGTGAGCGGCATGCCTGCGGCGTTCTGCACATGCCCGTGAACGCTGGCCGCTTCCTGCGCCAACGCCGTCACCGGCACAAGCATTGCTATCGGCAGAATCGCCGCCACGGCCAGCAAGCTGAATAGTCTGAGCTTTTTCATCGTTGTTCCCCTCATCGTCCGTATCAAAAATCCACGCCCGGTCCGCCGTCTCTGCACTGCTCTAACGCGCGGCATACGGGATCGGGTCGACCGCCCCGGCTTCGCGAAACGCCCGCAGCCGCAGCGCGCAGCTTTCGCACACTCCGCAAGCCTCGGTTTCGCCCGAGTAGCACGACCAAGTTACATGGTATGGAGCGCCAAGTTCAACTCCGAGCTTCACAATCTCCGCTTTCTTCAATCGGATCAGCGGCGTCACCACCGCAATCTCCCCGTCTTTGGTGCCTTCCCGGATCAGCCGGTTGAAGGCGTCATAGTACGCCGGCCGGCAGTCGGGATAGCCCGAGCTGTCCTGTTCGACGGCGCCGATAAATACCGTCCCTGCGCCCAGCACCTCTGCCCAGCTTACCGCCGCGCTCAAAAAATGCGCGTTGCGAAACGGAACATACGTGACCGGCACATCGCTCCCGCGCCGCTCGGCTGTCTTCTCCATCGCATCCGCATCCGGCACATCGATCGAGCTGTCGGTCAGCGCCGACCCTCCAATATGCCGGAACAGGTCCGTCTTCAGCTCCAGCAACTCCTTCAGCCCAACCGCCGCGGACACCGCCCGCGCCGATTGCAGCTCATGCGCCTCGGTCTTCTGGCCGTAGCTGAAGTGCAGCCCATAGCTGTCATAATCGCGGGCGGCGAGCGCAGCGCACACGGTCGAATCCATGCCCCCGGAAAGGCACACGACAGCCTTCGGCCGGCTCATGCCAGGTCGTCCCCCGGATCGATCGACTCGCCTACCGACCCCAGCAACTCCCGCGCCGCCGACTCATCCTTGCGGCTCACCAGCAACTGCGACCCCAGCGCCATGGACACCAGGCTATTGGCGTTCTCGCCCTGAATAAACACGCGAATCCCATCCGCCTCCAGCGCGCCCTTGGCCATCTGCGCTTCCGACGGATTCAAAAACTCCGCCACCGCCACAAAGTCATCGGCAACTTCTTCTTTATGAGTATCCATACATCCTTTCAACAAGCATCTGTCTTCCCTCGCGAAACTTTGCTCACTCGGCGAACTCTGCGTCAGGGCACTTGCTGGTGCCGTGGCTCTTCTTCAGATGCGCCGACGCCCTACTTCATCTCAATCGACTGCAAATGAAATGTAATCGTCCCCCAGAACAACCTCGCCTGTATCTGCACCGGAATATGCCGCGGATCGTCCGTATACCAGATCCAGATATGCCCGCGGTTCTTTACGATGCCTTCATCGGCCAGCGGCTCCACCTTCACCGTATTGAACGTCCCGGCGGGAGTTTTGATCTCTTCCTTCGCTTCGACCTTCATGTTGACGGTGACGGTACGCATCGAGTCCGCCAGCGGAAACGCGACGATCTGCCCCACCACCATCGGCTGCGACGCCGCGTAAAAAATCGCCGACAGAGAATCCGTCACGCACGCGGGAACATTCGCTTGCTTCTGCGTCGCGGTGCCCTTGACCAGGTTCTTCTCATACTGATTTTGCTTACCGTGCGCATAGTCGAACGTCAGTTCGCTCGAAATTTTGCGCCGGCCCTCCTGAATCTGTTTGTTGAACCCGGTCGAGCATCCGGTCTTCATATCGAAGCCCGATTGAAACCTGTCGATCACCGGAAACAGCATATTGACAGCGCCGCTGGTGTCGGCGGTCGCCGTAATTTTCTCCGCGTCTCCGACCTGCTCCAGGTGAAACACCGCGGTCCCGGCGGTAAATACTCGCCAGTCGACTGAAAACGTCAGCGTCTCCTTGGGCAGATAGGTAAACCCCGGCGGCGGAGGCGTCAGGACCGGGATCGGCTTCTGCACGACCGGCGCGGGCTTGGAAAAAATCTGCGCGTGTACCGCACCGCCAACCAGCAGGGAAGCCACCGCAATCCAGCGTGCAAAAATCCTCAAATCGCGTGCTCCTCTTGAATTGGACGGTCCCCTTGGCTCCGCGTCTTCGGACCCTTGTCACTTCCCGCGAAACAGCAGCATCCGGGCTATGGAATCCCCGTACATTCTAAGGATCAATACCGCATAAATCGCGGCTGCGCCCATGCCAGCATTGTACTCGCGATGATGCAGATAACGCTCACCGGAGAACCTCCCCGCCACCGCCCCGAACCGCGCCGGCGTCAAGCGCGGCAGCAGCCTCGGGACGCGCTTTGCATACGCCGCAAACTCCGCAAACGTCGCCCGCAGGAACGTTTCTTCCGACAAAATCGTCGGTACATAGATGGCCAGGAACATCCCCACCAGCAACACCACCAGCCACCAGCGGGTGGTAGTAAAGCCGCCGGCGGCGACGGCAAACCCAAACGCAATGCTCATCGAGCCCAGATACAGCGGGTTGCGCGTATAGGCATACGGCCCGGTGACCGTCAGTTCCGCATTCTTCTTCACATACCCCGCCGCATACGCCCGCAGCCAAACCCCGGGAACGACCAGCAGCAAACTCCACACCAGCGACCGCCGGCTAGGCTCCGCAAACACCAGAAACACCGCCGCCACAACAAATCCCAGCGGGACCCGAATCCGCCGCGCGATCTTTTGCCAAGTCGTTTTTTCTGAACCCATCCCTCCATTCTCTCAAACATCGCCGGAACACACTCAACTGGCAGCTGGCAGCTCGGAGTTGGGAGCAATCCCGCTCCGCAGGACTCCGCTCTCTGCGCGTGCAGAAATGGACAGCCCCATCGGAGCGCCGGTACACTTGGTAGGAATGATTCCTACCGGAGGTCTTATGCCGTCATCCATCGAAAAAATCTCTATTGCGCTTCCCCCGGAAATGGTCGCTTCGCTGCGCCAGGCGGTGGATGCCGGCGAATATTCCTCTTCGAGTGAAGTTGTGCGCGAGGCGTTGCGCGACTGGAGCCACAAGCGCCAGCTCCAGCAGAACGGTGTCGAGGAGCTGCGTCGCGTCTGGAAAGCCGCCCGCGACAAGAACGGCCGCTACGTGCCAGCCGACGAGGTGATGGATCGCCTTGAGCGAAAGTATCAGGCGATCGCTGACGGGGCGGGCTCGATCGACTGATGCGTATCGAATACTCGCTGGACGTAGAGGAAGACCTGGACGAGATCGCGGCTTACATTGCTGCGGACAACCCACGTCGCGCTGTGACCTTCATTCGAGAGATACGCGCCGAGATTGATCGCATCGGCCAGGGGCCGCTTCTGTACCAGTTGCGTCCTGACGTTGGCTCCGATGCACGGCTCGGCGTGGTGGGGCGCTACGTCATCTTGTTCTGGATCGACGGCGACGTGGTACGCATCGAGCGCGTAGTGCAGGGAAACAGGCACCTTCCCGCGCTTTTCCATTAAAGGCGTTCTATTGGCTCGATGGAAACATGGATAAGAAGAACTTGCGGACAGCGAGCCTATAGGCAGTTAGTCGCATTGTCGTGGGCGCGTGTTTCGTCGTCGCCCTCGTCGAGATGCTTCCCGTCGGGCCGATTTCATCACAGGTGTTGAAGCGAGGCGAGAAAAACTGATTAGACCATGAGCTCAAGGTCCGGTCATTCCCTTATTAGCTCCTGTACCGTCTCCACCACCTCCGCTATGTCAATCCTTCCCAACCCCCGATCGATCGCCTCCACCTTCTTATGGCTGGTCACCGACGATACATGCCGCAGGACCCTGCAAACCCCCGGCCCCCACGGCCCATTTCTTGCCGGATTGGTCGGCCCATACAGCCCCACCACCGGAACTCCCAGCATCGCCGCCAGGTGCGTCGGCCCGGTGTCTCCGCCGACCAGCAAATCCGTCCGCCGCATCAGCGCCAGCAATCCCGACACATTGCACACCACCATCCGCGCCGCGCCGTCGCTCGCGGCAACGACCTTCAGCGGGATCGCATCATCCTTCCGCACCGCGTTCACCACTACGTCGAACCCGCGTCCCCGCAACACCTTCGCCAGCTCGCCGAACCGCTCTACCGGCCACTGCTTCGCCCCCCATCCTCCACCCGCGGACAGCACGCACATCGGACGTGCCGCCACCTCTTCCGCCGCCCAATTCTCTGCCCACTCCTCGCGCGGCAGCTCGACAAACGCCGGGGCAAGCTCTACCCCCACCGCCTCTGCCAGCAGCGCCGCGCCCTGCTCCACCACATGCACGCCCCGGCGCGGAAATCGCGTCTTGTACAGCCGCGCCGCCAGGGCCTCGCGCGGGTCGGCATAGCCCACAAACCGCGGCGCCTTCGCAAACCCTCCCAGCACCGC
>DASRLB010000521.1:0-2150 GCA_035648695.1 Acidobacteriaceae bacterium | reverse complement strand
GGGTGGGAGTCTGGGCGAAGGCGGCGGTGGACAGAGACAGAGCGAGCAGGAGGCGGAGGGAACGTGTCATCGGTAGCAGTCCTGTGATGGAGCAGCGTGGAGATGGATGCCTTTGAAGCGTAAGTCTATGGAGAAGCGGGTGCGGTGTCAACGCAGCGCTTGAGGCGTGCGGGTGCGGAGGAGAGCGGGTTCTTTTTCAGCTACGAGCTACGAGTTTCGAGTTGCGAGGAATGCGTTAAGTGGCGTAGCTGTGGATCCACTCGATGAGCGAGCGGATGGCTACGCCGGAGGGGCCCTTGGATTGCCAGGCTTTTTGTTCGTCGATCCAGGCTGTGCCGGCGATGTCGAGGTGGATCCAGGGGGTATCGCCGACGAATTCCTTGAGGAACATCGCGGCTGTGGTGGCGCCGCCGTAGCGGGAGCTGCCGGTGTTCATGATGTCGGCGATCTGGGACTTGATCTGGTCGCGGTAATCGTCGGTGCAGGGCAGGCGCCAGAATTTTTCGCCGGAGACGGGCAGGCAGTCAAGGAAGCGCTGGGCAGTGGCGTCGTCGTTGGAGAACAGGCCGGCGTTGAGCAGGCCAAGCGCGACGCCGATGGCTCCGGTAAGCGTGGCGGCGTTGATGAGGTGTGTCGCGCCGAGCGTTTTGGCGTAGTGTAGGCCGTCGGCCAGGACCAGGCGGCCCTCCGCGTCGGTGTTGATGATTTCGATGGTCTTGCCGGACATCGCTGTGACCACGTCGCCGGGTTTGAAGGCGTGGCCGTCGGGCATGTTCTCGGCGGAGCAGACGATGGCGAGGACGCGGACCGCGGGCTTCAGTTGCGCGATGGCGCGCATGGCGCCGATCATGGCGGCGGCGCCGGCCATGTCGTACTTCATCTTGTCCATGTTTTCGGCGGGCTTGATGGAGATGCCGCCGGTATCGAAGGTGATGCCTTTGCCGACGAGGCCAAGGACGGAGCCGCCGGGCGCGGCGTTGGCGGGCTCGTAGCGCATGACGATGAGGGCGGGCGGTTCGGACGAGCCTTGGGCGACGGCGGCGAGGGCGCCCATTTTGAGCTCGTTGATCTTGTCCCAGGAGTGGACCTCGCACTGCAGGCCGAACTCCGCGCACATGGCGGAAGTCCGCCTTCCAAGTTCCGTGGGAGTCAAAACGTTGCCGGGCTCATTGACGAGGGTGCGGGCAAAGTTTTGCGAGTCGGCGATGATGAGGCCGCGGTCGAAGCCGTGCTGCATTTCGGTCTGCGACTTTTTGTCGTTTTCGTGCGCGATGATGCTGACCGAGTGGACGCTGAGGTCCTTGCGGTCGCTGCGGTAGATGTCGATGTCGAACTCGGCGAGCGTAGCGCCCTCGATGATGGCGCGGGCGGTGAGGCCGCAGGGCAGGGTGTCCATGTGCTCGTCGTCGAGGGCCTTGTCTTCGGGGAAGGCGATGGCGAGGTCGCGGATGCCGCGGGGCTTGGCGAAACGGACGGCGACGCCCGCGCCTTTGCGGACCTCGTGGACGGTGAGGGATTTTGCCTTGCCGAGGCCGATGACGAGCAGGCGTTCGGCCTTGACGCCGTCCGGCGAGTGGAGGAGCAGCGTCTCGGCGACGGCGGCTTTGAATTCGCCGGAGGCGATCCAGCGGGCGGCGGCGTGGGCGATGGCGTCGGAGGTGGAAAGCACTGCGGGGTGCGCTTCGGCGTCCTTGCCGATGGAGATGTCGACGGCAAAGACCGCGAGCAGCGGGGTTTGGAAAGCGGCAGGATCCAGGAAGTGCAGTTTAGCGTTCACATGTCTATCGTAACGCGGGTTACTTGCAGTTTTTCTTTGCGATGTAATCGGCGAGTTTATTTTTTGCGTCGAGTTTGGCCAGCTCGTCAAGCTCTTTGTCGTGGGCGGTCGGCTTGGCGCGGAGGATGGCGGCATAGCCCTTCAGGACGCTGTGGAGGGCGTAAAGGTTGGTGTCTTGCTGGTCGGTCTTGCCGGATTCGACCTGATAGGTGGCCGCGCCGAGCATGTAGAGCAGGCGGATCGGGGCGTGGTTGTGATACTGGGAGTCGTTGAAGTCGTTGTAGATGGCTTCGCACATGGCGACGTGGAAGTCGCTGGAGACGGCGATGTCGGAGACGACGAGCGCGGCGTCGTGGGCGGCGTCTTCGTCGAG